>JADFIT010000001.1 GCA_022566515.1 Gemmatimonadota bacterium
GACGACCGGATGGAAGTCTATTTCTTCCGCCGTGCCGCGTACCTCGTCCTGTTTGCGGCCATTGGCCAATAGTTTGTCGTAAATGTTTTTTGTCAGAAGTTTCATGATCGTTCTCCTTTGTTGGTTGTGACTTCGAACAACAAAGGGGAGACCTGCCGGAGCAAGCCGGGTCATCCAAGATCCTCTTCGTATCCGGAGGGTCCGCGAAGCGGAAACCGGAAACGAAAGGATCTCTGGGATTGAGGCGGCTTGGGCCGGCAGGTACACTGGAAAGACGTAAGAAGAAGAATAATTAGAGAGGGTTGCGCTCTCTCGCCGTGCTCAGGGGTAATGACACGGCCCAACGGTGTTCAGCTCAACGAGAATAGCCATCAGGAGCGTCAAAGCCCGCAAAGACTCCCGTTCGCACGGTCTGATTTTCCCAAACGGGCTGGAAAGGGATCGTCGCGGATCGCGGCGTGCCGTCCGCAGGATCAAAGCTTTCAAAATCAATTCTCAAATTCGCCTTAGCTTCGCTTGCAGCGCTGTTTGACGCTCTCCACTCGTCACCAGCCGCATTTTTTCTCCGTGTTGTCTGTCAGGCGACGCACGAGGCCGTCCTGTGTCCGGGGGGTGAGACGGCTCGATGGTCGGGCCAGCCAACAAGGAGGAAAAAAGATGAAACTGATAACAAGCGTAGAGCTTTCAAAAAGAACTGAAACCGAATTGCGGGGACTTTTCGGCATGGTCTCAAAAGCTTTGGTCCGGACGGACCGGGAAACACCGGAACGGCGCAACGCACTCGCCAGTCTGGAAAATATCAGCCGCACGCTGAACGGGATGCGGGCCAGGCCACGGGCCGCAAAGCCGGGATTTTAAGCCCGGCTCCCGGCGCTTGAGGGCGGCTCTGACGAGCCGCCTTTGAGCATGGCGGCGAGGCTGTGGCCAAGCGCTATGTAGCTCTGTCGCACGTCCGGCGGCAAAGTTGAGATAACCCGCCAAAGGCGCGTCCAGTGGATGGGGGGCGGCTCCGGCGTATCAGGGGCGGGTTCGGTATTGCTGGTGTAACCTTCAAAGAACCAGCCGGGGTCAACATCGAGGATGCCGGCAAATTGGTAGAGCCGACTGGCCGAAACGCGGTTTGTGCCCTTCTCGTATTTCTGAATCTGCTGGAATGTGAGGAGAACGGATTTGGCCAGTGCTTCCTGGGTGATTTCTAGCTCCACGCGGCGGGCGTGCAGGCGCTGCCCAACGTAAATATCTACAGGGTCTGGTAGTTGGGTTTGCATCATGGGGAGCACTCCTTCCTTTGGTGGGACCGCGACGGTTAACGCTCCCTCACAAAGAAGGGACACCGTTTCCGGTGCCGCCACGGCCCCATAAAAGGGCGTGTCTTTGTGAATCGGCGCGTTAATGCCGATCAGGTGAATTTGCACCTGACGCAATCACAATAAACGATTATTGCGGGAATTTATATAAAAGAACGCGCTGTTAACGTGTAGTGCGTTTTGAGGCTATAGGGGAGAAGACGGCACGGGTTTCCATATCGGGGGTGATAAGGTCCATTGTGGAAAATGGCCCGGTCAAAAGGGTGCCCTTTTGACCACGTGCCTAACAGGTCCGCTTGTGTGATAAGCAGATGTGCGGATGACCCCGCACCAATGTCCGCTTCTGGGGGTAAAGCGGACTCTCGTCAGAGGCCTTTGGAACTTCCGCTTTTAGCCAGGAGCGGACATCTCGACGATTGATCGTGGCCGCGTTGTGAGCAAACGTGCGCCTTCCTTGCGACTCGGTAACGATCAGACCTGGCCTGGATCTGAGCCGCAACCGAATTTCCAGCACACGGTCCGCGCCGTAGTATTCTGACGTGCCTATGAACGGCCGCGGTGATAACATCAGAGGTCCGGCCGCATTCGAGCCTGGGAACCTCACGCCGGCACAGCCCAAACGGCAGCTATCATCAATGAGCCCGGACAGAGCCATCTTCCAGAGAGTGCTGGTCCGAAGAAAGCGGGCACGTCAGTTCCAAAGGCTCGAAGGGAAACTTGTCAGTCAGCTCACCGTGGATGATGCGCGTGCCTAAGTAGCGCCAAGAATTTGTAGTCACCAGCGCGAGCGAAAGCCTCCTCTCAACGACGGTGGATCTGGATGCAACAGGAGCCCGACAGTCCCGAGCACCATCGGCAGCGCTCGGAATTCATCAGAAAGCTGGTTCAACGCCGCTTAGGTCAGCACTCCGTCAACGATCGGTACGGGCATCTGACACCCAGAACGATCGTGCAGTTTTGGCATGACCTTCGGCAGTTGCCGCACGACGTCGAGGAATGCGTCGCCTCGTGGACCCGTTGGGAGACGAGCGGCTTCACGCATCGCTTATTCGACGAGCACGCTGCCAAGGCTTTCATCGGTGGTTCGTTGGGTGCGCGGCACGAGTGCGCCTTTGAACGCTGCTACCACCCGGCAATGCAGGCCGACTACTTCCGGCTTTGCTACTTGCTAGTCGAAGGCGGCTTCTATGTCGATGCGGACGACGTCTGTGTTGGTACCGACATCGGCTGGCTGTTCGAGGACGGTCGGCTCAAACTCCAGCCCCTCTGCTACGACATCGCTTCTGGGGCAATGGTGAAGCCGTCCGTGTTTCTTTGTGCTGATGCCTACGACCCGAACTGGATTTTCTACTTTAACAACAATCCACTCGTTGCAAGCCGAGGTCATCCGATCATCGAACGTGCGCTCAGTCAGGCGACAAGTCTCCTTGAACTCGCTGGCGAGGATGCGTTGCCTGAGATTCAGGCGACGACCGGGCCGGGGAATCTTTCGAAGTCGATTTTCGACCTTGGCACGATGCCGGGAGGCCGTGTTGAGGGCGACCTAGTAGTATTGCGAGACTGGGATTCACTTGCCGTCTCGCGATGGCCTTTGAGTCACCGCGGCGATGCGAGAAACTGGCGACAGTCGAATCAAAAGAGATTCGATCACAAGGACGGATAGTCTCCGAATGAACCTTTCGAAACCGCTGCGTTCAGCGTCGCGCCTTCTCTACATCCTATTCTTGCAATGCCGATCCCGCCTGCCGCGGCAGCGGTGCCCTACGTTCTTGGGGGCCTCGGATCTTCAGAAATCGGGGATCGGTCCGATCTTCGTCATCAACTTGGACAGACAACCGAACCGTTGGACTGATATGGTGCGCGAGCTCGATCGTATCTTGGACGCCCACGGCAAGCCGCTCTCGGAGCGCGCCGTTCGATACTCCGCATGTGACGCGCGAGCCGATCCTCCAGAATCCCTTGATGGCGCCGATGTCGACCCGTTCTATACCCTCGGCGACCAGCTATTCGTCGAACCGCAACCTCACGCAGTCCCGGATGCGTTTGATCTAGGGCGCCCGATTAGGATGACTCAGGCAGAGACCGCCGTTGCGCGCTCGCACATTGGCGTCTGGAGGGCAATCGCGCAGTCCAGTGCTTCCTATGCTCTAGTGCTTGAGGACGACGTCTGGTTCGAGCGCAGCTTTGGGCGGATCGTCGAGCAGGCGTGGCGCGAGATGGAAGATGCTGACCGGGCCAGTCCAAGGTTCGATGTCTTGTACGTGTCCTACAAGGAGGTGCGCCACGGTGCTCCAAAGGAACTAGTTTCGAAGAATGTGTTTCGCCCGGAGCGCGGTCTCTGGTACCTGTCCGGTTACGTGCTGTCGAAGAAGGGGGCTCAGGCGCTGCTTGACCTTCTTCCGTGCCGCGGCCCGATCGACCTCTGGATTAATCACAAGTTCCGAGAGCTGGAGGTTCGGGCGTTGCGCCGCTCGGTGATCAACCAACGTCGCGATCTCCACTCGACGAATTCATACTCGATCCTGCCGGCACTGAGCCGGATTGGCATTCTCGATAGCGGCGACGCGGCGCTGTTTCATCGGCGGCCGGCCCATTCTCCGGTTTTCGCGTTCGGAGCCCCGGGATCTGGGCTGTCATCGCTTGCAATGGCCCTCTCGATGCTTGGTTATCGCTGTTGCAGCGATTATGACGGGATCCCGGAATGTGAATTTGAGAGCCTCCTCGCAGGTCGTGCTGATCGCGTTTTCGACGCTTACGTCAACATAGGTTCGCTAGGACCGCAGATAAGGGTGCTAACCCAGCGGTACCCAAGCGCCAAGTACATTGTGATCGACGATGTAGCGAGATCCGCTGATTGCCACCTTGGCGGCATACTAGACGCATTGGAAGGGGCCGACATCCTTCATTTGCATCGCGGACACACGAGCAGTTGGCATACACTTTGTGAGCACTTGGGGCTGGCGCCGCCGGACGCGCCATACCCGGCTGTTCCCGACATTGGACTACGAAGGCACCAGCGAGTGCCGCCCGACAGGGCAATAGCCGCTCCTGCAAGGCGGCTTCGACACGACCCGTCGCCGTGGATAGCGAAGCCACGCGCAGGTTGGGCCGGAATCAGCGCGAGCGCGTTCGAGGGGCAGGAATCGTCAGCTTCTGTGCGGGTGTGCTTCGAGGACGATCTCGCTCAAATCCAGTCCGCGCGGTGGCTGCTGCGAAATGATACCTTCCCTGGAAACCTCGGACTTTTTCGTCCGGCTAACGTCACCGAAGCAGCGAATGGCGGTCTCTCACTTGCGGTCATCGAGGAGTCACTCGGCGTTCGGAATCTCAGCGCTGCGGCGATCTCGAGCCGCGCCAGTTTCCTGTTCGGGCGTTTTGAAGCGATGCTGCAAACCACGAATGTCCCGGGCTTGGTGACGGGTTTCTTTCTCCACCGTGACTCGCCCCGACAGGAGATCGATGTAGAAATACTAGGGAATCGGCCAGACCAGCTCCTGGTGAATGTGTTCTACAACCCGGGCACCGCCGGCGCGAAATTTGACTACGGCTACCGTGGAACGCCCGCTATCATCAAGTTGGGATTTGACGCGTCAAAGGCCTTGCATCGATTCACGATCGAATGGGATCCGTGCGAGATCCGGTGGTTCGTCGACCAGAAGCTGGTTCACCGTCGCGCCACATGGGACCCCACCCCGATCCCGCACCTCCCAATGACGTTGCACGTGAATACTTGGCCGAGTCGCCGTCGATACATACAACGCGGACGCACGGGCTTAGTTGCAGTCACGGATGGATGTCTCGGGGGCATCCCATCGGCATAAGATCGTAGGCGGCCGCTCTGGGTCGATTGCGGACAGTCGATGAAAGTACCATCGATGCTGCCTAACGGCTCTGCCTATCAGCTGCGGCGCTACCACTTGCCAGCTCAAAGGTGATGATCGTTTGACGAACATTGCCAGCTTCACAATACGATGACCTTCCTTTGAAAAGATGCGCCGACAGCTGCATGGGCTTGTCAAGCAGCACTATCACTACTCGTGATATTGAGGCGTGAGACCCGCAGCCGCAATGAATGTACTTGGCTCTCCACGCCCTGCCATGAAGAATTTCAGGCTGTCCGCACCACCACGGTTGTGGGGTAGGGTGAGCAAGAGATTGTCTGTGGCCCGAGACAGGGCTACAAAGAAAAGGCGCTGCTTCTCGGGTAGACTAGTCGGGTCTCCTCCGTTAGGGAGACATGCCTCCTCCAACCCGGGGAGGACAACCGTCTTTCGCGTCAAACCCTTCGAACCATGCATGGTCAAGAACATCACAGAATGTGAGTCTGGCGCCGGCACTACCGTGTCTGGTAGAAGTGTGTCGCAACATTCATCAAGCAGCTCGCTTTGGTCGCTGCCGTCGGCATCCATGAGTCTTTCGAGCTGACCGCTAACTGCATGCTCGTCTAGGCCAAGCTCCGCTGCAACTGTTCGAACCACAAGTGGTAGGTTTCGCTCTGCCAGATACGTACACAAATCAACGAAGGCCTGTGCCTCTGTGAGGACAGCGCCGGTGAGAGCATTCTCTGCGATGAGCGATTCAGCTGCCGCCGCTGGCGACACATCACGCTCAAGGACACGGCGCACAATAAGCGAGCGGTGACGGGGTTTGATCGCCTCATATGCGCTGAGCAGAAGCCGCTGTAGGAATCGCTGTCGCCGCCGCACAAGCAGCGACATAACGCGTTCCAGCCATTGGCGATTGTTGGGAACATCGTGCTCGCGCCGTGTGCATGGGACACGCGGCAAAAGCATATCGAAGTACGCGCCGAGAATCCGTTTGCTGGGGAACAGGCAAACAATACCGTCCTTCGGTGACGGCGACTCGGGCAATTCAGCAATCCGTGCCTCGAGGTACTCGGCCAAGAATGCCACCTCAGCCTTGCTACTCTTGAAGCGATAGCACATGACCTGTCCGCCTCCTGAGACGGGTGTCATAGGCCGTGCGTTGGCGCTCATGTGTGCCTGGAAGGTATTGATGGGCGCAACGATGCTGGCTTTGCAGCGGTAGCACTTCACCAACGTCACCTGATCATTCTCCGGCTCGGCAAGAAGCATCCGAATGCCATCCGGAGAGCCACCGCGTGCGCTGTAGAGAGACTGGTCATCGTCGCCGACGATCACCATGGAGTTGGCGGTACCAGCGAAATGAGATATGAGAGCCTGCTCAGCTCGGTTGAAATCCTGGTACTCGTCAACGAAGTAATGCTTGATCCTGGAAATCCACTGCGGAGCCTCATCTAGTTGACGAAGCAGTTCACTAGCGACTGGTATGGTTTGGTCCCAATCGAGGAGCCGGAAGCAACGTGAGAACTCCACCATCAGATGCGCGACTTCAGGAACTGGTTCAGCGACCTGCATTGGATCGACGCCATCCTGCCATGCACGCTTTATCGCTTCGACTACGGTCCTCAGCTGGGGAACAGTGCGACAGCCATCGCGACTAACAAGCGGGAGAAGGTCGGCAAGAAATGTGTCAGATTCATTGCCTCGATCTGCGAGATTCATGAAGAAAAGTTCGCCATCGTAATCGATGCGATAACCCTGATTGCGGATGGTGCGGCACGCGAAGCTGTGTAACGTTGAGATCCGGGGTGCGGAGGTGGCGTATGCCTCGGTACCGAAGCGTTGGATGTAGTCGTCGATAAAGGCCCGACTGATCTCTCTGATAAACGTGAGGTAGCAGATCGAATCCGGATCCGACCCGCGCGCAACGAGCGCCTCACTTCGCGCTAGGAGCGAGTAGGTCTTTCCAGTGCCAGGCCCAGCCAAGCAGACCAGAATGCCGCGCTCGTGGTTCTCAAAAGCACTAACTCGATGGTCCATATCGTAGGTCGCGTCGAGGTTGGCCATAGCACCTAGCAATGCTGCCTAACTAGTTGTAGACAGACTGTGTAATCCGTTCGCACAGCAACCTCGCCGTCTAAGTGCTCACGTCCCCAACCACCGAACCCCCCCACCCTACGAAAGATATCCCTGTGTACACCGGATCCGCCAACCGCGCTTAGGCTGCGAGCCACGCCGAGTAATCCGTCGCTGCATATTGGCATTATCCATGCGAGGCACCGCGCTTCGCCGCGAACTGCAGCCTCCCGATCCGCGGTTTTCCGCACTCGGTCCGCGACATCCGCGGCCCCACTACAAGCCCACCAGCGAGTCCGCCGGGCTTCGAACGCCAAGTCCGCCCCGATTCAAGACGTGGGTGTAGATCATCGTGGTCCGGACGTCTCGGTGGCCGAGTAGCTCCTGCACCGTGCGGATGTCGTAGCCGGACTCCAACAGATGAGTGGCGAATGAGTGACGGAACGTGTGGCACGTGGCGCGCTTCGGGATCCCCGACCCGATCACCGCCGCTCGCACCGCCCGTTGCACCGCCGTCTCGTGCAAGTGATGCCGCCGCAGCTCCCCCGTCGCGCTGTCACGGTAGACCCGCGTCGCCGGAAACACGTATTGCCACGCCCACTCTCGGCTGGCGCGCGGGTACTTCCGCTCCAGCGCTTCCGGCATCACGACCGCGCCACCACCGGTGGCGACATCCCGTTCGAAACGCACCCTCACGCGGTTCAGGTGAGTCCTGAGCTTCGCACCGACCATCTCAGGCAGCACCGTCACCCGGTCCCTCCCTCCCTTTCCCCGCCGCACCCGAATCTCACGCCGCGCTAGATCCACGTCCTTTACCCGCAACTCCAGGCACTCGAGCAAACGGAGTCCGCTCCCGTACAGCACCAGCGCCACCAACCGGTACGTACCGTGCAGTTGCCGGCACACGGCCTGGACTTCCTCCAGGGTGAGCACCACGGGCAACGAGCGCGTAACCTTCGCCCGCAACACGCCACCTGGCACCCGCAGCTCTCGGCCGAGTACCTCCCGGTACAAGAACAGCAGCGCGCTGGACGCCTGATTCTGCGTCGCAGCACTCACGCGTCCCTCCGTCGCGAGACTCGTGAGATACTGTCCCACCTCCACGCCGCCCATGCGCGCTGGATGCCGCCCGCCGTAAAACACGACGTAGCGGCGCACCCACGCCACATACGCCTGCTCCGTGCGCGGACTGTAGTGACGCGCACGAATCAATCGGCGCATGCGCACGACCAACTTCTGACTCATGATGGGAAGTTAAATGTCGGGATGTGCGCCGTAAAATCCAACGATTGCACGACGTACCAAGAAAACGCGGGACGCTGTAAATCATCGTCGTGACATCAAAACGACGCACAGATTACCAAAAAAACGCCCCAACCAACAACATTTCCACAAAAAAGGCGACTGCCGTCGCCGATCCTCATAACACTCACACTTTCCTCCCTCCTCCCTCCCCTCTCACAACAATCTGCAATCTGAAATCTGCAATCGTCACCTCCTCC
Source organism: Gemmatimonadota bacterium (assembly GCA_022566515.1). Taxonomy (GTDB): domain Bacteria; phylum Gemmatimonadota; class Gemmatimonadetes; order Gemmatimonadales; family GWC2-71-9; genus B3T1B10. The sequence goes on from JADFIT010000001.1 coordinate 8,710, forward strand.
CTCTCATCACCCCTACGCCACTCCCTCCTCCTTCATTCCTCCTCTCTCCTCCTCCACCTCCCTACTCCTCATCGTCCTCTCCATCGCCTCGCCAATCTTGTTGTTGGGAGTGGACGCACCGGCCGTGATGCCGATGACCATCTCGTCGCAGGCAAGCCAATCCTCGGTTTCGACTTCCGCTTCCCCACCCACCGGCTTGTGCCGGATCGTTCCCCGCTCCGGATCTATGCAATCGGCATCGCTGATGTGGTACGTGGTCGTCCGCTCGGAGCAGATCTTGGCGAGGTGATTCGTGTTGCTCGAGTTGTAGCCCCCGATCACGATCATGGCATCCAGCGGCTGCCTGATCAGATCCAGCACCGCATCCTGCCGCTCCTGCGTCGCCGAGCAGATGGTGTCGAAGCTCTGGAAGTGCTCGGCAAGCGCCTCCTCGCCGAAGCGCCTGATCATCGCCTCGCGCATGCGAGCCGCAATCGCCAACGACTCGTTGGCGAGCATCGTCGTCTGGTTCGCTATGCCAATCCGCGAGAGATCGCGCTCGGCGCTCAAGCCCGGCGACATGGCGTGCTCGAAACGCTTCTCGATCGTCTTCGGATCCCCCTCCTCTTCAATGAACCGGCAAACGACGAGCGCCTCTTCCATGTTGCGCACGATTAGGTACTTACCTCCCGGGTAACGAGTCACCTGGCTCGCCGTGGCCTTCGACTCCTCGTGAAAATGCTTGCCGTGAATCAACGCCGTATAACCCTCCTTGGCATACTTCTCGACTCGCTTCCAAACGTTGAGCACCGATCCACACGTGGTGTCGATGAGTACGCAGCCGATATCGCGCAACTGCTCCAGATCCTTCACCGTAACACCGAACGCCGGAATGATCACCACGTCCTCTTCATTGACGCCGGCAAAATCGAATCTCCCGTCCGCATCCGTGCGGAGAACCGTGATGCCCATCCCCTCCAGCTTGTCATTCACATGGGGGTTATGGATGATCTCGCCAACCAGGAACACCCGCTTGTCGGGAAACTTGGCGTCCACCTGATAGGCATACTCCACCGCCCGATCCACCCCGTAGCAGAAACCGAACTCCCGCGCCAGCCTGAACGTCAACCCCCCAGCTGAAAGCTCGTAATCCTGCTCGCGCACTCGGTCCACCAGCCGGCTGTGGTAATCAGCCGACAGAGCCCCGGCCACTTCCTTCTTTAGGCCCAAACCCTTGCGGAAATATGTCTGCTCCATAGGGGTCATAATCTAACTCTACCGCCGCCCAGAACGAACAGGCACCGGCTCCGGCTTCGGCCCGAACACGCTGCACCACTCGGCCGGCGCGTTTCGCAGTGGCGCCTCGAACGAGGCGGCGAGCAATATGGTGGCCCCCAACCGATCGTCGTACAGCTCGACGGCCAGGTTGCCCTCTATTATGCTGTCGGCGCGGTGGATCTCCACCACCCCACCGACGGCCCGGTACCCTTCCGGCCGAGTCCGATCACCGTACGCCTGCACCGCGACCCGCGCCGTGGACGTGTCCGGAACGCCCCTCCGCCCCTCAACCACCCGGTACTCGCCCACGATGTCGCCGTCCGTAGAAGGACCAATGAAAACCACCGTGCCTAGGCTGTCACCTCTGGCTATTACCTGAACCACCGTTGGTTCCCGACACCTCCCCGCCTCGGCCGCCCAGCTTCCGACAAATCGGTGCTCTTCCTCTAATGCCTCGCTCCGCGCCGTTAGACGCCCCGCTTTCGACGCAGGATAATCCGGCATCAGTAGGGTTACCGTATCGGAGACAGATTCGGACTCCGCATTGGCAGCCGCAGCATCGTCCGCCTCGTGCGACACTCCGGCGCACCCCACGAGCCCGGCCAGCAACAACCAACATCTCCTCACGCTTCTGTCCTCACCGACTCGAATAGGTGGCTCCGCGCCTCTGCCTCGGAAGTGCTGAACGCCTCCAAGCACTCCCTCAGCTCGTCCGGCACCGGACGCGACTTCATGTCGGTTCGGTCAGTCACCACCAACACCTCATGGCCTGCGGCGGCCAGCTTGCCGGATTTCAAATGCAACACGTCGAAGTTCAACCGGATCGAGCTGTTCCCGAATCGAGTGATGTACGCCGCCACACGGAGCCGGTCGTCGAGGCGCGCAGGGAACATGAAGTCACACTCCAGATGCACGCGCGGCAGCCACATGTCGAAACGGTCGAACACCTCCCCGTGGGGAACTCCCGCCGCCCGAAACAGCTCTGTCTCCGCAATCTCGAAGAAACGCACGTACGCACCGTAGAAGATTATCCCCGCCTGGTCCACGTCGGACCATCTAACGTATTCATCTATAATAAAAGGCTTGTGGCTCATGCGAGAAAACGTAGACACCTGCGGTGGCATCCGGAAGAGCAGATGAGGGAAGGACGGAAGAGTCGCGACCTCCGGACACCGAAGCCCGCTCCTCCTACGACGCCAGTGTTCTCCCAAGTCCGTCTGCTCCAGAGTGCTGTCGAGAGCAACTGCGAACTTGGGCAGAACCGACCGGTTCACGTCGTACTCGCCGAACGTCGTCATGAACCGTATCGGCACCTTCACGTTCAGGAACCAGGGAATTTCCACCGTGACTTGCAGTAACTGCCTGTACGGCATCCAGTAGACGCGATCGTACAACGCGTACTCGAGGTCGGCCTCGAGCTTGGCAATGCGCTGCGCCCATATGTTTCCGCGCCGCGCGTCGGCGCTGTCCTCTGCACTCGAGCCGTCGGGGCTCACCCACGTGTACTGGCCGACGAACACAAATGTGAGTCGAACGACCTCGTAGGTGTCAGCATCGAACCACATGTTGCCGGCGATGAGAGAGGGGCCGAGTACCTTGGGCTCCACACGCACACCGACCGCGCGGACGGTGCGTCCGGGAACCGTAATGGTGAGCGAGTCGGTGATGCCGTAGCGATAGAAGGCTTCGGCGCCCGGCGCGAGCGGATGCAACGCCGCCGTGGTGGGAAGCTCATCGTCCACCATTCGTATGCTGTCACCCAAGCTCCGGGGAATGAACCACGGGCGATCGAATTCCGCCTCGATGTCCGCACTGGGAAGCGCCGAGGCGGCGCGCTGCCCCAATACGTCGACCTTGAGATCGTTGGGCAGGGACCACGAGATCCTGGCTGCTGTTTCATGCGCCAGGATCGGGGAAACTCTGGCGAACCGGCTCCGGCCGAACCCCACGTCGATGCGAGTGCGGACCGTAGCCGAGTAGTCGCGGACCAGGGAATCCTGGTATGCGTGCCGATGGCGCGCCTGCACGATTAGCGCCTCGGTAGCCGCGTCCGCAAACGTCGTCGTGTCTGTAGACTGGACCAGCAGCGCGAGCCCCAGAGCCATGAGCGTGTGAGTCATACCGTGGGTCCGGTGAGAGGCCGGCTGCTAGCCGGATGAACCATGCAGAAAGTGGCTAGCGGCCTCGCGCCCAACCGCTCTGCCGGTCGCGATCGATACCGTAGGCCTTCAAGCGACGCCACAGCGTGGTGCGGGAGATCCCAAGCATCTGTGCCGATTCCGCCAGGCGCCAGCCGGTCTTGCCGAGCGTGTCAGCGATCGCCTGCCGCTCCCGATCTGCCAGGGAGCGCGAGCCCGCCTCCGCCGGCAGGAACACGGCCTCACCCACCGCAAGTGACCCGACGCGTAGGGGCGCCACGCGGCCACCCAATCTCGCCAACTTCGGCATCAAGCTCTCAGCGTCTTCGACGTCGCCGTTGCTCACCGCCCTGAGAATCGTCCGAGCGTGCACATTGGCATAGACCACCCGGCCGTCGGAGTCAAACACCACCACGCCTTCGCTGAACGAGTCCAACACCGCCCTCGCCAGGGGTGAAAAAACAGAAGCCCGTACCTGCTGAGTCTCAAGACCGCTCATAACTCTATCTGCGTGCAAGATACGTAGGGATACGCCCAAACACCCCCTAAGGTTTCATGTGGCCCGCTGCCAAAGGGTCCGCCGGGGCACTGGCCACAACAGGACACCGGCTACACCTGTCGCCCGGAGAAGCTACGACATAAATTGACTGTTCAACCAGTCAGTGAGGGTTCATGGCCCGTTCCAAGGAGGCCACCCGCAAATCGATACTCGACGCGGCCGAGGCGGTGCTACGGCAGCGCGGGGCTCATGCCATGACGATGGACGCAGTCGCTCGCGCGGCCAAGTGTGCTAAAGGCTTGGTGCACTATCACTTCCAGAGCAAGAAGCAGCTACTCGTCGAAACCGTCCGGCAAATCGCGGCCGCCAGGGAGACCGTCTGGGCAGAGGCATTCGACACGCCGAATCCGCAGGATGCCATCGACCGCACATGGGACGTGGTGAAAGGCGAGGCCGATTCTGGGACCCTGAAGGCGTGGACATCACTGGTGGCTCTGGCAGATGATGCGGTTGACCAGGCGGTCAATAAAGCCTCATCTGAATTCCGCAGTCGAATCACCGAGGCCACAAAAGAACTCTTGGCCCGGGCCGGGCTCAGACCCACGATCGGCGGCGAGCCACTGGGTTGGTTGCTGGCGGCCGTGGTCCACGGAATAGGGTTTCAAGTGGCTGCAGGAGGCGATATGGACGTGCTCGAGAACGCCTACGCGGCGGCTTGGCTTGGGCTCCTGTCGCTGACAGAGCCCCTCGACTAGCTGCGGCGGCGGCGGTAACGCTTACGCGTCACCCGGCGCCGTCCCTTCCCATGCGGGAGCGCCGCCAACGCCTGGCGGAGCTCATCCAGATCCGCTGCGCGGAGGGCTGCCCGTTTACCCCTCACCACCGTAAAACGCAGAGGACGATCGACCTTCGGCAAATCTTCTTGCCTCAGCCGGCGGGCTTGTCCCTCGCGTAGCCGCATCCGCACCACCGCCTCGTGGTTCTCGATCTCGTAATCGAGGGGAACCCGATCGCCGTGCACCATGGCGGATTTCGGAAGCGCGTCCAGCTCGGCGCGCGCGTCCTCTTGAACGACCCGGGCAACGTTCAGCTCCAGGCGCGTTGTGAGAAACTCCTCCAGGCTGTTCACATGGTCGATTTGTTCTGCCACCCGACGCCGAGTGTTTGTCGGATCAGCCTCTGCAAGTGTTCCGCCCGAACGCCGCCAGTATTCTCCCAAGTGATCGAGCGCCCGTCGAATGGGTCGCTGATCGGCATGGTCCGTCGTCCCGGCGACCAACGCGGCTGTCAACGCCGCGCGTGCACTGTCAGCCAACTTCGCGGGGAAAGTGCCAATCAACGGCTCGCGATCGCGGTCCAATTCGAAGCCGAAGTATTCGGTGCTCCGCACGATGAAGAGGCCGCCATGGCGACCCACTTGCCGATATTCAACCGTGGGAGGCGCCCGGCGGGCGAAGCGTCGGATGAGCGAGAGAGAAAGGCTCGTGCCCTCGATGGCAGCACGCGGCGCGCCGGACCGACCCGCAAAGTAGCGCACGGTTCCCGCCACAACTCCCCAAGGACCGCACATCGAGCCCCGCGAGACTCTGGCTCGCTCCCCGTTCGCCATCTGTTCGTCGATAACCAGATCGAACGGCATGATCTCCGCGATGTGGTTCCGATACCGCTTCAATGTCCTTGCGCTCGCCAGGGGAAGCTTCTTGGGAAGCGGCAGCTCGAGCGTGCGATATACCGACGCGGTACCCAATGCTACGTCTTCGATCACCTTGACGAGAACGCCCCGGTCTTCGGCCCACTCCTCCAGCGAGTCGTGAAAGAGATGCCGCGGTAAACCAAAAACTTTCCCGAGGTATCCATGTTTGTTAACGGCCTCCGCATACACGTTGTACGCCGTGAGGTGATCGCTTCCCCGCACAACCAACCCGCGAAGATCACTCTCCTCCCGTTTCATGCGGTACAACGAGTCAATGTTCGAGGCCACCGCAAGGAATGGGATCAAATCGGCGTCGGCCTGGATCAGCAGCTCGCCCCATGGCCGATCCACGGGCAACGCCTCGACATCACGTCCGTATCGCGTGAGACGGCCATCGGCTACAACCCCGCGCTCCGTCAACCGGTTCACGGCGTCGCGGTAAGCTCCACGATCGAGTGCTACGGGTAGGTCCAGCTCCGTGAGATCGATACCCAGCGCCGCGGCCGTCAACGCCACCCGCTCCGAGTCGCCCGCCAGCTGAAACATCGGAGGAGTGGGCCGCAGCGTATCAAACTCTAGGTCACGATCGGTGAGAATGTACACCTCGCCGTTCGGCACACGCCCGTGCACCCGACCCGCCATCTGCAACAATTCATTCTCACCGAGGTAACGCCTGGTGAGCACGTTACGGCCGCGCTCGATAACGTTTGCATACTGGGCATCGTGAATCACTACGGTGTCCAGGCCCTGCACGTTCAGTGCCGACTGTCCGGCGGCGGTCATCGCCAGGAGGAACGGCTTCTTGACCTCACCCTCGAGAAATGGTCGGATCACCCTAATCGGCTCACCGCCATGGTAGAACGCGGTATTCAAGCCCTGCCACTGCGATCCGATCTGTGCAGCGACAGCTTCGACCTCTGCGCGCGTCGGTAGGAACACCGCCACTCCGCGTTGTTCCCGCTTTACCCGTCGAATGAACTCGTCGTCCAGAAACTTGAGCGGCTCACGGAAGTGCGTAGTCACGTGTGCCGCAAGGTTGGGATCGAAAGCGCTGGTCTCGAGCACGACATTCGAACCGAGGTACTCAGCATAAAACGCAGGATCCACAGTCGCCGACAGCCAGATGAAACGGCAACCAACGCGTTTGCCGAGCGCCAAACACAACTCCAACTCGGCGGAGGTCTGGTGGATCTCGTCAACCACCAAAGTGTCTTGCGGGAAAATCAGATCACTTTGAAACCACCGGCGGGCGATCCCAGTCGTAACGATCACCACGCTCCACGTCGGCGTTTCAGGCGTGGCTTCCCGTTCGCGATTCACCACGCCAACCCTCAACGGCAGACCCACGATCTCCTCGGCAATCGGACGAATGCCGAGCGTCTTCCCCGTCCCCGTCCCCGCCATGATCCCGAAACCCAATCCTCCCCGAGCCAGCTCTCGCATCTGGTCGCCGTGCTCGCGCTCGAGCACCGTCTCGATGTTCAGGTGCAGCGCAAGCTCGATGGTTTCACACGCCGCGCGCGTGGGAGCGATGACGATTATTCGTCCCGCTTGGGTTTCGGCGCGACGAAACGCCTCTTGATCGGGGGGGAGGTAGTGGTCGCGAATACGGTTGGCAGGTGTCACTAAGAAACTGGCGGCCCGTCGAAGATCCTCAATCTGCCAGTCGATATCGCCACAGGCATTCGCGGCTCAGCCATCGACGTGCTCGCGGATCAGGCGCAAAACCTCACCTTCCTCGGCATGACGCCCAAGGTCCTTTTTCGAGAATACTAGATCCCCGTCCACCGTGACCTCGAACAGACCGCCAGAGGCCTCTACGAGGTTCATCTCTGCATCAGGGTACGCTTCCTTCACTTCGGCCGCCAAACTGGTGGCCCGCGGTTCGTAGTTTCACACTACGCAGTATTGAATCCCTACTTGCATCGTCCCTCTCTATGTCACGTTGAGCCGCTGCAACGTCACGCCGGCAGGCGCATTCCTGCCAAACAATACTGACTGGCCATACAGTCAAGATAACGTAACCCCACCTCAGCCTTGCACATTTAACCGTCCTAGGCAACATTGCCGCCGCTGCCATACAACCACAATCGAGTCTTCCGTGACCAGAATATACAGCCGCACCTGGGCTCCACGGGTACGGGCCGTCGTTCAGGTGGCCGCCCTGGGACTGCTCATCGCGGCCGTTGGCAGTCTGACCGCCAGTGTCGACTTCCAGCAAGGTAGCTTCGCCCTGGAGTTTGTGGTCCTGTTGGCGGCCGCTGGGCTCACCCGTCGTTTTGGGATTCCACTTCCGGGCCAGGGGTTCTCTTCCCTAGTACTTGCGGTCGTCTTGATAGCGCTGTTCCTACGGGGCTGGCCCTTCGCGGTGCTGGTGGCCGCGATCGGCACCACCAGCGGAGACATGTTCTTCCGCAGTCTGTCCGTCAGCCAGCTTCGCTCCAACGTGGCCCACGTGTCTGCCGCCACCGGCATCGTGGGGTTGGCCTATGGGCTCAGCGGCGGAATTCTGGGGAGCGACGCAATCTCACTTTCCAATCTGCTGCCACTCACTCTGGCGCTGGTTGGGCTGCCTCTCCTGGCCCGCGGCACCTTCTATCTCGAGATGGCACTTTCCGGGGTGAGACGCATCGCTTGGGCACTCACCATCAGATGGGAGGGAATCACCGCCATCTTCGCCGCAGCCCTCGCCCTAGGGTGGTCTGCACTGGCCACTGCCAACGCTTCAACTACCGACGCGGTCGCCTTGTCCGCCGTACTCATCCTCTCGACGGCGGCGCTTCACTTCACGCTCAAACGAGCCGTTCACGCAGATGAGCTGCGCCTGGTCAACCGGCTGGCGGAGGCCGTAGCGGCGGACGCCAGCATCGAGCGAAGCTTTGAGCGAATCCAACAGGTCACACAGGCACTGGTTCCCTGGGAGCACATGGGGTTCGCGCGCTACGACGAGGCCTCGAACGAGATGGAGCTCATTGCCGATACGGCCACGAGAGAGCCAATGCGTTTCGATGCGGGCCGCGGCCTCACCAGCGAGGTCGTAGAATCTCGCAAGCCGGTAGTCAGCAGCAACGTTGCCGAAAGGGAACTTATCGTGCCCGCCGGCGAACGTGCCGGGGCCGAGATTCTGATCCCTCTCTTCCGAGGAGACACACTGGTTGGGCTCTGGAGCGTGCGACACTCCGACCCACAGGCGTACCGCCCGGCCGACGCCGACCTCCTCAACCTCCTCGCCCCGCAGCTGGCACTTCGCCTGGCCCTAAGGGAAGTCCTGCTGCCAATGGTGCAAACGTCAGAACAAGCAGCCCAGGATGCCTCTGAGGTGCAGACGAGTGTCGGCGAGCTCGAACAGGCGTACCAATTCGCGTCGGCCAGAGCGCAGAAAGCGTTGGCCGGGGCGGAAGAGGCGGCCTCCCACATAGCCGAAACCGTAACGGCACTCGTCCAGTTGGTCGACGGCATCCAGAAGGCCGCCGCTCTGGGTGACGAGACGCAGGAGGCCACACATAAAATGGCGGAGACTGCGTCAGACTTGCACGAATCCAGCGCAGCAGCAGTCGGGCGGTTGACGCGAATCGCCGAGACCCTCGAGGTGGGCGCGGCAGAAGTGGCCAGGTTACGCGAGGCGGCGAACGATGTCGAAGGATTCTCGGGAACCATTGGGTCCATAGCCCATCAAACCAACCTGCTCGCGCTGAACGCCACTATCGAGGCCGCTCGGGCGGGCGTTCACGGCAGAGGCTTTGCCGTCGTTGCCAACGAGGTCCGCCTCCTTGCCGAGGAGAGCGCGAAGGCGGCCCGCAGCATCGCGCTGAGCGCCCAGACCACCCGCAAGGTGATCGATAGCTCGGCGAGGTTGATGGAGGAGATAGGCACGCAGCTGAGCGAGCTTTCCCGGCATTCAGAGGCGTGGGGCACAGAACTCAGCCGGATCGCCGAGGCTGCTGAAGATACCCGCCGGTTGGGTCGGATGATGAGCGATCTGCCCCGGGAAAATCTGGACCTGGCCGACCAGGCGAAGGGGATTCTCGGCGGAGCCAAAAAGGCCGCCCAGCAGGCCGCCGCAGATGCCAAGACGGTGTCGGACACCTTGAGGCTCCAGCACCGCTCTGTCAGCACCCTCACCAACAGCGCAAGAAAACTGGCCTCCATCGCTAAGAGTCTCGAAAAGCCCGCCGCCCTGGTAGGTCATGAGAGGCACAGGCAGCAGGACTAGCCGGAATATCCTACCACTGCGCTCACATGCCGTTGCCGTCAGAGGGTGACTGCCATCACTGAGACCCGCAGGTTTTGGTGACATGCTTCGGCACCGGAAATTCCGGAGAATGTTAGACTTAGTGAACCGTGTTGGACCAGATTCCAACTCCGAGGCCCTCCATCGAGGGTTCTCAAGAGATGAATTAACGGAGGTCTTCGGATGCCGACTCCGACGCTGCGCAACAGCTTGGGCGCCATAGGTGCCGCCACCCTACTGCTCGCATTTGCGACTCCCGCGGGGGCCCAGGTGGGCCAAGGCACCCAAATCGAGCTGGGTACTTTTGGTACGTTCACAAAATACGACAATTCAAATCTCGGCTTCGGCGACGAATTCGGCGCCGGTGGCCGGCTGGCGATCTTCTTCAGTCGATTGCTGTCGTTGGAAGCGTCGGGAGACTACACGGAAACCAACACCGGCCCTCAGGGCAGCAGGGTCACGGCAACCCGAGTCGCTGGAACGCTCTACGCCCACGCGCCCATTGGGGGCAGTGCCTGGGCCATCGGGCTGGGCTACGAGCGTCTTTTCTATCGGGCGGCCCAACAATTCGAGGACAACGGATTTCACGTCGTGATGGGACCACGCCTCTCGCTGGGCGGTAGGGCCGCGTTCCGGATTGAGGGACGCGCCACCTACGTGCCGAGTTCCAACGCACCGTTGGCCAGTGGCAGCTCTATTAATATCAGCGCCACCGCAGGCCTCTCGATATACAGCTTCGGCGGGACGCCACGGGACGACGACCAGGACCGTGTTCGCAACAGCCGCGATGACTGCCCCGAAACGCCCCTCGGCGCGACCGTCGACGGCGCCGGTTGTCCCAGCGATTCAGACACCGACGGCGTGCTGAACGGATTGGATCAGTGCCCTGATACTCCTGGCGGCGCGGACGTGGACGGGGTTGGTTGCCCCTCCGACTCCGATTCCGACGGAGTGCTCAACGGAATCGACATCTGCCCAGACACGCCGGCAGGCGCCGTTGCCGACGAGAACGGTTGCCCCACCGACCAGGACAGCGATTCTGTGTTCGACGGCATCGACCAATGTCCCGACACACCGACCGGAGCGATCGTGGATGCCAGCGGTTGTCCCTCGGACGAGGACTCCGATGGCGTATTCGACGGGATCGACCAGTGCACAGGCACGCCCATGGGCGTGATGGTCGACGATCTGGGTTGCCCCATGGACCAAGACCAAGACGGCGTTTTCGACCACTTGGACGAGTGCCCTGACACCCCGCTCAACACTATGGTGGACGAGCGGGGCTGCGAGCCGGACACAGACACAGACTTGGACGGTGTCATCGACAGCCTGGACCGTTGCCCGAGCACCGCTCCCGGCACCACCGTGGACAGCGTGGGCTGCCCGGTCCTATTCGTGGTCGACGAAGTCACGCAGAGGGTTGAACCGCTGGTATTGCAGGGCGTGAACTTCGCCGTTGGTAGTTCACGGCTCACGCAAGGCTCCTACGCCGTGCTGAACGTGGTGGCGGTGTCCCTCCTGGGACACCCGGAAGTAGGAATCGAGATCGGCGGGCACACGGACGCCACCGGTGGGTACGACCTCAATATGCGGTTGTCCCGTGGCCGCGCCGAGGCCGTCCGTGCATACTTGGCGCAACAGGGTGTGCCTCTCAGTCAGATGGCTGCACGGGGGTACGGACCGGATCAGCCGATCGCGACGAACGCAACTTCGGCCGGCCGAACGGCCAACCGGAGAGTAGAACTGAGACGGACCAACTGACCGAGGATCGGTGCAACAGCAAAAGCGACGAACCTGTCTGTCACCGGGTCTTGCGCTGCTGGCGGCCATGCCGCCGGCGGCGCAAGTCGTCCCGGCTCCTGAAACGGTCCTCGGCTTCGTGGCCGGAGCGGGGTTCTTCAACGCGCTCAAGCCTTATCTAAAGACGGGTAAACCCTAATCACCATGCTCACCAGATCTCTGGCCCTGCTCTCTTTGAGCGGGCTGATCGTCGGCTCTCCACCTCTCGGGGCCCAGCAGAATCCCGACCCCGCGGTCGCGTGGCGGGGAGTCCATCGTGACATGGAGCGGCCGGACTACCTGAGGGATCTCGTCTCTCTCGGTTTGCCGAACATAGCTATGCCGCCGCCGCCCACCGGCGACCCCTCCGGCGCGTCGCCGCTCGCGCTAGAGCCTGCAAGCGGCACCCATACGTGGAGAGGGATCCATCGCGATACCGATCGGCCCGATTATCTGAGCGCCGTAGTCCCACCAAACGTACGACCCATTCGACTCCCGCCGCCGCCGGTGGGCGAAGCTCCGGCTATCGTGCGCGGCCTGTATCTCAACGCCTGGGTGTTCGGCGGCAAGAGGTTCTATGATCTCGTGCGGCTGGCCGACACGACCGAAGTCAACGCCTTCGTCATCGACGTCAAAGACGCAACCGGCTATCTCACCTACCGCTCCAGCGTACCCATTGCCATCGAGATCGGCGCCAACGGCCTCGTGCGGGCCTCTGACGTTCGGAAGCGATTGGCGTTACTGCAACGGCACGGCATCCATCCCATCGCGCGGATTGTCGTCGCGAAGGATCGGTTGCTTGCGGACGGTATGAAGGATTGGTCCGTGCAGCACGTTGATGGCGGGCTGTGGACTGACAGGCTCGGTCATCACTGGGTGGATGCATATCGCGACTCCGTCTGGCTCTATGCAGCCGACATCGCCCAAGAGGCCGTGCTCATGGGCTTCGCCGAAATCCAGTTCGACTACATCCGCTTTCCCGACGAGCCGGCGGAGCTGCTGGACAAGGCGATCTTCCCCGCTCGCCTAGCAGGCCAAAGTCGGCGCGACGCAGTAACCACCAACCTCGCCAAGCTCCGCGACCGCGTCAAAGCCATGGGGGTCCCGTTCACCGTAGACGTCTTCGGCCTCACAACCTCGGCCCGAACCGACATGGGGATTGGACAGTACTGGGAGGACATATCGAGCCTGGCAGACGTGGTGCTTCCCATGGTGTATCCCAGCCATTACTACAAAGGAGCATACGGCGTGCCCTTCCCCAATGCGGAGCCGTACACGATCGTTCACCGGGCGTTGGCGGCCGGCCTGAAGCGGAACGACAAAATCCGCAACGCCGCACGCATTCGCCCCTACCTCCAGTCATTCTCCATCCGCCGCGTTCGCTACAGAGCGGCAGAGATCCGCGCGCAGATGGAGGCGGCTTACGACCTCGGCATAACAGACTGGGTGCTATGGAACGCCAGCGGCCGCTATCCCGCCGACGCTTTTCTCTCTAATGGCATGTCTAGCATGACATCACCGAGCCGCTAGGGGGCAGGCCGCCTGAGCCCTACCGGGGCTACCGGCAACGTCGCGCCCTACCCTGCCTCTACCGCGTCGGGCATTTGCCCGGGCGTCCATTCGGTGATGTACCCCGCAATCGCGCTTGCCGCCGTTGTGTAGGGACTCGCGAGATAGAGCTGCCCCGGCCCGGAACGGCCTGGAAAATTCCGGTTGATCGCGCTTATCGTCACCGTTTCCGTGTCGTAGGAAACGCCGGGCCCGGCGTTGATGCACGCCCCGCATGACGGCTCAATGAACTGGGCGCCTACCTTGGCGAACACGTCGAGGTATCCCTTCTCCTCGCAGTAGCGCTTCACCTCTTGCGAGCCGCACTGAATGAAACATTCAACGTCCAGGTGCACGCGCAGGCCCGCGTGCACCGCATCTTGGAATACTCTGGCGTACATGTCCATGTCCGACTTCTTGCCGGCGGTGCACGACCCGGCATAGGCAACGTCCACCTTCACGCGATCTCCCAACTCGTGAATAAACAGGCCATTGCCCGGATCCCCGGGAAGCGCCACCATCGGCTGCAAGGAGTCTGCGTCAATGTCGATGACTTCCTCGTAATCCGCGTCTTCATCTGAGTACAGACCGGCAAGGAGAGGACGCACTTCGTCGGGGTCCAAGCCTCGCTCGCGAGCCAAGAAGTCGACCACCTTTTCGTCGGGCGCCACGATGCCCGTGAAGGCGCCCACCTCTGCAGCCATGTTCGTCATCGTGGCGCGCTCGTCCACCGATAGATCCTGCACGGCTTCCCCGGCATACTCAACGATCTTGCCGATTGCATGCCCGTTGCGCACATACGGGTGGCGCAAGATCTGAAGCATGAAATCTTTCGCCGTAACGTGCTGCGGCCTCTTGCCGTTGATCCGTATCAACAGCGACGGAGGAACCCTGATTCGCACGTCCTTGGTGAGCCAGGAGTTGAAGATGGCTGTCGTGCCAACCCCGAAGGCAACACATCCGATTGCGCCTGCGTGGGGTGTGTGGGAATCGCTGCCGATGATCAAATGTCCGGGTAACGCATACTGCTCCAGGACTTTAGAATGGCATATGGCTTCGGAGCCCCGCGGCGTCTCGTTCCTGCCTATGCGCGGCAACTCGCCGTAGAGCTTCACGCCCTGCTTTTCCGCAAACCCCTCCTGCTTCGCCTTCAACTCCAGCGCAACATCGAGCAGTCCATCGGCCTTACGCTCATCCGTCATCGCCAGTTCGAGAAACGTCAGGTGATCTCTGAAGAACAACACCGACTCGGGATCGATGATCTTCGCATCGGCACCCAGGTGCTGCTCCCAAAAAATCGCCGCCATCGGTGTCACGTACTCGTGGCTGAAACGGATGTCAGTCCGCACGAACCCCTCGTCTCCAGCACGTAGATAAGAGACACCAACTCGATCCGTGGAAAGATCCACCACCCAATGACGGACAAAAATCTTCTCTGCAAGCGTCATTGGACGCGGACCTGTTGAAACAGCAGGCACGGTCGCGCTCCCTTGGAGCCGCGCCACGTTGTACTGGAAGAGACCGCCGTATTCGATGACCCCGCGCGTGATGTCCCCCACACCTTCAGTGAACACGCTCAACGGGATCTCTTCGCCGCTACGCACCCGTTCGATCAGCGAGAAATCCGTGCTGGTCAGAACGCCGAGGTTTTGACAGTTCTCACGATAGATGCGCTCGATGCTCTCCGCGATCACCAACCTGATGCCGGCACACATCTCGGCATACGGCGACTGCTCGCGTGAAGAACCCTTGCCACGACGTTTCCCGCTCACGGAGCAAGCGAATCCACCGGCCTTGACGCTTCCCCTCGTAACGGGTAGCTCGTCGCCGCACTTGAGGCCTAAATACGGAAATTCGCCGAGCTTTGCGTCATAGTAGTAGCAGATGTACGCAGGAGTGATTTCGTCTGTGGAGATGTCGTCCCGCAACTCGAAATCGTCGGGAAACGTGAGATCTTCACCTGCGAGCTGGCGCCGTACCAGCTCTGCATCCTCTGTAAGGAAGAACACGCGCCCGGAAAGGTTGACATGGTCGGGGAGTTTCTTGGGCGAAAGGTTCTTTAAGCGGCTATTCATGCTGGAAAGATCATGGAACGCTCGCCACCGGGCAAGCTCTCCTGTACTATTGATGTGTCATGTCGAGTGCTCATAAGTCTCTTGGTCCCTTGTGGTTGGCCATCCTCGGGTCGGCCATTGCGATGTCATGCAGCCGAGAACCCGACGACGATGCACGACCGCTCATTCCCGAGGTTCACGAACGCACTGGGTACCTTCCCTCGAGCCTCCGAGAGAGTTCGGGCGTGGCAGTGAGCCGCCGCCAAGAGGGCGTCCTGTGGTCTCACAACGACTCGGGCAATGAAAACCGTCTCTACGCGATAAATCTCCAAGGCGTAGAACTCGCCACGTTTCGCGTGAAAAACGCCAAGAACCGCGACTGGGAAGATATCGCGATCGGTTCCTGTCCCACGGGGAACGGTGACTGCCTCTACATAGCCGACACAGGGGACAATCTCCACCGCAGGGAGACCGTATCCATCTACGTGATACCGGAACCGGAAATCTCGTCCCGCCAACGCGGTCTGCTTCGCGATACTGAAGCCATACTAAGAATTGACTTGCGATACGAAGACGGCCCGCAAGACGTAGAGGCTATGGCTGTAGGACCGCATGGTGAGATACTGCTCGTCACCAAGGGGCGAAGGGCACCGATACACACCTACGTTATTTCGCGGTCACAACTGTTGGCAGGTCCCGAGACAATCGCTCGATCAAGGATCGATCCCGGCGTTCAGCGGCTCCGTATGCTCGGCCGCTGGGTCACCGGCGCAGCCATATCTCCCAGTGGAAAGCGTGTCGTCCTTCGAACCTATACCGAGTTATTCTTCTATACCTACGATGCCAGCGGTTCTCTCATTCCCCAGGGTGATCCCTGCTTCATAGGTGGATCAGAACCGCAGGGAGAGGGTGTGGATTTCCTCCACGAGGACACGGTCATACTGACGAGCGAAATGCTACCCGGTCGTCCGGGGCCGATTACGCTGGTGAGATGCCCCACATGACTGGCCCGGCGTCGTGCTCACCTGGGATCCTCTCGCGCTGCGGAGTAGCAGCGGTGACGCTCGTCGTCGCAGTCACTGGAGCATCTGCTCAGTCCGTTCCGGATACCACCGCACTTCAGCGCGCCCTGGCCGTGCCAACGACTCGCACGATCGATGCGCACATCAAGTTTCTCGCAGATGACCTCTTGGAGGGCCGAGCGCCCGGAACACGGGGCGCGGCGATAGCCGCCCGCTACATCCAATCGCGGTTCGAGGAAGCGGGCCTCCAACCGGGTGCGCCGGATGGAACTTTCTTCCAGCAGGTTCGGCTGGTCGGCGTCACTCCGTCGCCGTCACTGGTCGTCGGAGTCGCGCGCCGTACCATGGTGCTGCAGTACCTGGAAGAGTTCGTCGCCTGGCCCCAGGGCCCAGACCGAAGCGTGATCGCCGATGGAGAGATCGTGTTCGTCGGTTACGGTATCGACGCACCAGCATGGAGCTGGGACGACTACAAGCTGGAGCCATTGACGGGCAAGATTTTGCTGATGCTCGTCAACGATCCGGGTCTCCGCGATTCGTCCGTGTTCAACGGACGGGCGATGACCTACTACGGGAGCTGGAGCTACAAACTCGAACAAGCTGCGCGGCTGGGTGCCGCTGGCGCCCTGCTGATACATACGAACGAAAGCGCAACATATCCCTGGACGGTGGTGCAGAATTCCTGGTCCGGCCAACAGATCCAAATCGAAGGACAAACTCCCCAAACACTGCGCTTCGGCGCTTGGATCACCGAGCGAGCCGCACGGCAGATCGTCAGGGCGGCGGGCATTGATTACGACCTCATGGTTCGGCGCGCAGCGCGACGTGACTTCCACCCCGTCACGCTGAACGCGCATGCGGTCATCGACATTGCCAGCCGCGTTCGGCGCTTCACTTCCGTGAACGTCATCGGGCGATTGGAAACAGACCACGGAGACGACGGAGAGATTGTCGTGCTAACGGCGCACTACGATCACCGCGGCATCGGCACTGCCCTCAACGGTGACTCCATCTACAACGGCGCCCAGGACAACGCGTCAGGTGTCGCAGGACTGCTGGCAACAGCTGCGGGTTTGGCCGCCGCCGGGCCGCCGCCGAATCGTTCCCTTTACTTCGTGGCCACGACGGCCAAAGAATCCGGGCTCCTCGGGGCAACCGCCTTCATTCGTTCCCCGCCCGTACCCCTGGCGCGAATAGCCGCAGCAATAAACCTCGACGGGGCCAACGTGTGGGGTGCTACCAGAGACGTGGTCATGTTGGGTGCGGAGCTATCCACCCTGGGGAAGCTCGCCGAGGCGGTCGCCCGCGCAGAAGGCCTTACGTTACTGGCGGACCCCAACCCCGAGACTGGGAGCTTCTTCCACTCCGACCATTTCCCCTTCGCAAGGGCCGGCGTCCCAGTCCTCTTCCTTGGCACCGGCCGGGACTTCGTGAACCGCCCGCCTGACTGGGGCCGTACCGAAACCGAGAAGTACCTGGCCAACCGGTACCATCAACCGTCGGATGAATATGACCCCAACTTCCGCTACGAAGGCCTGATGCAGCAAGTAGCCTTAATGACGCGCCTGGCATGGACCCTGGCTGGCAGTCTCGTGTTTCCCGTCTGGAACGAAGATGCCGAGTTTCGCCAAGCCGGCGAGCGGCTGCGGCCCGGTCGGTAATTCAACCTCTTACCCTGATCCCGTAAAAACGGTAATTTCCCGCGCGGTTCGCCGGCTTCGCTGTCAAATTTAGAGGAGCACATCTGCAACTCCCTACCTCACACAGGGTGCCCGTGACTTGGCTGCGGACCCATGCGTCCACACCAATTCGCCTGCGTACCCTGACCGAAATCCTGCCCCCAGAAGCTGTCGACCGAGAGGAAGTCGCAGCTCTCAGAAGCGAATTGCTCCAATACAAGGGGGTCACGGAGATTATCAAGAAACAGCGCAGCAACGGCGTCTGGGCGTCGAACATCCTTGGCCTTGGAGAATCCAAGTCATTGGGGATAAAGGATATAGGTACAGTCTCCCAGTATCGACGCCTTTTGGAACTTGGCGTTCCAGTCACCGACGGCGCGGTGCAACTCACCAACAGGTTGTTCTACCGACTACTCTCGCGCGATATGGATCCCAAGCTTCTGTTCGAGTACCAGAAAGCCGCCAAAACCAATCCAGATCTGGTTATCTGGGCCCGGGCGTCCATGCACGAGGCGGCCGCCGCCGCGCTGGCCCACGCCGGGCTGGTCGAAGACCCCCGGGTCAGAGGAGCAGCCCAGCATGTAGTCGACGCCTTGTCACATTTCCTCAAGAGTGACGCAGCAACAAAACCCACTGTCAAAAAGGGGATGAGGCACATCCTCAACCCAGATGCACACCCACCCAGCATCTACTCGGTCGCGCTCCTTGCCTACATGCCGAATTTTCAGCGCGAGCAGGCCAGTTTCATCGAGCTGCTACAGCAGTTTCTAGCCCAACCAGCTCCCAAGAAGTCCTTCGTCGTCTTGGTGGGAAAGAAGAGCTACAAGCCCACAACACAAATACTGGGAGATCCCCTGCAAAACGACAGCGCCGGCCGGCCAAAGGATCTGCCGTTTGCACTTCATTGGATGGAGTTGCTGGCACGGCTGAATTGGCTCCGTGCTTCGCCTTCCGCTCAACGTGCCCTCGCACGACTCCTGAAGGATTGCGACGCTGAAGGGGTCTGGACGGCAAAGGGGCTCCGATCGTTCCCCAAGAGCCCGGCCGGCCTCACCAGATTTACCTTTCCCTTGGAGCACAGCGACAAGAAACAAGAGGCGCGCCGGGCAGACGTCACCTTCCGACTGGCCCACCTGGCCAAACTGATGGGGCTAGAATTGGAGTACCGCTAGGAGTAATTAGGGTACCTGTCTATTGTAACTTCGAACTCAAGCTGTGTTCTACCAGATGCACCGCAGCCCCCTTCACAGCGCCACGTATAGCAGGGTCGGTTGTCCAATACCCTGATGTACTCTCACCCACCTTCGCGATCACCGCTACATCCCCAGCCAGAAGAAGGAATACCGCACCGCCGAAGAGCACCTCTGCTCGAGTTTCGTCTATCGATCCCCTTGGGTCCACCGGCAGGTCACCAGGGTCTTGGCCGATGATCCATACGGCACTCGGACGGGAGTCCATGGCCCGCCGGTGCCAGGCTGGCCCCAGCGCCGCAATGAGATCAGAAGTCCCAACACAGGTCACCTCTCCCGGCTCCCGGGCCAGCGTCCGCAGTGCGACATCCAGCAGCCCCCTCGTGCCTCGAAGCTGCACGATCGTGGCGCCGCTCGGCTGCCCGAGACCCTGGATCTGTGATTCCAGGACATCGAGCCTTCGGGTCTGGGCATCGATGATTCTGGCAAGAATCGCATCAGGGCGCTCCGCCCGGTAACGCTGCGGCTGATCGTCACTCGACGTCGCCGCACCCTTGGCCACCAGCCCGTTCAGCGCCTGATAGGCGTTGGCCCTTGCGATGCTCAACGCTTTGGCCAGAGCATACCCGCTGCACGGGCCCAAATCCAGAAGGGCTCCATAGGCGCGGTTCTCGGTTGGCGTAAAGCCAAACGGTGTCAGATCGACGTCTGCCATGAGAAGTAGTTGTTACTACTACTAAGCAGACACTGCCGTTATCGCAATAGAGGTAGCTTCCCGGTCGTTGCCCGGCCACCCCAACCGCATGGGGTTGGGGGTTGCCCCCCTTTACCCATCAGCTCAGGGTGGTGACAAGGTCGGGGCTTCGACTCGCCTTGTCCTTCCCCGCAGGGAGGTCGCCCAGCCGGAGGGCCGCGTCGAGTACATCACCGAGTGTGGCTGCCGGATGCACGGTTATTAGCTGTCTCTCGGCTTCGCTGAGGTCCTCCAGATCGGGAAGATTGTCCTTGGGGATGATGACGTTGGTGATCCCGGCCCGAACGGCGCCCAGAATTTTCTCCTTCACCCCACCGATGGGTAGAACCCGACCAGATAGCGTGACCTCACCGGTCATCGCCACGTCGTGACGAACCGGGACGCCGCAAAGAACACTCACAAGCGAGACGGCCATGGTCACACCCGCCGAGGGTCCATCCTTGGGAATGGCTCCGGCTGGAACGTGAATGTGAATGTCCTTGTCGTTCAAGAGTTCGGGATCGATTCCCAACTCTTCGGCATGGGATTTGGCATAGGTCAGGGCCGCCCTGGCTGATTCCTTCATCACCTCGCCCAGATGGCCGGTTAGGACCAGTTGACCCTTTCCACCCATGACCGAAACCTCGACGAACATGATGTCGCCACCGGCAGGCGTGTAGTACATGCCGGTTGCCACACCCACTTGGTCTTCCCGGGCAGCTCGCTCCGGATGGACGGTTGGCCGGCCGATCAGATCACCGATTTCGGCTTTCTTGAGCTCGAACCCTTTCACCTCGCCCGCCTCGATCTTCCGCGCCACCTTCCGCGCGACCCTGCCCAACTCTCGTTCAAGTTGTCGGACTCCTGCCTCTCTGGTGTATCTCGATATCAGAGCACAGAGAGCCTTATCACCCAGCTCCAGTTGGTTGGCGTCGAGTCCTGCATCTCTCAGTTGGCGAGGCAGCAGGTATCTGCGCGCGATCATCAACTTTTCCGCCTCTGTATAGCCAGAGAACTCCACCACCTCCATCCTATCCAACAGGGGGCCCGGGATGTTCTGGATAAAGTTCGCTGTGGCCACGAAGAGAACTTCCGAAAGGTCGAATGGCACACCGAGATAGTGGTCGGTGAACGTATCGTTCTGCGCCGGATCTAGCACTTCAAGAAGCGCGGAGGCGGGATTGCCCTGGTGAGACACGCCAAGTTTGTCGACTTCGTCCAAGAGAAAAACCGGATTCTTCGTTCCAACCGTCTTCATCCCCTGCATGAGCCGTCCCAGCATCGCACCGACATATGTGCGGCGGTGCCCACGAATGTCGGCCTCGTCCCGTGCCCCACCCAGTGAAATGCGAACGTACTTCCTTCCCATAGCACGAGCGATGGACTTGGCGATCGAGGTCTTGCCGACGCCAGGTGGCCCTACGAACAAGAGTATCGGACCCTTCGGCTGCTTGTCGTCCTCGTTGCCCGGTGCCTCCGGCATCTCGTCGGAACCGCCAGCCAGTCGCTTCGCTTGACGCAGCTTGCGCACGGCGAGGAACTCCAACACACGGTCCTTCACGTCCTGCAGGCCGTAGTGATCCTCATCGAGAATCGCCGCAGCTTCCTGGAGATCTAGGTGGTCTTCACTGCGCTCGTTCCACGGCAGCTCCGCAATCGTCTCCAAATAGGTTCGAATCACCTGAGATTCCATGGAATCTGAAGACGTACGCCCTAGCCGAGACAGTTCTCGCTCTACCTCTTTTCGTGCCTCTTCCGGAAGGTCCAGTCCCTGCAACCGCTCCCGCAATTCATCGATCTCGCCTTCCGATTCCTCTTCACCCAGCTCCTTGCGAATGGCCTTGAGCTGTTCCCTCAAGAACATCTCGCGTTGCTTGTGGCCAATCTCCTCCTGAACCTGATTCTTGATGTCTTCCTGGACCTCCAGCAGCTCGATCTGCCGCTGCACGTGTATCAACACACGCCGCAGGCGCTCTTCCACGCCCAGCGTCTCGAGTACTGCCTGGCGCTCCTTTGGCGAGATATCGAGATACCCACCGACAACGTCGGCCAGGGCACCGGCGTCACTCACTGTTTGAAGCACCTGCTGCACAGTCTCCGCCGAAATACCGGTCTTCTCTCCTAGCTCCGCCGCGCGTTCCCGCAGCTCCTTGTACAGAGCGGCGAACGCTGCATCAGCCGGATCTATCGGTTGGAGATCCAACGCCTCCTGAACGATGGCCACGATGTGATCAGCTTTCTTGTTGTACTGAAGCACCGTGGCGCGGTATTCGCCATGTAGCAGCAGCTGGATTCCACCCAACCCACGCTGCATCTGACCTATCTTCGCCACCACGCCGATCGTGTGAAGGATCTCGGGATCAACCGCCTCCACGTTCTCCCGCTGTGATACTGCGAAGACGAGCCGGTCTTCCGTGTTCACGGCAGCTTCAATGGCTCGGAGCGTCCCCGGCCGGCCGGCTCCCACCGGAGCCGTCACTCCTGGGAAAAGCACCAGATCCCGAAGTGGGAGCACTGGCAATCGCAGGCGTTCTTTGGGCTTTTCGCTCATTGTATCTAGCTTCCGTACGGGAAAATCATCACGCTTCATTACCACGCCACACTGCACCGTTTGTGCCGCCAGGCGGTACCTCCATAACGAAAACACCGCGTTAACGGCGGTGTTCCTGACATCGGTGGCGCTTGCATGAAGACTGTTACTGCCAAAATGGCAGTCCTCGACTGCCGGGGGCTACCTTTTTCGTATTTTTCTGGCTCCTTCGAGACACGAGAGCAAGTCAGCATCACTCGAGTCGCCCAACAATCCGGCACTCATCGTCGTCTCACGCTCCGCCTCGTCGGGGTTGGATTCACACACGAAGCGAACAATATCCGCCGGCCCCAGGGACCCACTGCCACCTCCGGTAGTGTTCACAATCCCAGAGGTTCTGCCGATGCGCTCTACCTTCCAACTTTTGCCTTCGCGGTCACTAAATGTTCGCATGGAGCCTGTCACCGATTCCGTAGCCGAACGGTTGCCAGAGAGTTAGAGCCGCAGTAATCTACGGACACTTCGGACCCGATGCCACATCTCCGGTGACCTGGCGAGCAGCGCCGTCGAGTCGGGGGTAATGGTCTATTCCTTGCGTGGCTGCTACGCGGGAAGATCCCCGCACACTGCGAGCGGTTCAAGTCAGGAGTCTGATGGCGGAAACCAACACCCCATCCCTTGCTGCACGACTGGCCGATTCCCTGACGGACGAGTACACCATCGAGGGCGAAATCGGACGCGGCGGCATGGGGGTTGTCTTTCTGGCCCGAGATCTGAAGCTGAAGCGTCGGGTTGCCATCAAAGTCTTGCCACCCGATTTGGCGTACCGATCTGAGATCCGGACCCGTTTCGCCCGTGAAGCTCAGACCGCGGCGCGCCTCTCCCATCCCCACATTGTTCCGATCCATGCGGTTGGCGAAGCCGATGGGCTCGTTTATTTCGTCATGGGGTTCGTAGACGGCGAGCCACTCGGCGCCCGGCTCAAACGCAGAGGAAAGCTCCCCATCGAGGAAGTCCGGCGTATCATGAAGGAAACGTCGGACGCGTTGGGAATGGCGCACACGATGGGAATCATCCACAGAGACATCAAACCCGACAACATCCTGTTGGACGGTACGCGGCGGCGGGTGATGGTTACTGATTTCGGGATAGCCAAGGCGATGACCGATGCGGGTAGCGGCAATCTGACGGGAACCGGAGTCGCTATCGGTACGCCGACGTACATGAGTCCCGAACAGGCCGCCGGCGAGAGTGACATAGACGCTCGCAGCGATCTCTACTCCCTCGGAGTGGTAGGCTACGAGATGCTCTTGGGCCGGGTGCCGTTCAAGGCATCCACGGTACCCGGCATACTCATGAAACAGATCACCGAGCCCCCACCCGACATCATGGTGAGTCGACCCGAGTGTCCCGAGGAGTTGGCGGCCACCGTCATGCGGTGTCTCGAGAAGGATCCAGAAAGCCGCTGGTCCACGGCCGATGCGCTGCGGCGGGCCTTGGAGAGCCGCACGTCAGCGCCCTACCGAAAACCGTCCCGGCCCTCGGCTTCCAGGAGCCGCCCGGCCCACGGCCGCCCCCGCCCCAAACGTGAGCGGCCGTGGCAAGAGTGGGACGACGATTCCCGGCCCGTTCCCGCGCAGCGGAGACCACGCGATCGGGCAGCGCGGCGGGAGCGTCCCGCGGCCAAGCAACCGGCCAAGGGCACCGATTCCGCCGAGCCGAAGATCGTCCGTCATTTTCGCAGCGCCTTCGCCTCATACGTTTCGGTCAACGGCAGCCTGATGATGCTGAACCTGTTGACGGGAATCGACCAGCCTTGGTTCCTCTTTTGCGCCATCCCATGGGGGATCGGCATGGCCTCGAACTACGGCAAGCTATGGACGTCTGGCTACAGCTGGCGGGACGTCATCAATCGGCCGCCGGCCGCAGACGCGATCGAGGCGCCGAAGTCGAAGAAAAAGCGAGGCTCCGAAAAACGATTGCCGCAAGCGTCGGTGGCTCAGGAAGCAAGCACAGGCGACTACGGCAAGCTGGCGGGACAGATGCGTCAACTCCAGTCTGATCGGCAGGCCATCATGCAGATGGTTGAGCGGCTCCCTGACTCCGAAAGGCAGCTCCTACCTGACATCTCCCCCACCGTGGACGCACTCATGAATCGAGCGGTGGAATTGGGACGCACTCTCAAGCAGATGGAGGGTGAGGTGGACCAGAGTGCCTTGGACAAGCTGGACGGTCGGCTGAAGGAACTCGAATCGCAAGGTCCGGGACCTGAACGCGAGCGCCGACTCGACTTGATGAGACGTCAGCGACAAACGCTCGTCGATCTCATAGAGCGCCGCACCAAAGTCGAGGCACAGTTCGAGTCATGCGCTCTCGCAATCCAAAACGTGCGTTTCGACTTGTTGCGGCTGCGTTCAGCCGGCGTGAGCGCCGTACTGGACAACCTGACGATGGTTACGCAGCAGGCGAAGGCGCTGGCCATCGACGTAAACGCCGCCATCGACGCGGCTGGCGAGATCAGAGAGGCAATAGGAAGGTCGACGCCGAGACCGTGATTTCTTTGTTCTCACTAATACCTCGCAATCTCACTTATCGCCGCCTCCAAATCCCACACCTGGGGTAGAATTACATTCTCCAGGTCTGGCGAGTAGGCCACGAATGTGTCTGTCGCGGCGACACGCCGTACCGGGGCGTCGAGCCACGAAAAATGCTCGTCTGCAATGCGAGCGGCGATTTCCGCTCCATATCCCCACGACAGCGAGTCTTCGTATGCCACGATCACCTTGTTGGTCTTCGCCACTGAGGTACCGAGGCTCTCCCAATCCACGGGGCTCAACGAGCGAAGATCGATCACCTCTGTGCTAATACCCTCTTCGTCGGCAAGCTTCTTGGCAGCAACAAGTGTGCGTTGCACCACCGCCCCGTACGTGATGACCGTGAGATCCGTTCCCTCACGCACCACCCGGGCCTTCCCAAACGGAATCATGAAATTTGGGCCGGGGTTGGACGCCTTGTTGTAGGTCTGGCGGTACAGATGTTTGTGCTCGAGGAAGATGACCGGATCTTCACACCGGATCGCCGTGCGAAGCAATCCGCTGGCGTCGAGAGCCGTTGACGGACACACCACCCGCAGGCCGGGAACGCTGGTGTACACCACCGCACCCGTTTGCGAATGATAAATCCCTCCACCCCTGAGATACCCGCCGTAAGTCACCCGAACAACCACGGGGCAACTGAAATCTCCGTTACTTCGCCAGCGTAGGGAGGCCATCTCGTTGCGCAACTGGTGGTAGGCGGGCCAGATGTAATCGAAGAACTGTATTTCGACGACTGGCTTGATGCCACGCGTCGCGAGACCCACCGCGCGACCGATGATGTTGGCTTCAGCAAGGGGGGAATTGTAGACACGGTCACCGCCGAACTCGCGCTGCAAACCCCACGTCACCTTGAAGACACCACCTTTCCCCTTCAGGTCATCGATATGCTCGTCGCGGGAAACATCGGCCACGTCCTGTCCGAAGACGATCACCCGCGGATCGCGAATCATTTCGTCCCGCATACACTTGTTCAGCAGATCCACCATCGTGGTCGGAGTTCCACTGAACTGCGGGTCTTCCTCAGTGTCGAACTCCTCGCTCGTGGGATCCACACTCTCCGAATAGACATGTAAGTGCAATGTTTCCGGATCGGGCTGCGGTGACGCCAGCGCCAGGTCCGTGGCCAGTTGCACTTCCTCCTCCGCATGTGCCTTGATCTTCTCGATATCCTCTTCGGTTGCAATACCCTCTGCAATCAGTCGAGATGGAAAGGTCTCGATTGGGTCCCGGCCGGCCTCCTCCTCCCGCTCGGCACTTGGCTTGTACGCCCTCTCGTCGTCAGAAAGAGAATGGGAATAGGGCCGGATCACCCGCGCATGAACCAGTGCCGGTCCTTTCCGCGCGCGGCAATGCCCCACGGCAAGCGAAACAGCGTCGTACGACGCCACGGGGTCGCAGCCGTCTACCTCTTCGATACGAAGATCTGGAAACTGCGAAACGAGCTTGGATATGGACCCCCCGGCTGTCTGCACCTCGATGGGCACAGAGATCGCATAGCCATTATCCTCGATCATGAACAACACCGGGAGCTTGAGATTGCACGCCGTGTTCATGGCCTCCCAAAACTCGCCTTCGCTCGTCGCTCCCTCACCAGAGCTTACGTAGACGATCTCGTCGTCCTTAATCAGCTCGTCGCCATCGGGAATCCCGTCGATCCTGGAGTAGCGCAGCCACGCCTCGGCACATCCAACCGCGTTGAGAAACTGCGTGCCCGTCGGACTCGACGAGCTAACTATGTTCAGCGCTTTGTGTCCCCAGTGCGACGGCATTTGCTTGCCGTGAGAGTTCGGATCGTCGGCAGCCGCAACCGCCGACAGCAGCATCTCGGTGGGGGTCATGCCTAATCCCAAGCACAACGCTCGGTCCCTGTAGTAGGGGTAGAACCAATCGTGTGCCGGCTTCAACACTTTGGCCGCGGCAGCAAGGACAGCCTCATGTCCAGCGCCTGACATCTGGAAGAAGGTCTTGTTCTGACCCTTCAGTTTGATCTCCCGGTCGTCCAGGACCCGGGAGATCAACATCACCCGGTACAGGTCAAGAAGATCTGACTTGGTGAGTCTCCGAGAGGCAGAACGTTGCGTCCGCGAGCCAGTTTGGGTTTGCATCATGAGGTAAGAGAATAAACTGTCAGCGCAGCTTCGTCAGCTTTTTCAATGCCTGCAGTTTCTGGAGCGCGGTTTTCTCGTTCGGCGCATCACCGATGCTGTGGATCGCATCCCGTATATCCATCAGCACCTCGAGCAGGAGTTGCTCTCGCTGATAGGCAGCGTCCGTATCCATCATCCTCCCGGCGTCCTCGGCCTGCTGGGCCCGATCGTACGCTTCGCGGTAGATGCTCTCTAGATTCGTAAGGATCTTGTCGCGTGAACGCATGGCTCCTCTGGACTAATACTCGAACATGCCGGTCTGGCCCCGCCAGCCCCGGGGTCTCGATGCATCGGCCCGGTAGGACAGGGAATCACCACCGCAAGACCACCAAACCGCTCGGGACCTTAGGCGCAAAGTACGTTGATTTCTGGGGCATGAAGGCCCCTGCATCTGCCACCGCCAGAACCTGCTCCACCCCTGTTGGCCTCATCAATACGGCCGCCGATGCCCCCTCGGAATAGACACGTTGGATCACCATCTTGGTCGAGGGGCCGTAGCTGATCTTACACGGAGACCCACCGACCGATCGTAGGGGATCGACAACCAAGCTGTCGATCTTCGCCACGTCGAGCGCCAGAACGGTAGGCTCATCTGCAAACGGCAACCACGAGAGATCAACGCCTTCCTTCACCTGGAGGCCAAGAAACGTTGGGCCGGGAAGATACACCACGCACCTCAGCCGCTCTCCGACTCCGCCCAGATAGACCTCTACGTCGCCGGCGGAAGCCAGGTCAGTCGGCTCGAACCGCTCTTCCAGCAGGCTCACGACCGCCGACCTGTCTATCGGGCTGCCGTGGATAATCCGATGCGTAGGAAGAACCGTGAGGCCCGGATCGCCCAGAGGCACGATCAGCCCCAGGGTTCGATCTGCCGCCGAGTTTTCGGCATGATAAATCTGCGCCGTTTCGTAGCGATGGTGGCCATCGGCAATGTAGAGGGCGCCGTCATCCCCGGCGGCACTGGCGATTGCTTTCCCCGCTTGTCCCGGTACGCTCCAAAGCGATATCCTCACACCGTCCAGTACCGTCTGAAAGTCGGAATCCCCGGCCACCACCGACAGAAGCAACTCCTGGAGTACGCCGCTGCTATCTCGACACATCAGCAGCAGGGCCTCGAACATCGCCCGGGTGGACTGCATGAGAGCCAGACGGTCTTCCTTGGGGCCTCTATGCGTTCTCTCGTGTGGTCTAACCCGGCCCTGCGAATACGGCTCTACCACCACCGCAGCGATGACACCGGTTCGCACCTTTGTCTCCCCATCCGGGGCCTCGAACTCCTGTCGAACGACATAGACAGCGGGCTCGCGGTCTTGGACCAATACACCTTGGCTGCGCCATGACTCCAGGATCGTGGCTGCATGCCCGTACCGGTTGCCATTCCCGGCGGGAAGAATCAAACGAACGATGTTGTGCTCGCTCCGCTCGCGGTAGATTCTTCGCTGCTCCGTTGAGATCACATCATAGGGAGGCGCGATCAAGTCGCCAGACCGCTCTAAGTCGCGGTACCGCTCTCCCTTGAACGGCGTGACAAGCGCAGTAGATCCGTCAGTCATGCCTACCTTTCGGGAATTTCCAGAGTTTCGATATCCGGACGGAAACCGTCGGCCCAGCCCGGCCACCTCTTCAGCTCAGCGGATGCGGGCGTCAAGCAATCTAGCGCTCAACTCGCTGAACGGTACGCACCTTACGCCTCGATTGGCCTCCAGATCGCAAGGGCCATCAATTTCTTGCTTCGGCGTCACTCCCAGTGCTTCGCCGCCTGAACGGCTTCCTCGAGTAGCTTGCGATATGAATCCAGACGCGCACGACTGATCTCTCCAGAGTCAGCGGCGGCGGCAACGGCGCAATTCGGCTCTGCCACGTGACGACAGTTGTCGAAGCGACAGTGCGGAATTTGGGAGGCGAACTCTGGAAAAGCCGCGGCGAGTTCCTGCGGCAGGACACCCCATAACCCCACATCGCGCAACCCCGGTGTGTCCACCACAAAGCCGCCGTCTTTGAGGCTGTGCATTTCGGTGGTCGTGGTCGTGTGACGTCCGGCACCGCTTCGCCGACTCACTTCGGCTGTTCTGAGCCTTAGGCCTGGCTGCAGCATGTTGAGGAGGGCGGATTTTCCCACGCCGGTGGAGCCGGTAAACAATGAAACGCGGTTCGCGAGCTTACGCCGCAGTGGCTCGACGCCGACGCCGTGCGGCACGCTCGTGACTATCACGTCATAACCTGCTGCACCGTACGGCTCGCCAAGCGATGCTGCGTCGTCCACGAGATCGGCCTTGTTCACGACGACCACGGCAGGTAGGTGATTCGTTTCGGCCACCACCAAAAAGCGGTCTATGAGGTGAGTGTCCCATCGGGGTCGGTCTGCCGCACCCACAACAATCACCTGGTCTAGATTGGCTGCGATGGAGCGTACACCGCGGGACTTTCCCGGCATTCGCCGCCGCAACACGGTACGTCGCTCAGCGACTTCCTCTATGGTCACGGACCCGTTTTCGTGTGCGTGCAGCAATACCTCATCACCCACCAGGACGCGCTTGGCCTCGCCCCGTTTCATTCGACCACGAAGAGAGGCATCCAGAGTCTCGCCGTTGCTAAACACACGGTAAGTCCCCCCGATGATGGAAAGCACGGTTCCGTATCTCTGCTCTACCAGTCCGGCAACCCTCCTTTTTCCTCGATGAGCCGTTCCAGGTGCCCCTTGACTTGGTGGAGAGTCAAAGCGTAGAGGGCCGATTTCACTTCCGCCCGCCGATCCGCCACGGCTAAGGGCTCGGTTTCCAAATGACCAACAGGCTGCGCTCCGTCAGGAGACCACCGAACGAAGATCAAAGCGGCCGAATATTTCTTGTTTGCGATCTCATCCTCTTCTATGTAAACGTCCACCGAATAGGACGCACCATCAGACCCTTCGAAGGCGGGTGGACGGGAATGCTTCTCAAAATAGCCACCCAACGACGCATCCGGCATCACTTCCAGAAACGGGCCTCTTTCAGAACACTGATGGTAATGAACGCGAGGTTAGCCGGGCGCTCGGCGAGCCGGCGCATCAGATAGGGATACCACTGCGTGCCGAACGGAATGTAGACGCGCATGTTATAGCCATCGTTGCGGAGCTTCTGTTGGAGATCGCGTCGCACGCCGTACAGCATTTGAAATTCGAATCGGTCAGCAGAGACCTTCTCCTTCTTCACGAATTCTATCGTGCGTTTGACAAGTTCCTCATCGTGCGTGGCGATGCCCGTGTAATTGCCCCTTTGCACCAGAAGCTCCATCAGCTTGGCATACGATTCTGACACCTCGCGCCGCTCTTGAAACGCAATATCCGCAGGCTCCGCATACGCTCCTTTGCAGAGCCTAACACGTGCCTGCAGCTCAATGAGCGCCTCGACGTCAGCAGCAGATCGGCGCATGTAGCTTTGGATCACCACACCGGTCAAGTCACCGAACTCCGGGAGCAAACGCTGCGAAAACAACTTCAGCGTCCGCTCAGTGTGGAGCGAGCCCTCCATGTCGATACGGACGAAGATGTCATGCTTGCGCGCGCGTGCGAGCACCTTGTGCATGTTGGCCACGCAGGTCTCTTCGCTAAGATCGAGACCCATCTGCGTCAGCTTGACCGACACATTCGCATCGACTCCCGTCTCGGCGATTCGGTCGAGGATTTCTATGACCTCATCCCTGGATCGCGCCGCTTCACTCTCATCAGTGACGCTTTCGCCCAAGAGATCCAGGGATGTGGATATCCCTTTCTCGTTCAGTCCGCGTGCCGCTTGAATCGCTTCGTCCAGCGTCTCACCTGCCACAAACCGACTTGCGAATTTGCGCGAGAAACCATTGCGCCTCACCAGTTCGAAGACTTCTTCTTGTTCGCTAAGCCAGAGCAGTGCGCTTCGAAGCAATGTGTTGAATTCCGCTAATTGTTGGGGTAAAAACGAAGGTTGGAAGCTGCCATCCGCTGCAATACCGGTGCCGGAGCGAATCGATCGCCATAGGCCTGGGACAGCCGCTCGAGCGTGTCTACCGCCCGCGCCGCCCCGATGTCATCGAGCTGCCGTAGCGGACCACCCTGGAATGGTGGGTAACCAATCCCAAATACTGCACCCACATCGCCGTCCCTCGCCGAGCGAACTACTCCTTCATCCAAGGCGCGAGCCGCCTCATTCAGCAGCGCAAAGACGAGCCGCTTCTCGATATCGATGTTGGGCACCGGACGGGCGTTCACACTGAGCACTTCGTAGACCGACTGATCCACCCCCTTCCTCTTGCCCTTCTCGTATCGATAGAAACCACGCCCGCTCTTCCGACCCAATCGTCCGTCGTCAATCATTCGACCAAGCCCGTCTATCGGCGTGAGTCTGTCTCCCAAGGCCTCATGCATTACCAACGACCCCTTGTGGGCGACGTCCAAACCCACCTCGTCGAGCAGCTGGATCGGTCCAACTGGAAAACCAAAACGCTTCATGCTGCGATCGATGTCTTCGATCGACACTCCCTCATTCACCATCCGCCCTGCCTCGTTGAGGTAGGGAGAGAGAATGCGGTTGACCCAAAACCCCGGATGATCGCGCACCACGATTACGGTCTTTCCCATACGACGACCGAAGTCGACCGACGTGACCGTCACCCACGGCTCCGTATGATCCGTAACGATGATTTCGAGCAGCGGCATTTTCTCCACCGGAGAAAAGAAATGCATGCCGATCACACGACCTGGATGCCGAGCGGCCTCGGCGATGCGGGCGATCGGTATGGTGCTCGTGTTGGATGCCAGGATACAGCGCTCTCCCACCAGAGTCTCCAACTCACGAAACACCTGACGTTTCACATCGAGGTCCTCGAAAACTGCCTCGATCACCAAGTCCGACCGACCGAATCCCGCCCAATCGGCTCCACCCGATACGAGGGCCTCCAAACGCCGGTACTCGTACTTCGTGAGTCGTTTACGCTCGAGCCTGTCCCTGAGGATCTTGCGTCCCAGATCCACTCCCCTCTTCACTCTATCGAGACTAGTATCACGAAGCCGCACATCGACGCCCGCCCGCAAGACGGCGGTCCCCGCGATGGCCGCCCCCATGAACCCGGCACCCACAACGGCAAGGCTCTTCACATCTTTCACTTCCGGCTCCGGGCCTTCGACACCGGAATCTTTTTTTAGCGCCGCAGTCGCGAAAAAGATCTGGACGAGCTTGCGAGATACCTCACCAACACCCAGTTCGGCAAAGTGCTTTGCCTCGCAATCCAACCCCGCCGCGATGCCGTGCTTGAGTCCGTGCCGTATCGCATCGAGAGCGGCGAGAGGAGCAGGGTAATGGCCCCTGGTTTTCTTCTTCACCTGCTTTTCCGCCGTTGAAAAAACGATACGGCGTCCGAGAGGGTTTCTATCGAGCACGACCGACGCTAGCCCGCCTCGTGGCCGCGCTGGTTTCCAACCGCCGGCGAGCTTGCGGGCCGCCTTCATCGCTACTTCTTCGAGGATCGCAGGGTGCACCAACTCATCCACGATACCGAATCGGTAAGCCCTGTGGGCGGACACGACCTTACCAGCGAGGATAATGTCCAACGCCGCTCGGACTCCGATCAACCGAGGAAGGCGCTGGCATCCGCCGGCGGCTGGTATGATGCCGAGCTGGACTTCAGGGAGCCCCAAGGTCGTCTTTGGATGGTTCGTGGCAACGCGGTACGTACACGCGAGCGCCGCTTCCAACCCACCTCCCAAGCACGCACCGTGAATGGCTGCCACCACCGGCTTGTCCAGCTCGCCGAACCGGCTGACCAATCGCTGCCCGCCGCGCACGAGTTGCAGCGCTTCGTCGCTCGATTTCAGTCGGACGAATTCGTCGATGTCAGCACCGGCGATGAAGCTGTCCCGCTTTCCCGACAGGAAAACGACCGCGCGAACGTCGGCATCGCCACGCAATTGGTTGAACAGCGGCTCCAATTCGTCCCGCACGCCGGCGGTGATCTTGTTGACGGGTTCGTCTGGTAAATCAAAGACGACGCGCGCAATGCCGTCGTGAGTGTCCACCGTAAACGCTGTCATGTCAGCGACGCTCCAACACCATCGCGAACCCCATCCCTCCCTGGGCACACACCGAGATCAGGCCGAACTGAACGTCGCGTCGGGCCATTTCGTTGGCGAGTGTCAAGGTGATGCGCCCACCCGTCGCACCGAATGGATGTCCGATCGCGAGGGATCCGCCCATGACGTTCAAGGTGTCACGGTTGACTTGGCCAATCGGTTCAGGGCGACCCAGCCGTTCTTGCGCCCATTTCTTGGATTCGAAGGCCTGGATGTTCGAGAGAACCTGCGACGCAAACGCTTCGTGCATTTCAACGAGACCCAACTCCCGCCAGGTGATCCCCGCACGGTCGAGGGCCACAGGCACAGCATACGCCGGACCCATCAACAGCTGATCACCAGGGTCCAAAGCCGCCACAGCATACGATCGGATATATGCCAGGGGCACGTATCCAAGTGCCTTGGCAGCGTCCTCGCTCATCAGAAGCAGGGCCGAGGCACCATCGGTCAGCGGAGAGGAATTTCCAGCCGTTACCGTGCCATACCTGCGGTCGAACGCCGGCCTCAGCGCAGCCAGGCGGTCCAGTGTGCTGTCGGTGCGGATGCCGTTGTCCATCGATATTGGGTCGCCGTGATATGGAAACAACGGCGCTATCTCCGCCGTGATGCGGCCGTCTTCCGTACCGGCGGCCGCCAGGCGATGGCTCCGCAGGGCAAAGGTGTCCTGGTGCTCCCTACTAATTCCGTTTTCCTTGGCCATCTTTTCGGCCGACTGGCCCATCGACTCTCCGGTGGAGGGCTCGGCGATCGCGGGCGCCACCGGCACGAGATCTCTCGGCCTGATTCCCGCCACCAGCTTGATCCGTTGGGAAAGGGTCTTTGCCTTGCTCAGCCCGACGAGCATTTCACTGAAACGCTTCGAGTGGAGAATGGGAACGTTGGAAAGGCTCTCAGCCCCGCCCGCAATGACAACCCGCGCATACCCGTGCGCAATCTGGTCCGCACCTTGAGCAATGGCGGAGTTTGCAGACGCACACGCCCGATTGACGGATGCGGCGGGGATGGACTTGGGAAACTGCGGTAGGAGACTGACCTCACGGGCAATATTCGGGGTGAGAGCGCTGGGAACGACCTGGCCGAAGTACATTTCGTCAACCAGATCTCCGTCTAGGTTCATCCGATGCACCAGCTCGACGGTCGTCCGCCGTGCAAGGTCAACGGCCGGAATGTCCTTGAGCAAAGTGCCGGACCTACAGAACGGGCTCCGGCAACCTCCGACTACGGCAACCCGCGATCCTGTACGTGGCGAAATCATTCGCGGAAAGCTAGTGACCCTTGTGGCCGGCAGGCAGGGAGAGCCATCATTCCCGACGCACAGCAACGACACTTGCGAGGGCAGCCGAGCGCGAGTCGAACGCTTCGACTACCTCTCTAGCGAACACCACTTCAAAGGGCTCAACTAGGGCGCTCAACTCACCCCGCTTCAGTACGTGCTCGGGCGAACTCGGGCCCCACCCAAACACATGTTGACTCTCCAGAAAGGTCTCGTAAATAAAATGACCACCCGGCTTCAAAGCCTGCTTGAAATGCTCCATCCGGTTACGGTCGAGGTAATTGAACCCCATGACGACGTCGAAGGCTTTCTCGGGAAGGGAAACGGTGGTGAGATCTGCGCATTCCCAGGTGACGGTGAGCCCGCGTTCTGCAGCCCGGACACGGGCGATCTCCAGTCGGTCGGCGTTGTGATCGAGTGCCACCACGTCGGCACCGAGCGCCGCGGCGGCAATCGCATGCCGTCCCTTACCACATGCGATATCAAGCACCTGGATGCCAGGCATGATGAGCCGCCGGTGCCATTGGAACCAGGTGCTCGGTCGCTGGTCTTGATCCTGAGCTAACGTGCTCGTGGACTCCCCCTTTTCTCAAGCGACGCGCACCGAGAATCTAGCTGCAATCGCAGCTGATCCGGTGGACCTCCTAGTCATAGGCGCCGGGATCAACGGCGCTGGCATCGCCAGAGATGCCGCGATGCGCGGTATCCGAACCGCCCTCATCGACAAGGGCGACTTCGGCGGAGGAACCAGCGGCCGGTCGTCCAAGCTCATTCACGGCGGTCTCCGCTACCTCGAAATGGGCAACCTGGGTTTGGTTTTCGAGGCAAGCAGAGAACGACGGACCCTCATGCGGATCGCTCCCCACCTCGTGTGGCCCAGGTCCTTCATTTTCCCGATCCACTCGGGTGGGCGTCTCCCAAAGTGGAAACTAGCCGCAGGGCTCATGCTCTACGACCTGCTGGCACTATTCCGCAATGTGCGGAGGCATCGGATGTTGGGCAAGCAACGCATGCGCCGTGCCGAACCTAATCTGCGCAGCCGAGGCCTCAAGGGCGGCGGGCGCTACTACGACGCACAATGCGATGACGCGCGGCTCACTCTCGCCAATGTCAGAAGCGCACACGAGCACGGCGCGCTGGTCGCCAACTACGTCGTCGTGGACGACTTCGAACCGGCAGACGGACGCGTCCGCCGAGTCCGGGCCACAGACCGCGTCACGAACTCAAGTTACACTTTTCGCGCCAAAGTCGTTGTAAACGCCACTGGCCCATGGTCGGACGAACTCCGCGCCAAGGACGGCAGCTCGGGCCCTGTGTTGCGCAGGACCAAGGGCGTGCACGTGGCCGTCCCTCGGAAACGGCTGGGGAACACCGAGGCGATAGCACTGACATCACCCATCGACGGCCGGGTCATGTTTGTCGTCCCGTGGGGCGACCTGTCCTACATCGGGACGACCGACACGGACGACCTCACGGACCCAGATCTGGTGAGAGCAACCGCGGAGGATGTGATCTACCTTCTGCGTTCGGCTAACGCCCTCTTTCCAGAGGCGCGCCTACAGCCGGCCGACATCGTGTCGACCTGGGCAAGCATCCGCCCCATGGTGGCCTGTGCCGAGGCCAAGGATCCCAGCGCCGTGTCCCGTGAACATCGGATCCTAGAGAGCGAGTCCGGGATAGTGTCGGTCATCGGGGGAAAGCTCACTACCTATAGGGCGGTCGCAGAGGAGGCGGTGAACTTGGTCGCCGCCAAGCTTCACAAGATCGATGGCAGAAGGATCGCCGGTCGCGCTCCCACAGATAAAGATCCGCTTCCCGGTGGCGCTACTCAGGACCTGGACGTCCTGATGAAAGACATCACAAGGGAGGGTTTTAGCCGAGAGACGGCCGAACACTTGGTACGGGCATATGGCACGGAATCGGCGGCGGTTGTCAATCTGGCACAGTCAGATCCCGACCTCGCCGACGCCATCGTGAAGGGCCATCCCGCCATCCGCGCCGAGTTGGTCCATGCCATCCGCCGGGAGATGGCGATGACCCTGTCCGACCTTTTGATCCGGCGGACCCATCTCTTCTACGAAGTGTTGGGACACGCCGTACCTGAAGCCCCGAGCGTGGTCGATCTGGCTGCCCGGGAGTTGGGATGGGATGCGGGTCGCAAAGCCAGCGAGTTGGCCGCCTACCTTCAGGAGATTCAGGACGGCATGGCCTTCCGGGACGACCTCCGGGTCTGAAATCCGCATCGGCCATCCCCCGGCGGTTAGATTTACACGGCTCGGCGGAACGGCGGCGTCACCTCCGACTCTCCCGATCGAAGGCAGGGGCCGGTTAGCGACGCTTCACCAGACCCCACAAACTCACCGCGGCCCACGTTGTCTCCAAAACAATGAAGCCGGCTCGGCGATCGTAGACCGCAACCACCGTCAGCAGCAAGGCACCGATGAGGTTGGCCCAGAGATACAGCAGCCCATGACTCTTCCACGAACCCCGCTGAAGCCTGAAAAAGGAGAGCAGGATCAATCCGGCGCCGCCAATGGACAGAATTTGCACGAGGACGTTCATGGCACCAAGCCCAGTAGACAGAGTGGTTGGCTAAGATTGGTAACGGCACTGACTGTTCGGGCGGTGGTCAACCCTCGCTTGGCCATCGATCTCATTCGACTGCTATGGGCCTTCCGCGCGCGAGGTTGGTACCGCAATCCGCCGTTCCTCCCCCTTCCTCCACGTGAGTACACTCGCTGGCGAATGTACACCGCTTACGGGAATGAAACCGCCATCCCGCCTGTGGAAGATGTCGTTCGCTTCGCGAGATGGCGCCGCGAGGTCATGCATTTGTGAATCCTCAGAACCGGGCCGTCGCTGTGAAGGAGATGGCCTGTGGTTTGGGTTTCCACAGCTGCGGCATCACAGATCTGTCTCCCACCCCGCATAGCCAGCAATTGGCAGAATGGCTGGATAGTGGCTTCGCGGGAACCATGGCGTACATGCACCGGCAGGAGCCCCAGCGGAAGGAGCCCGCCGGCATCATTCCCGGAGCCAATTGCGCGGTGGTAGTGACCAGGAATTATCACAGCCCCGATCCTCCGTC
Source organism: Gemmatimonadota bacterium (assembly GCA_022566515.1). Lineage (GTDB taxonomy): Bacteria > Gemmatimonadota > Gemmatimonadetes > Gemmatimonadales > GWC2-71-9 > B3T1B10. The sequence continues at coordinate 46,247 of JADFIT010000001.1, forward strand.
GAACCCCTCGCGAGGGAAGGTCGCGAAATACGCGCGAGGGAGGGACTACCACGAAGCCTTGAGCGGACCGCTACGACAATTGGCGGACGAAGTGGCACGACTAGGCGGCCCCGGCACCATCGCGAGAGCCTTTCTGGATGCCGGACCCGTCCCGGAAAGGGAGCTGGCGCAGCGAGCCGGGTTAGGCTGGATTGGGAAGAACACAATGCTGATCGACCCTCGAGCCGGTTCCTTTCTCTTCATCGGATCAGTTCTCACCAACGCTGATCTCGCCGTGGATTCCCCGTTCGAGGCCGATAGGTGCGGCACCTGTCGGCTATGTCTCGACGCCTGCCCCACCGACGCATTTCCCGACGAGCGGGTGTTGGACAGCAGGCTTTGCATCTCCTACCTGACCATAGAGCACCGGGGCGAGATCTCCCTCTCCCTCGCTTCTCATATGGAAAACTGGGTCTTCGGATGTGACATCTGCCAGGACGTTTGTCCGTGGAACCACAAGTTCGCTCAACCGGCTATTGATCCCGTGCTGGAGCACAGGGCTCGACTTGCGACGGTAGATCTCCAGGAAATGGCTGAGATATCAGACGAAGAATTCGATCGTCGTTACGGCTGGACGGCGATGGAGCGCCCTGGCGCAGCCGGCATGCGTCGCAACGCTCACGCGGTGCTCTCGTCCGGCAGATAGAATCTGCTGCCAGATGTCAGGTTGTGGTGGTGAATCTGGAGGCGACAGCGGGCCTTGCTCAGAGACCCGTAGGGTTATCCAAGAACTTCCAGGGAATACCGAATTCCTGTTCAAGGTGGGCTGCCAGAGCCTTTACGCCGAACGTTTCCGTGGCATAGTGACCGCCGTAAATGACGTTGATCTCCCACTCCGCGGCGTCGAAGTGTGTGTGGTGGGTGCCCTCACCGGTCAAGAAGGTGTCCATCCCGGCGTCCCGCGCCTGCTCTATCATGGATCCACCCCCACCTGTCACGATCCCGATTCGTCTGACATCGGACGGACCAGCGGGAATCACATGGGGGGCGTCGCCGAGGAGGTTGGTCACCCTAGCCACCAGCGAATCTCTCGACTCACTAAGTGTCCCGGCAAGGCCGATAGCGGTTCCGTGATAATCGCCGAACGGCTGCGTATCACTCACTCCCAGCTCTGCCGCTAGGATGGCGTTGTTTCCAACCGTGGGATGGCAATCGAGGGGGATGTGTGCACTGTAGAGCGCAATGTCGTGGTCCAGCAGTCTCTTGAGACGGCGCCAATGGCGGCCGGTAGCAGCCTGGGCGGGACCCCAAAACATTCCGTGATGAACCAATAGCAAGCTTGCCCTGCTGTCCACCGCGGCGTCAATCGTAACCTGACACGCATCGACTGCGGCGGCGATCCGTTGCACTGATCCCGAATTCTCCACCTGGAGACCGTTCAACGCCCCCGGGGCGTCGGGAATGTCGGATACCGCCAGGAAACCGTCCAGGTAAGTGACCAGCGTCTCGAGCGGTACCGACTGCCCCGGGCTGCTAGATCTGGTCACCAGGCACCCTGAGTGATGGGAACACTAACATGACATCATGACGACATCATAATGACACAACGAAACGGGCGCCCTTCGGCGCCCAAGTCATCTCGACGTAAGAGAGTGAAAATCAACAACTTAGCAATGCACAGCTCACAAATGACTGCAATGCTCAATCGCTGGAGGCACCCTGTCCCACTGCCGGCTGCCATGAGATCCTGGAGGCCGGTTTCGCCTCCGATTTCTCAGCTTCGGCTTCCGATTTCCGCCCATCACTCTGGTCACCAGTAGGCAGCTCGCCGGTGCTTGGGTCTCGGGCGAGGGCCTTCGGATCTTCCATTCTGAGGTGCCCGTTGACCTCGCCACCCTCCTGGAGGAGAATCCGCTTGGTGGTAATGTCGCCATTGACTTGGGAGCCGGCTTGGACCTCCACGCGCTCATCAGCATAGATAGCCCCCCTCACTTCTCCACCAATGACGGCTTCGCGAGTCAAGATATCACCCTCGACTATGCCACCTTTAGCAACGAGAACCTGTCGTTCGGCCCTTATGCTCCCCGATACCATTCCCTCCACCTTCACTACACCGTTGGTGTCCAGCCGGCCATCAATGCGCATTCCGGTGGCAACAACCGAAAGTCCCGGCTCCCTTCCGGCTAGCTTGTCCTGTGAGGCAGTGCGGTCGTCCTTCTTGCCCATTCTGCTAATCCTCCCGGATCGTCGATTGTGGATCGATTAAAATGTCGCCCCGTCTCTTTTCAAAATGCAAGTGCGGGGCCGTGGACCGTCCGGTGCTTCCTGAGAGCGCGATAACTTGGCCGGCATCCACTCTACCTCCCGGCAAGACCAAGAGCCGTGACGCATGACCATACATCGTCCGGTATCCGTCGGGATGATCGACCAAAACAAACAGACCGTACTCCGGATGGAAACCCGCTTCCGCCACGGTTCCGCCGCCCGCAGCACGGATGGGGGTGCCCCGGGGAACAGCGACGTCGATGCCGGGATGGGGCCGAAGCCCTTCTCCTGCAACCGAGAACCCGCGTGTAACCATGCCGTGGACTACCGAATCGACCGGCCAATAGAGCGGTAGAGACGGTCCGCGCCTACCGTATAGTGGCTCAGCGTCCGGTTCCTTGGCAACCAGGGCAGGCAGAGTCGGCAATCCGTCCACGCGCTCAACAACGGTGGTCAGAGGCTCCGCGATGATCTCGGCTCCCAGAACCGTCCGGATCTGGTCATATCGCGCCTCCAGTTCTTTCAGAGTTGCCGCCAATTGTTGCACCTGGTTGTTCTCTTCGGTGAGGCGCGCGATCTCGCCGTTCAATCCCGGGACACGGGCTGCGGTGCGGGCTATGGGCGTGTAGAGCACCGCCGCCAGAGCCACCAGAGCTACGAACACGATGCTGCCGACTACGAGCGTTTTAAAGAGCCACGCCGGCATCGAGTAGATCTGTGATTCAGGGTCCCCGTGCCAATGAAGCGAAATCGTGACGGTGGATCGGCTCTTGCTCATCCTTCAAAGGGTTCCCCTAGTACGATTTCCAGAATGCGTGCAAGATCGTCGTTAGAGTAAAAGTTGATCGTGACCCGCCCGCTGCCCTTTCCACGCAGCGCTACGAATACGTCCGTGCCGAGTTTCGTGCGCAGTACGTCCTCAACGCGCCTTATGTGGGCATGCTGAGGCGAATCGTTGCGGCTATACCTCGGCCGTCGCTTACTCGGCTTTTTGCTGCGCGTCAGCGCTTCTGCTTCTCGAACCGAAAGCCGATCCGTAACCATTCGCTCGGCCAGCAACGGAATCGTGCGCGCATCGCTCACCTGAAGCAGCGCGCGCGCGTGTCCGGTCGAGAGCTTACCGCCGTGAACGAGATCCTGCACCATCTGTGGCAGTCGCAACAGGCGAAGTGCATTAGCTACCGTTGAACGGTCCCTGCCAACGAGGTCACCCACCTCAGCCTGCGATACATCGAACTCGGTAATCATCCGCTTGTATCCGCGTGCTTCGTCGATGGGAGACAGCGCGTCCCGCTGTAGGTTTTCCACTAACGCCAGTGTAAGCAGGGTGCGATCATCCACCTCCCGTATTACGGCATCGATTGTTGGCCAACCCAGGGCTTCCGCGGCGCGGCACCGCCTCTCGCCTGCGATCAACTCGAAGACGCCGTCGCCCCCAGGTCGCACGATGATCGGTTGCAACAGTCCCACCTGGTCCAAAGAGGTCTTCAGTTCAGCAAGAGCCTTTTCGTCAAACCCTTGTCGTGGTTGATATCGATTGGGACGAACGGCGCCGATAGGAATGTGTGTCAGCGAGCCGTCGGCGCGTGCTTCGATGACCGTTGTGGGACCGAGCAGCGCCTCGAGTCCACGACCAAGACGGCGGGAGTTTTTTTCCATCTATACCGTTATTCTAGTGGTTACACCGGCACGTGAAGTCGATCGCGTGTCGGCTTCGCACGAGCGGACAAATTCTTGCGCAAAGGCCAAGTAGCTCTTCGCACCTACGGACTGGACATCGTAGAGCAAAATCGGCTTGCCGAAACTCGGTGCTTCGGCTATGCGAACATTGCGCGGAACCATGGTATCGAAAACTTTTCCACCGAAGTATTCCCTCGCTTCGCTAGCGACTTGCTTCGACAGATTGAGTCGTGCGTCGTACATGGTGAGTAGCACGCCTTGGATCGCCAAATCCGAGTTGAAATTCTGCTGCACGAGTTTGATGGTGTTCAGCAGCTGTGAGAGACCCTCCAAGGCGTAATACTCACACTGGATCGGGATCAAAACCGCATCTGCCGCGGTGAGCATGTTGAGCGTGAGAAGACCCAACGATGGCGGACAATCGATGAGCACGAAATCATAGTCGTCGCGCGTCGGGCGCAGCGCCTCGCGCATCGCAGTTTCACGACTGGCGGTATTCACCAATTCGATCTCTGCACCTACAAGATCCTGGGTGGCGGGAGCCACATCCAACGCTGGAAGGGCCACCCTTTTCCGAATAACCTCCTCCAACGACCGCTCGCCCATCAGCGCGTCGTAGAGGGAGAGGTCCAGCAGTTGGCGGTCGATGCCTACTCCGCTGGTCGCGTTGGCTTGGGGATCTGCATCGATTAGAAGCGTGGGCCGCTCCGCAGCCGCCAAAGACGCTGCCAAGTTGACGGCAGTCGTGGTCTTGCCGACTCCACCCTTTTGATTGGCAATCGCTACAACAATACCCATTCTTGTATAATGTCCTGACTGTTAATTACTTATGCAAAAGATAGCCTTGCGATCAACTCGCCGTCTGTCGCGCCGAATATAGGCCACAAGGTCTAGGGAGTAAAGCAGTTTTGCGAATATCATGTTGGTCCTGGCACCAAGAGGCTCCGTTTGTTTCACGTGAAACACGAACAAGTCAGGCAGCCTGCCATTTGTTTGACCGGGTCACCGCAGAGCGCGCAGAGAGGCATTCCGGAAGCTCATTGACGAGACGCGGCAGGCTCGTCTTGAGTCCCCCGCTTCATCTCCGGGGTTTCTACGGTAAATACGTCACCGCAATTCCGGCCCGGAGTACTAGGCAGCATTCCTTTTCAGCTTCATGACCTCGAGGACGAGATTCTGCAGATCGCTGGGTGAAACCCCAGGTATTCTTCCGGCCTGGGCGAGGGACTCCGGACGGACGCGTCCAAGCTTCTCTCTCGCCTCGGTGCTGATGCTTGCAATCTTCCCATAATCGAGGTCGGCCGGCAGATGAAAGTCGGTCAGCTCCGCGAGCTTCCTGGCAGCTTCTCGTTCTCTCGCCATGTACCCCGCGTACTTCATCTCCACTTGAGCCGAGACCCACGACTCTTCGTGTGCCTGGGGCATTGGGGATCCCGTGCACCGGAAAAGGTCCTTCAAGTGGACGCCAGGCCTCTTTATAAGTTCGCTAACTCGTTGTGTTTCAGTAATTTGACTCTCACCACACGTGTCCAGATATGCATTCACCCGATCGGGACTAACAGACGTATCTGCCGCTGCCTTTAGGACCATCTCCTCTTCTTCCAAGCGGCGCTCCAATGTCCTTTGCTCCTCGTCGTTCAACATCCCAAGCTCGAGTGCCAACGGACCAAGCCTCTTCAGGGCGTTGTCCTGGCGGAGTAGCAGCCGATACTCCGAACGAGATGTGAAGAGACGGTATGGCTCATCTACACCACGTGTCACCAGATCATCCACCAAAACACCTATGTAGCCCGCGTCTCTGCCCAAGACGATGGGTTCCTCTCCCCTGTGCCGGCGTGCTGCGTTGATTCCAGCCACAACCCCCTGCCCAGCGGCTTCCTCGTACCCCGTCGTCCCGTTGATCTGCCCGGCGAAGAACAATCCCTCCACCGCCTTGACCTCGAGCCAAGGCGTCAGCTGCTGAGGCGGATAGTAGTCGTACTCGATCGCATAGCCCGGCCGAGTCATTCGAGCCTTCTCCAGCCCCGGCACGGCATGGAGAAACGCAATCTGGGCGTCCACCGGGAGGGACGTGGAAAGCCCATTCACGTACAACTCCGATGTCTCCAGACCTTCCGGCTCCAGGAAGATCTGATGACGCTCGGCATTGGGAAACTTCACGATCTTGTCTTCGATGGAGGGGCAATAGCGCGGACCACGGCCCGCGAGAGCACCGCCGTAGAGAGCGGACTCCTGAAGCCGATCCTCAATGATGCCTCTTAGTTCTTCACCAGTCCACGTAATCCAACACGGCAACTGTTCCGGCCGCGCACTGCGCACAAACTGACTGAACCTGAATGAGTCGCCCTCTCCGTCCTGCCGCTCCAGCCTCGAAAAATCCACCGATCGGCCATCCACCCGAGGCGGTGTACCAGTCTTGAACCTGTCTACCTCGAGACCCAAGGCCTCCAGTTGCTCGGCCATGTCAACCACCGCAGCATCTCCTGCGCGTCCAGCCCCTATCCGGGTCTCCAGGCCAATGTGAATCCGGCCGCGCAAAAACGTGCCCGCAGTAATGATCACCGAGTCTCCCCGGAACTTGCGACCGTCCTGGGTGACTACGCCCATCACTCTGTCTCCGCGAATCTCTAGACGCGCCACCGTGGCCTGCACCGTCTCGAGAGCGTCCTGTTCCTCCAGCAACGTTCTCACCGCCCGGCGGTACAGTCCCCTGTCACACTGGGCACGAGGTGACCAAACCGCAGGCCCCTTGGACCGATTCAGCATCCGGAACTGTATGGTCGCCCGGTCCGCCGCCCGCCCCATGATTCCCCCGAAGGCATCTACTTCGCGTACAAGAGTGCCCTTGGCCACCCCGCCAATAGCCGGATTGCAAGACATCTGACCGATTGTCTCGATGGCAGATGTTACCATGAGGACCCGAACACCCAACCGCGCAGCCGCGCACGCCGCCTCCGCACCGGCGTGGCCTCCCCCGACAACTATGACATCGAAATCCAATGCGGACACCAGATCAGCTCCCCTCGGTCGGCCAAGAAATTTGCGGTCACGCAAAATAGCACCTTCTGGCCCTCGAGGGTTTGCATTTCACTGGCCCACAGCCGATACCGACCATGCGAGACGCCAGCGACGTGTAGTAGTTGCATTGACTACTAACTGCTATGTGACCCCGCCGACAAAGCACTGGGCAGGATGAAAGTCGAAGGACCTTTCCCACTCGGAACTTTTTAGGTGACACGGCTATTGGCACAATGCAGGCGGGACAACCAGAAGTGACAGGTTCCCGAGTCTGCCTCAACTAGTGCCTTGGTGACGTTAGGAGTATCACGGCAGTCTGGACAATTATGAAGCTACACGACGAGGGAAACCACGAGGATCGCGCCGACGTCATTGATTTGCGTCTGGCTGCGCGTCTACGCACTATTGCGGACTCGCAACGCGCGCCCAGACACCTGAGGGAGCGCATCTACGCTGGCATCGCGGCCGAGTCCTTTGCGGAACGCCGGCAGCAGTTTCGTTGGGATCTGGTTGGTGCAGGGGCAGGGGGTGCCCTTCTTGCGGCAGCCGCGGCCTTCGCCATCTGGTTGGCCGTGCCGGCCAACCGACCGCAGCTTCAGGCGGAGTCCTGGGTCGACATTGCATTGAACCAGGTTACCGGCGGGGCCATGATGCAGACCGACGAGCCTGAGTCCCTCAGTTCCTGGTTCGAGTCCCAGGTGGAGTACGCGGTCGATGTGCCGGATATTCCAGGCGCCGTCCTCCTGGGCGGCCGCCTTGCCTACGTCGGCGGGATCCGCGGCGCAGCGGTGGAGTACGACGTTCACGGCCAGAACCTCGTTTATCTCATGGTGCCCCAGGGCAGCGTGATGGACATGCTAGCCTCGCAAGGAGACACGATGGTAACGTGGTCCTCCCGTGGCTATGAGATTGTCATGTGGAAACAGGGTGGCGGAACGCGAGCGCTCTTGGGCCCGCTACCGCAGAAGGAACTCTATCAAATCGCAGATCACTGTCGCCGGACCATGACCTGAGGAACGCCTAGTCGGCCCGCACCCAAATCCCTCCGCTCTCGATCTTCACCTCGTAAGTCCTCACCGACTCTTCCGCCGGTGGGGACTTTACGCTGCCGTCCCTGACATCGAAGACGGCGCCGTGGAGCGGACATTCCAGCTCGTAGTCCAACCCGACGCTGCCTTCGGATAGGGGATACTCGGCGTGGGTACAGCGATCGTCGATGGCAAACACGTCGCCGTTTACCCGAACAAGACAGACCCGTCGCTTGTTGGCGAGTTCTACCGATAGAAGCAGCCCTTCGCCCAGGTCGGCATCCTCAGCGACTCTCTCAAATTCCATTTTGGCTTGAATTTAATGGCTGGTTGTTGGCGTAGACTCTCTACTCGGTCGACACAACACAATCGGCGCGATCCAGGGCCGCCCTCAGGGTATGCCACAAGAGAGAGGCACACTTGACCCTTGCGGGAAACTCCCTCACACCTGAAAACACCGCCAACTTGCCCAACGCCTTCCGGTCCACACCGATTTCGGATCCGGTGATCATACGATGGAATTCACCGAATATTTCCTCCGCTTCTCCCACCGTCTTTCCCTTCACTGCAGACGTCATCAAGGAGGCGGACGCCTTCGAGATCGCGCAGCCGGATCCTTGGAATCCGATGTCCTCGATGACGTCGTTGTCCAGTCGAAGGTACAGTTTGAACTTGTCACCACAGAGGGGATTATCACCATCGGCGACGCGATTCGCTCCCTCTATCTCCTTGAAATTTCGCGGCGCCCGATTGTGATCCAATATGATCTGCTGATATAGCTCCCTCAGATCCGACATTACTGAAACACTTTCCGCGCACCTTCAAGTGCCGCCGCCAGGACGTCTACCTCATCCTTCGTATTGTACAGAGCGAACGAGGCACGGGCGGTTGCCGCCACACCATAGAAATCCATCACCGGCTGGGCACAGTGGTGTCCTGTTCGAATCGCGATGCCGTCCTGGTCCACTATCGTTCCCACGTCGTGAGCGTGTATCCCTTCAAGCAAGAAGGACACGACGGCCGTCTTATCCTCAGCGGTCCCAATGAGTCGAACCCCGTCCACTGCTCCGATGGCCTCGATCGCATAGCTGAGCACGTCGCTCTCGTACGCCATCACAACATCCCAATCCATTGTACCCAAATAGTCGATGGCTGCCCCCAGGCCGACTACACCAGCAACGTTCGGAGTGCCGGCCTCGAACTTCGACGGTATCGGCGCGTAGCTCGTCCCCTCAAAGCTCACCTTGCGGATCATGTCGCCCCCGCCCTGATACGGCGCCATGGCTTCGAGCAACTCTGCGCGCCCGTAGAGCAAGCCGACGCCCGTGGGCCCGAACATCTTGTGCCCCGAGAGGCAATAGAAGTCGCATCCTAGCTCCTGAACATCGATGGGCATGTGGGGGACAGCTTGTGCACCATCGATCAGAACCGGGATATCCCGGGCATGAGCCCTAGCGACGATCTCCCTCACCGGATTCACCGTGCCGAGTGCATTCGAGACGTGGCCGATTGCAACGAGCCGTGTCCTCTCGTTCAACAGCATGTCGAGGTCATCGAGAATCAGCTCGCCACTCTGCGACATCGGAATCACCCGGATCTTCGCACCCTTCTCCCCACTCACCAACTGCCACGGAACGATGTTGGAGTGATGCTCCAGATGGGAGACCAAAATCTCATCGCCCTCTCGGAGGCGGGGACGCAGGTATCCCGCCGCTACGAGGTTGATGGCGTCTGTCGTCCCACGGACGAAGACAATTTCGCGCGACTCCGAGGCACCGAGAAAGGCACGCGCCTTTTCTCGCACCTCCTCGTATGCGGCTGTGGCGTGCTCGCTGAGGTAGTGGACGCCACGATGGATGTTGGAGTTCTCGTAGGAGTAGAACCTCGTTACTGCATCGATGACCGTCTGGGGCTTTTGCGTCGTGGCGGCGTTGTCGAGGTACACCAGCGGCTTATCATTGACAGTCCTGCGGAGGATCGGGAAATCACGGCGCACCCGCTCCACGTCAAAGCCCTCTCCTGTCGAGGGGCTGAGCTCATCCTCTGTCAGGAGCGGCCGCACACTCATGCGGCAAGTCCACCAACGGCATTCTCGAGACGTGCCCGGACCAGCAGGTCCATCTGATCCCGAAGCTCCGGGATCTTCACACGATTGAGGATCTCGACACTGAAGCCGTACGTTAGCAGAGAGCGAGCAGCATCAGCGGAGATGCCGCGGCTCTGGAGGTAGAACGTTGCGCTGTCGTCGAGTGGTCCCAACGTCGCACCATGCGTACACCTCACGTCGTCGGCGTAGATCTCGAGCTGGGGTTGACTGTCCGCCCGCGCATTCTCTGAAAGCAGGAGGTTGTTGTTCGTCTGTTTGGCATCCGTCTTCTGGGCTCCGCGGCGGACAATGATTCGTCCATTGAAAACCCCGCGGGATCTCTCATCGAGAATCCCATTGAAGTGTTCGTGGCTGTCACAGTGTGGCACGGCATGCTCGATCACGGTGCTGTGATCCACGTGCTGCGTGCCACTCGCCATGTAAAGCCCGTTCAGCGTGCCCTCGCCACCCTCTCCCTCGAGCGCCATCCATATATCGTGACGAGACAGGGCGGCGCCAAAGACAAGCGCCGTCAGCGCATACCAACTGTCTCGACCCTGGTGCGAGTTCGTTGTCGCCACGTGATACGCGCGATCGCTCTCGCGCTGTATGCGGTAGCAATCCGCCCGAGCACCGTCTGCCAGCGCGATTTCCGTCACTGCATTGGTCCAGTAGGTGCGACCTGGCAGGCCTGCATATGATTCCACCAGCCGGATCGATGCGCCTCGCTCGAGCACCACCAGATTTCTCGAGTGAGACATGACCGGCTCGTCGCCAGATGTTGCGAAGAACAGGATCTGCACCGGCTGCTCGATCACGGTGTTGGGCGGTACATAGACAAAGGCTCCGTCGCTTGCAAAGGCGGTGTTCAGGGCCGCGAACGGATTGTCATCCACTGGATTGTACCGGCCCAGATATTGCTCCACCAAGTCCGCATCCTCATCCAGAGCTGCTGCCAAGCTCATGATCTTCACCCCAGGAGCTAACTCGGGAATCGTGGAGAGACGCTCGACAAAACTCCCGTTCACGAAAACCAGTCGCACACCGCTTTCGATCGGAAGAAGCAATGGATCGAGCTGTTCCGGAGTCGGCATCTGCGCGTCATGAGGCAAGACGAACGCCTGTTGGGTGATCGCCTTTACGCTGGTCAATCGCCAGTTCTCCTGTCTGGTCGTGGGGAATCCCAGTTCCGTGAACCGCTGAAAGGCCTCTTCGCGCAGACGGTTGAGCCACGCCGGCGCAGCGGAAACACCATTCGATCTGAACTTGTCGAACTGAGCGACGAGTCGCCCGGTGGCGTCTACCACAGGAGTCACAGTCATGTTTCTACGCCGCCTCTTCCCGCAGCCAGTCGTAGCCCTTCTCTTCCAACTCCAGCGCCAACTCTTTGCCTCCGGACTTCACGATGCGTCCCCTCGACAGCACATGAACCCGGTCTGGCACGATATAGCCCAACAGGCGCTGATAGTGCGTGACTAGGATGGTCGCATTATCCGGCCGCCGCAGGTTGTTGACGGCATCGGCGACTATCTTCATCGCGTCGATATCCAACCCGGAATCCGTTTCGTCCAGGATCGCCAGCTTGGGCTCCAGAACGGCCATTTGCAGAATCTCGTTGCGCTTCTTTTCCCCCCCGGAGAATCCATCGTTCACCGGTCGGTCCATTAGGCTGTCATCCCACCCGATCACCTTGAGCTTTTCCTCGAGCACCTCGATGAAATCCAGCACGTCGAGTTCCTCCTTTCCCTGGCGCTTGCGTACCGCATTGACCGCCGCCCGGAGGAAGTAAGCGTTGGTGATGCCTCGAATGGTGACTGGGTACTGAAACGCGATGAAAAGACCGGCACATGCCCGATCTTCCGGTGCCATCCCCAAAAGATCTTTCCCCAAATACGTGACCGACCCCTCGGTCACCTCATAGGCAGGGTGGCCAGCCAAGACCTGGGCGAGCGTGCTCTTGCCAGAGCCATTCGGACCCATGATCGCGTGGACCTCGCCTGCGTTGACGGTCAGATCGATACCCCGAAGGATTTCCTGGCCTTCGGCGCTGGCGTGCAGGTTTTTTATCTCAAGCATGTTCAATTCATGGCTCCAGGATGACTGATAATTCGGGGGAGTCGAAGCGGTGCTCTAACCAACACTTCCTTCGAGTGTGATACCGAGGAGCTTCTGCGCCTCCACGGCGAACTCCATGGGGAGTTCGCGAAACACTTCTCTACAAAAGCCGTTCACGATCATTGATACGGCGTCCTCGGCGCTGAGGCCGCGCTGCTGGCAGTAAAAGATCTGATCCTCGCCCACTTTGGATGTGGTTGCCTCGTGCTCCATCGTGGCCGTACTGTTACGTACGTCGATGTACGGGAACGTATGCGCCCCGCACTCGCTTCCTATCAGCATCGAATCGCATTGGGAATAATTGCGGGCGTTCGTGGCACCCTTCATGATCTTGACCTGACCACGATATGTGTTCTGGCTCCTGCCCGCGGAGATGCCCTTAGACACGATCGTGCTGCGGGTGTTTTTGCCGATGTGAATCATCTTGGTGCCGGTGTCGGCCTGCTGCCTGTTGTTCGTCACCGCAACCGAATAGAACTCACCGACCGAGTTGTCTCCTTGCAGTATGCAGCTGGGATACTTCCACGTGATCGCCGAGCCGGTCTCCACTTGAGTCCATGAGATCTTGGAATTGTTCCCGGCACACTTCCCACGCTTCGTAACAAAGTTGTATATGCCGCCCTTTCCATCTTTGTCACCGGGATACCAGTTCTGTACGGTGGAGTACTTGATCTGAGCATTCGCGTGCGCCACAAGCTCAACTACGGCTGCGTGAAGCTGATTCTCATCCCGCATCGGGGCCGAACAACCTTCGAGGTAGCTGACGTACGCCCCCTCCTCCGCAATTATCAGCGTCCGCTCGAATTGCCCCGTGCCGGCGGCGTTCATACGGAAATACGTCGACAGCTCGAGCGGACACCGCACGCCCTTCGGGATATAGCAGAAGGAGCCGTCCGAAAACACCGCGGAGTTGAGTGCGGCAAAGAAGTTGTCGTTGTACGGTACGACCGAACCGAGGTACTGTTCGATCAGCTCGGTATGATCAAGCACAGCTTCCGAGAACGGGCAGAAAATGACGCCGTGCTCGGCGAGGGTGTCCTTGAAAGTCGTGGCCACAGATACGCTGTCAAACACCGCGTCAACCGCCACACCAGACAACAGCTTCTGCTCTTGAAGCGGAATACCGAGCTTTTCAAAGGTCTTGAGAACTTCAGGGTCTACTTCGTCGAGACTCTGGAGCTGTTTCTTCGACTTGGGCGCCGAGTAGTAGGTGAGGGCCTGATAATCGATGGGCGGATAGGTGACATTCGGCCACGTGGGCTCCGTCATCTTGACCCAATTACGATAGGCCTTGAGCCTCCACTCCAACATGAACTCGGGTTCCTGCTTCTTTTCCGAGATCGCGCGGACGATGTCTTCGTTCAGCCCCTGCGGGATGGTATCGGCATCGACGTCCGTCACCCACCCGTACTTGTATGGTTGGCCTACTTGTGTCTCGATCACGGTTGTTCCCCGTCAGGCGTCCCCTTGCAGGCCGCCATGAAATTCAATGGTGTACTCACATGCATTGCACCCGCTCAAGATGTGGGTCTGGCGCTCAACTCGAGCACCCAATGCGTCCTCAAGGAACCGTAGTTCAGTATCACAAACTTCGGGCAAGCAATTGACCACGGCATGCAGCACGCAGTTGTGCACCGAAAGCATGACCTCACCGTCTTCCTCAGACGACTCGGTCATGAAACCCGCCTCCCCCATGACGTTCGTCACGTTCTTCAGGCGATCGAACGGCGTGAGATTATCACTAACCCCACCCAACTGGCGCCGAAGGTCAGCGTATTGCTCCTCAACCACGGCAATCGCGGCTGCTCGCCCTTCGTTATCCACCACATGGCCAATCAGCCGCGTCAGCGCCTGTTCGTATTGCCTGGGGAACAGAGCCTCGCCATCGCTGCTCAGCCTAAAGGCATAGGTGGGAGCCCCGGTGCCACGCTGCTCCCGCCCGTACACGACCAACCCTTCGGCCTCCAGCTCCTTAAGGTGTCGGCGAACAGCGTTCGCAGAAACGCCAAATATCTCCCCAAGCTCTTTCGCAGTAAGGGGTTGAGCCCTCTTGATCTGGCGGATAATATCTCCCCGAAGGCCCCTTTGGCCGGCCAAACGCGGTGTCATATGATCCATAGCGCCGGAATCCTAAGCTGGTTGATGAGTTATGGCAACTAATTTAACGGTTTTGTTTGTGAAGTCGAAGCCCCAAATTTCGACCATCGATCGTATGAGTCGTAAGCTATTGGTAATAAGATATTTACGATGCTCTCAGAAACCGCATCCTTAAGTTTGTGAGGCTGAAACCGTTCGCCTCATCGAATTGACCGTTGAGGAACGGCTGAGTTGCCGCCACCGGGTGATTCTAGGTTGATTGCCATTGCTTGACTCAGGTTTCCGTCGTCATTTGGAGGACTAATGAAAACGAGGGTGAGTTTCCGACCGGCTGTCCTGGGCATTTTCTTCATCGGAGCCTGTTCTGCAGGAGACACAGATTGGGCCGGTACTGTTGCCGATAGTGCCGGCATAACCATCGTCGAGAATCCTGCCGAAGGCATATGGAACGACAATAGCGCTTGGGGGCTGGAGGAACAGCTCAAGATCGGGACCGCCGACGGAGATCCCGATTACATGTTCGGCTCGATCACCGGCATCGCCGTGTTGTCTGACGAGCTGATTTACGTCCTCGACCAACAGGCCTCGCTGATTCGTGCGTTCGACCAGACGGGAAAGTTGCAGATATCGTTTGGCAGCAAGGGTAGCGGCCCCGGACAGATGGCGCTCGGAGCAGGGCCACTCCTCGTAGGCAAAGGCGACACGCTCTACGTACCGGACATCGGCAATCAGCGGGTGAACAAATACACAGCCGATGGCTCGATGGCCGGAAGCTTCCCAGTGCGAATGGGGCAGGGAGTTCCCTTCAAATGGGAGAGCAGCCGGTCGGGCTCGATAGTCAACCAGGTGCGCCGGCTGGCCTTCCAGCCGGACCAACCCGTCGACACCATGGATGTCGTCGCGGTTAGAAATCACGAGGGAGTGGCCGTCGACACACTGCTCAGGTTCCGCTCGGGAGGCACCATTTCCTTTGCAGGCGGCGCCCCTGAGATGAAATTGTTCAGTCCCGAACCCCTATGGACCTTGGCGGGCGACGGGGGCATCTGGCACGGCGTGAATGACGACTATCGCATCGGGCTCTACGAGGGCGGGTCCCTTACCAGGATCGTCACCAAGCCGTTCGAGTTGTCACCCGTGACCGACCGCGACCAAGAGGCCATCTTGACCGCGATGAAAAATGCCATGGAGGGTTTGGGCCTTCCACCGCAAGCTTGGCAAATCATCCGCCAGGGAATGACTTTCGGCGACCACTTCCCTGCCTACGCACAATTTCTCGGCGGTCCGAATGGGAGCCTTTGGGTGCAGCATCTCATAGTGCCCAGCGAGCTGAGCGACGACGAGCTGCGAGATTTCAATCCGCAATCCGGCCTCGGGGCACCAGACTGGGACGTCTTCGACCGGCAGGGGCGTTTCCTCGGGACCCTCGAGATGCCGGACCGGTTCCAACCACTTCGTTTCCTCGGGGACCGCATTTACGGGATCTGGCGCGACGAGATGGACGTGCAATACGTGCTGAAGCTGCGGATCACAGGTCTGCCCGGCGTCGACACGGGCGGAGTGCCTATTGCCTACTAGGTACTCTTTTCGTCTTCGCGCTGCTTCAGCCTCTCGTACTCACTGGGCGTGTTGAGGTCCTCCACCACGGCCGAGTCGCTCACCGGAACCCTCACCACCCTATCCCGTTCGGCCCGGACCACAGCCCTGGCACCGTCCGAGTCAGATGCTTCGAGCAGTTCGTCAAAGACCTCCCTCCCAAAGATCACCGGGTGTCCCCCCTTTCCCTGGAAGACCGGCACCGCAATCGGGGCTGCCGACCGCCTGAAACCATCCACCAGCGTCTCGACAGTGGCGATAGTCACATGGGGCATGTCCACGGGCCACACCAGGAGACCCTCCACCGGCTGGGCCAGGATTTCGTGAATTGCGGCTCTGATGGAGCCGATCGGACCCGCCTCAAACTGCTTGGTGTAGACCACGGTGACGTCGCGTAAGTCGTGTTTTTCCAATATCTTATCGGCATCGGGCCCGAGGACGACTATGCGGCGTTGGATTCCTGCCGCTTCAGTGGCGTCCAGGATGCTCTGTAGGAAGGTCCGGCCTCGGTACTCCAGGAGGGCCTTGGGACACCCCATCCGTGAGGAGGTGCCTGCGGAAAGAATTGTGGCCGCAATCATGATTCATCCCTAGATTGGTGGTCCACTTGGAGGCTGGGGGAGTCCAGAATATGACGATACACCGAATTCGCTTGTTGGGTGACCCCGTTCTGCGGATGCGGTCCGAACCGGTCACCAACCACAGATCGCCCGCCGTGCGGCTGGTTGGGACTGACTTGAAGGAGACGTTGCAAGACCTCAAGGCACGCCACGGAATAGGCCGGGCGCTGTCGGCGCCCCAGATCGGCGCACCGATGCGCATGATCTACGTAGAGATCGACGAACCCTGGCTGCTTCTCAATCCGGAAATCATCGACGTTGGTGTGGAGGACTTTCTGGTTTGGGACAGTTGTTTCTCTTTCCCAGACTTCATGGTCCAAGTACAGCGCGCCTATCACATCCGCGTGAACTACCTGGACGCCCGGGGCAAGGAACAAGAGGTTGACGCCCAGGGGCCCCTTGCAGAACTGCTGCAACATGAGATCGACCATCTCGACGGCGTGTTGATCGTCGACCGGCCGGCCGGTCTGGACCCATTTTGTCTCCGGGAGGAATGGAACAAGCACTACGGTGACGTGGGCCTCTATGGCGAGCCCACGCCGCGGCACGAACCGCTGGCGAGCGCTCCGATTTAGCTGCGGCGGCCCTCTCTGCCTCTGGGACATGGAACCGCAGTTCCATTGTCACCTAACCGCTCGCACCTCTTCGTAGCGAAAGCACTTCACCAGATGATCGTTAACCATCCCCGCCGCTTGCATGAATGCGTAGCAGATCGTGGTACCGACGAACTTGAAACCCCTTTCCTTCAAGTCTTTGCTCATGCGATCGGAGTCGGGCGTACTCGCGGGAAGTCGTTTCAAGCTTCTCCAGCGATTCTGTTTCGGCTGGCCGCCAACAAACTGCCAGATGTAGGAATCAAACGATCCGTACTCGCTCTGCACTCGCAAAAACGCTTTGGCGTTCCCGACGGTTGCCTCTATCTTCATCCTGTTGCGAACGATGCCGGCATTCTCGAGGAGCTGCCCGATCTTTCGCTTCTTGTACCGCGCTATCAGTTGGGCGTCGAAGGCGTCGAAGGCGAGACGGAAATTTTCGCGCTTATGCAAGATCGTGCGCCAACTCAAGCCTGCCTGAAAGGCATCGAGGACGAGGAACTCGAAGAGTTTCCGGTCATCATGTAAGGGGACGCCCCACTCTTCATCGTGATACGCGATCATGAGGTCGTCATCCGCCGGCCATTCGCAACTTGTTTTGTCTGGGCTCAAGCGAGTCACGACTCCTTCTTATTTGCGCTGCGCGATGACGGATTGCAAATCGTCATCTAACTCCAGAACCACACCGAGTATTGCATTCATTGCCTTCACGTAGAAGTCGGAATTGATGTTCTCGAATTCGTCCGACGCCTTGTGATAGTCCGCATGATCTTCCACGCCGAAATACAAGAACGGGATCCCCTTTCCGTGGAACGGAGCATGGTCGGAGGAATTCGTCCAATCATCATTGCCCAGATCCGGCGAGTCGTGACCGAGCAGCAGCGTCACCTCGGCGTACCCCATTACTCGCTCCACGAAGGATTTCAGAAAGGGGTAGTGATATGTTCCGGCCACAAACAGCTCATGGTCGCTGTGGCTGACCATGTCCAGGTTCACATTCACGGCAATTCGGCCCAGCCCCACCGGTGGTCGTTCCACGAAGGCTCGGGATCCCCCAAGGCCGCTCTCCTCGGCATCCACCGCTGCAAAGATCATCGAGTGCCGAGGCCTGTGATCGGCGAAGTACGCCGCTAGAGCCATCAGGCCGGCGGTCCCCGAAGCGTTGTCATCGGCCCCGTTATAGATCTGGCCATCGCGAATACCGAGGTGGTCGTAATGCGCTGTCACCACAATGAACCAGTCCGGTGTGGCCGAGCCCTTCAAATATCCAACGACATTCACACCTTCCGACTCGGCGCCACGACTGGTTACGTCGAATCGGTGCAGTAAGGACTCATCGAACATCGAAAGTCCGAGCCGTGCGAATCTCTCCTCCAGGTACTCGCGCGCCAGCCGACTGCCCTTTGAACCAACAAGCCGTCCCTCGAGCGAGTCATCAGAAAGAAAAGCCAGGTCGGCGAGCATTTGCGTAGCATCAACTGCCCTGGCCTGAAACGTCGCGTCGGCTGCTCGGCCCGAACACCCGGCAATGACGACCGCACAGGCGAGAATCCGCCGATCTCTCCTACGATGCATTGTTCTGCGATCAATCCAGTACGACGGGATACGCTGCGTCACGCCACGCTCTCATGCCCCCGTCCATGGACCAGACGTTGGTGTAACCCATTTGCTGCAAACTGTCTGCGGCGAGGGCGGAACGATATCCTCCACCACAGTACAACACGATCTCGGCATCAAGATCCGGTATCATCCTCTCGATGTCGCGTTCGATGATCCCCTTGCCCAGATGAATCGCGGTGGGCAGGTGCCCCGCGCTCCATTCACCTTCCTCCCGCACATCGACTAGATGAAACGCTCGTCCTTCGTCCAACAGCCCCTTCACCGAAATCACGTCGTTCTCTTGTATCCGCGATTTCGCGTCGTTTACAATCTCCAGAAAGCGCGAGCCATGACTAGAAGTGGACACAAAACCTCCTTTCACCTCAGAGCTTCGAACCCCAAGTACTCCCGAACAAACTGATCATGTTCCCGGGCCCGTGCAGGCGTGCCCAGTGCATGTGTAGTACCTGCCGTCATCCACAAAACGTCGTCCGCCGTGTCGAAGAGCGACCTCACCTCATGACCCGTGATGGCAACCGCACAACCGTCACGCGACAGTTGCTTGAAGATCTCCGTCAAGAACTCGGCGTCCTTGGGCACAATTCCCAGAAACGGCTCGTCAGCGAGGAGGCAGGTGGGCCCCCGCGCTACCGCCATAGCAAGCTCCGCACGCCGCCGCTCGCCCCCGGAGAGTTGGTGGGGGGCCCGGTCGAGCAGGGAACCGATATCGAGCAACGCTACGGCCTTTTCCACGTCATGGCCACCAAAATGATACTCGATGGCAGCGAGATGCTCCCCCAGTGTCAGGGACCGGCACAGCAGAGAATGTTCCGGAAGAAAGAACAGACCCCGTCTCGCCATGTCGGGCAGACGTGTGTGAGTAAGGCGGTGCTCACCAAACCGGACGACACCATAATCCGGCCGCAACAGCCCCGCTGCAATCTTCAGCAGTGTCGACTTGCCCTCCCCATTACGACCAACGAGGGCCGTGATCGATCCGGGATAGACACATAGCGACGCTGAAGCGAGCACGCGTCGAGATCCAAAGGACTTGCCGATTGATTCCGCAGCCAATCGGGCTGTTGCACTCACAGCGCCGCACCGAGGATTACTTCTGCCAACAGCACCGGCCCGGCAGCCAGCGCGCCTATCACAACGCGGCCTACACCCATATTGGCGAGGAAGATCAGCTCGTTGCGCCGGCCAGCATCGAGGAGTACGAGGCCGCATACGAGCCCGGCGAGAGCAAGTGCAGCGAACGGTGCGAGCTGCAAGGCCGCCCGAAGAGGATGCTCGATTCCGGCCTCCTGGCCCGCCATGGCTCCCCCCGTAACTACCAGCTTCATCATGAGCCAGATCACTGCCGTCCGGCGCACTATGGCTCGAGCGAAGTTGGGGGCGGGAGCCGGCAACATTCAACTAATGGTCGCGCTGGCTACTCGCTGCCCGTCCCCTCGGCATCCAGTCCAACTCCTCGTCCGCGTTTCGCGGCCCAATGGTTCCTTTGACTGAGGCTAGAAGCCGGCTGGGATCGTAGATCCTGCCGGCTTTCATTACCCACCGCACATTACGCGCGTTGCGGATATCTGTCAGTGGATTCCCGCGCACTACGACTAGATCGGCAAGCTTCCCAGTCTCAATGGTGCCCAGTTTGTCGCCGACTCCGAGCGCGCGTGCCGCGTTGGCCGTCGCAAACTTGATCACGTCGGCGGGAGGAATTCCGGCCAGCGCAAAAGACAGCAGCTCGCGGTGAACGGAGAACCCCGAAAAAAACTCGCCCCAGCTCGGGTGATCGGTCCCCAGGGTGATGAGGTGGCCACCGCCGGCGTCGTAAAAGGCCTTGATCGTCTTGCGCTTCACCCAGTAGATCTTCTCGAATTGTTCGCTCACGCGCCGCGGGGGTCGCGTCGCCATGATTTGCCTCATGTACGGCGTGAGGAAGCTCTGTTCATCGGCGAAGTAAGCGAAAACGTCCGGATCCCTTTCGCCGTAATAGCCATATGCGGAGAGCGTCGCGTCGAAAAATACGTTGTGCTTGATGTACATCTCCGCGATCGCCGCAAACTCCGCCGTGTTCGTTTCAAGACTCTCCAGCGACGAATAGGCAGGCCTCTCAGCGGAAATCCCGTCGCCCCCCAAGAAATGCTCGACACGATCGATGCCCAGAATGATGGCGTCCCGGGGATTGACCGTGCTCCGGAATCCGGATCCCAGATGCCCAGTGACAGTGACGCCGTACATGTGTGCACGCTCGATGAGTGCCTGCAACTGGTGTGATCGTATTCCCTTCGCCTTGAACGCCCGCACCCCCTGCGACATCCAGTAGTCCACATCGGCATGAATCTGCTCGGCCGACATGTCACGGTCCCAGCCGGGCCGCGATGTACCGAAGTACGGACCGGAATTGAAAATCCTCGGGCCAACGGCATCACCCCGATCGATGCGCATCCGTAGGTCGCGCATCTCGAGAGGATTCATCTCCCCCGCAGGGAACGTCGACGTAACGCCGTTGGCCAGAAAAAGCACTGGGTATGCGGTGCGCTCGTCCACACGTCCGCGGCCGAACAAATCGATGGCGTAATGGGCGTGGAGGTCGAAGAACCCGGGCAGGACATACTCGTCATCATCCAGCTCGATGACGCGCGCCGATCCGAGGTCTTCGTCGTCGAGCCGAGCACCAACTTCGAAGAACCTTCCAGCACGGATCACCAGACCACTGTTCGGGACTGCCCGATCGCCCACGCCGTCAAAGAGGTGGCCGCCCCGAATAACGACGGTCTCCGCCGATTGCGCGGAGAGGGATCCGGCTGGACTCAATGCAACCAGGCAGAGTGCAAGACCCGAGCGGACGTTCATGGCAACTCCCAGCGGTGATGAGGCTGGTGTGAAAGCTTTTCAGGGGTCGCGTTAGACGCAAGAGCCCCATAGCCATCATCCAGATCCCCTGATTAGATTTCGCCCTACACCACTCGGAGACGGGGGTGCCCGCCAGTCGGCGGGCTGAGATTACACCCTTCGAACCTGATCCGGCTAATACCGGCGGAGGAAAGTCCCATGATAAAGCAGGCCTGTCCCACCCAGATGTATTACGCCCGTCAGGGCGAGATCACCGACGCCATGCAGTCCGTAGCCGAGCGTGAGCACCTCTCGGCCGACCTGGTTCGGGACGAAATCGCCCGGGGTAGATTGACGTTACCGGCCAACATCCACCACCTGGCTGGGAAGCTCAAACCCATGGCTATCGGCAAGGTGGCCACGGTGAAGATCAACGCCAACATCGGCAACTCCGCCGTTACATCGGACATTGAGGAGGAGCTCGAAAAGCTCCGGTTGGCAGTGCGCTACGGGGCGGACACCGTGATGGACCTGTCCACCGGTACGGATCTCGATGCCACCCGTGAAGCGATCATCGCCGAGTCCGAGGTGCCCATCGGAACGGTGCCGATCTACCAAGCGGTGCTGAATGTCGACCAGGTCACCGACTTGACCGCCCAAGACATGCTGGACGTGATTGAAAAGCATGCCAGGCAGGGCGTCGATTATATGACGATCCATGCCGGCATATTGCTCGAACACCTGCCCCTCATACATGGACGCATAACCGGCATCGTGAGCCGTGGCGGATCGCTCCACGCCGTGTGGATGATGTCACACCGCAAGCAAAACCCGCTCTACGAACATTACGACGAGCTGCTCGAGATTTTCCGAGCGTATGACGTCACTGTTTCGCTGGGAGATTCTCTGCGCCCGGGATCCATCGCGGACGCGAGTGACGAGGCGCAGTTCGCCGAATTGAAGACACTCGGGGAGCTGACGAAACGTGCCTGGGAACGCGACGTGCAAGTGATGGTAGAGGGACCCGGACACATTCCGTTGGACCAAATCGAAATGAATGTCCGCAAGGAGAAGGAGATCTGCCACGAAGCGCCGTTCTACACGCTCGGCCCGCTCGTGACCGACATCGCTCCGGGATACGACCATATCACGAGCGCCATCGGCGCGGCGATGATCGGTTGGTACGGCGCCGACATGCTGTGCTACGTGACGCCCAAGGAACACCTGGGGCTGCCCAACGCCGCAGACGTGCGGGAAGGCGTGATCGCCTACAAGATCGCCGCCCACGCCGCAGACGTGGCACGCGGTCGGCCCCACGCGCGTGACCGCGACGACGCTCTCTCCAAGGCTCGCTATGAGTTCGATTGGAACGAACAGTTCAGACTCTCCCTCGATCCCGAGCGGGCACGCGAGTACCATGACGAGTCGCTCCCGGGGGAGTACTTCAAGAGCGCGGAGTTCTGTGCGATGTGCGGCCCGAAGTTCTGCTCGATGCACCACAGCCGCACCATAGACGATTTGCTGGCGGAGTTTGCAGCGGAATCGGAGAAAGTAGGCAGCACGCAGTAGCCACTGCCCGCAGGCAGTGTTAAGGCTCGACCCAACTCGGGCCCGAATCCTACACAACTCACCGTCAACCTTTGTGCATGGGCGGGAACCGAGGGCAATGCATTCCGCGCCATTTACGCTTAGTGTCCTGTTGGTGTCATGTTACTGTACGCTCACTGATACTACCTATAACAGCGTAACGTGTTGTGGTTAACTCTGTTACACGGTTTCCACATAAAATAGGGAAATGTAGAAAACTGCCCTGACCTGTTGGCTGGGACCCTCCCGCACGGCGTGCCCGTGTGCCATGTTTAGTTGAGTCATGAGAAAATCTGGAGCACCCAGGGAGCCTCTCTTCCTCGCCAACGACGACGCACTGGAGGCGTTCGCCAGCCATCTGGAGGGGCAGTCGCGCATCGCCCTCGACACCGAGGCGGCGTCCTTCCACCGGTACGTGGACCGGATTTACCTGATCCAGGTGAGTACTGAGTCGCGGACCGCCATCGTGGATCCGCTGGCCATCAGCAACCTCAAGCCAATCGGTCGCTTGCTGGCCGACTCCTCTGTGGAAGTGGTGTTTCACGATGCCGATTACGATCTCCGCGTGCTGGATCGTGATTATGGCTTTCGGGCGAAGTGTGTCTTCGACACGCGGATCGCGGCCCAGTTGCTCGGAGAGCCTTCTGTGGGTCTGGGCCCGCTATTGGAGAAGTATTTCGGCATCAAGGTAGACAAGAAGTTACAGCGCGCTGATTGGTCCCTCCGCCCGCTCACGCCCGAGATGATCTCTTACGCCGCTTCCGACACGGCATATCTCCTTGGGCTGCGCGACGAACTGCGGACAAGGCTCCAGAAGCAGGGCCGGCTCGAGTGGGCCGAGGAAGAGTTCAAGCGTTTGGAGACGATCCGGTGGACTTCCAACGGTGGAAACGGGCAAGGATTCCTGCGGGTGAAGAACGCGAAATCACTACCGCGCAAATCTCTGGCCGTATTGAAGGCCGTGCATGAGTGGCGGGAGGCCAAGGCTGCGAGCCTAGACCGTGCGCCGTTCCGCGTGCTGGGCAATCAAGCGTTGGCTGTCCTTGCGCAGTCGGCGCCGACGACCCTTAGACGGCTTCGATCCTTAGGAGGAGTGCCGGCCTCTTCTGTCCGTCGGTACGGCGATGAGCTGATACGAGCCGTACAGAAGGGTCTGGATACACCTGCCGACAAGTACCCCAAGGTTGAACGGCCAACGCGTCCTAAGATATCGCGAAATGCCCAGCAGCGCATGGAACGGCTCAAGGCGTTGCGGCGACGTGCCGCGATCGATTTGGGAATAGAGATAGGCGTACTCTGTCCCAACGGTACGCTTCAGTCTATCGCGGTAGCCGCTCCGACCACCACAAAGGAATTGACGAAAGTCGCCGATTTGAAACGGTGGCAGTGCCAGGCGTTGGGGGCCACCGAGCTGCTCCAGGCTGTGAATGGAGGCGACAAGTAAGAGAGGTCAGTGCCCCATAAACGCCCTAACCTTTGGATCGATCTTTTCCGGCGTCCAGAACGGTTCCCACACCAACTCCACCTCGACACCCGTCACTCCATCCAACATCCGAGCCGCCTGATCGGCATCGCCCATGATTTGCGGGCCTACCGGGCATCCAGGTGACGTGAGTGTCATCTTGATATGCACTTCTCCGTCCTCGACCTCCACGTTGTACACCAAGCCGAGGTCTATGATGTTGATGCCGATCTCGGGATCCTTCACCTGGCGTAGCGCTTTGCGTACGGCGTCTGCGTCAATCATCCATGGCTCCTTGCTGCTTGACCATGCAGAAACTTAGCCCCTCTCCCGGCGTCGGGCCATGGAGGTGGCGCAATGGTCCCCACCACATCCCATTCCTTGGCGGCGGACGGCCACCCAGCGGTACACGCGATCGGCGACAAACATCGAGCCGGGAATCCGCAAGGCCCCTCGCGCGAGCCACCCCCACGACACGTGCGTGGCAGGACCAGGTCTCAATCAGCACCGCGCTGCTCCTTCCAGCGCCCTAAGCAGGCCGCAAGATCGTTCCTTCAAGCGCAATGCAGCATCGGCAAGCCTACCGCGCACAGCTTTCAGTCGGGTGATTGAACGCCGCGTCCGCGGCGCGTAGACACGGTTGGTCAGCAAGATCACGAAAACGTTCTGCGACGGATCTATCCAGATCGACGTTCCGGTGAAACCACCGTGCCCATAAGCCTGCGGAGACAACAAGGTTCCAGTGTCGTCGCTGCTGGTCGTGTCGTTCATGGCCCACCCCAACGCACGGCGGCCTTGCCCGGGGCGCGTAAATGCGTCAACCGTCTCCGGCCTCACCAAGGAAACGCCGTCACCGAGAGTTCCGCGACGCAGCTGCATTTGAGCGAACAGGGCAAGTTCGCGTCCGGTGCTGTACAGGCCGGCATGTCCAGCTACACCATTCAAGCGTGCCGCGTTTTGGTCGTGAATCACTCCCCTGATCGGCTGGCCGTGCCACACGTTGATCGGCGCCGCACGGGAGCGCGCGGAACGGGGCAGATTGAATCGTGTCTGATTCATCCCCAGAGGAACGTGCAACTCGTCTCGAACGAATTCGTCCAATGGTGTTCGCGATACCGCTTCGACAATCCAGCCGACGAGCATCGCGTTCAGGTCGCTGTACTCAACGCGCGTGCCGGGACGCCATCGAAGAGGCTCGGACATCACGAGCTCACGAGCATCCTCCGCATCATCGGCGAGCGTGTTGAGCGGCAAGAACGCACGCAGCCCCGAAGTGTGAGACAGCAAATGGCGCACGGTAACGGCGTCCTTGCCTTCCCCTTTGAACCCGGCCAGGTAATCGCGCACGGGACGATCGAGATCGACCAGGCCGCGATCTATGAGAAGCATGATAGCGGGCGTCGTGGCAACAACTTTCGTAAGTGAGGCCAGATCGTAAAGCGTGGAGTCCGGCGACGGAACGCCAGAGCCGCCGGTCCATGTGAGCCGACCATAGCCCTTCGCCAGAAGCACGGCATCCGCTGTTCCCACCACCACAACGGCTCCAGGATACACTCCAGCCCCAATACCGTCCCGAACGATTGTATCGATTTCCGCCAAGGGATGGGTTTGCGCGGTGAGGAGGAGCGCAAGAAGGTTTATCATGAAGTGAAAGCGCAGACGGCTCTAGCGGGCCGCCGGGCCCTTGAGTGATCCCGGAGGCAGCGAGTACAGCAACATCGCCGTTTTTCGATCCCGGCTGGTGAGATCGTGAACCGTAGTGGTGGGATACATCACGTCCCTAGCCTGGTCGGAATGACCGAGCCCGAGGAGATGGCCGATTTCGTGAAGCGCTACCGTGAATACCGCGTCAAGCGAGAGGGGCCGTCCCAGATGCGAGTGAGTGGCAAGAGTCAGTGTTCCTTGCTGTAGGTGGCCATCACTACGCCACACGAGGTCTGCCTGTCCCGCGCGGCGTACCTCGAAAGCCTCAACCCACCGAACCGTCACATCCGCATTGTCCGGCGTCCGAACGGTTTCGAAGTGGACGGGTATGCCTCCGACTCGGCGCCACCGCAAGAACGCATCTCGCACACGCCGGCCCAAGGCCGCTGTGTAGCCGGAGACCGCCGTGGGTTCGTAATAGACCAGTAGCGGGCGACGCTCGCGATCGACCCAACGCCGCAAAATGGAGTCTGACTCAGCCAGTGTTTCTGGCAAATACGTGTCTTCGGCCGCGATCGCCCGGAGCGTAGCCAGGCGTGCCTCCTCAGATTTTCCCGGCCCCGACGCGATGCTCCCTCCCATATCCCCAGCTCCCGACTCGGAGCTATCGGCCGCTGGCACCTCATCGACTGGGACCCTTCTCCCCAGGTTGAACGCGATGGCGGTGCCTACCACGAATATCGTCAGGATCAGAGTTCGGCGCATCGATGGAATATTCCCTCCCTCTCAACGATTCGCCACTCCCCAATGGCTAGCATCACGACACCCACCCTTCTATGATTCACGCCTTTGCACGCCCTATACCGGATTAGAGCGGAGGTTATTCGTTGACTGCGCTGGCGCGCATCGTAGTACGCCTGAGGTTCCTGGTGGTAGCCCTTTGGGTCGTGGTGGCCGCGTTTGCGCTGCCGCGATCTGCCAGGGTTAGCGACTCCTTGCAAGCCGAAGGAGGGTCGCTGACGCCCACAGAGGCCGAAGCCGTGAAGCGGACCATGCTGGAGAATTTCCAGCGCCCGACCGTCAGCTTCATGGCCGTGGTGATCTCCGGGCCTGTCCCGATAGACAGTCAACCTTACCATACACTCGTCGAGGTTCTCTCCAGCGCCGCCGAGTCCCAGCCGTACATCGACCAGGTGGTTTCCTATCTCACGGTGGCCGATTCCCGGCTCCTCAGCGCAGACCGCCACACCACCTTCTTTCTCGCTACGCTCACTGAGGACGTCGCCAGCAGTCCGGGTCACCTCACTCCCGAGTTTAGGCGAGTGATCAGACGAGCTGTCTTGAGCGTCCGGGATTCCGAGGGCTACGAAGTGCACGTGACCGGTGCCCCCGCACTCGACTACGACGGACGACTCGTCGTTGCAGAAGACGCCAGGAGGAATGAGCTGATCGCGCTAATCCCCGCAGCGGGGGTATTGGTCTTAGCGTTTGG
The DNA here is from genome assembly GCA_022566515.1 of Gemmatimonadota bacterium. Taxonomy (GTDB): domain Bacteria; phylum Gemmatimonadota; class Gemmatimonadetes; order Gemmatimonadales; family GWC2-71-9; genus B3T1B10. The sequence goes on from JADFIT010000001.1 coordinate 73,940, forward strand.
CGCCCTCTTTGCCGCGCTCCTCCCGATTATTATCGGCGTCTTCGCAATCTCCTGCGCCCTCGCCGCCGTGCAGATTGCCGCCGTGTTTTTCCCAATGTCGGTGTTTGTTCTCACCATTGTGACGATGGTGGGGCTGGCGGTGGGAATCGATTATTCGCTGCTGATCGTGACCAGGTTCCGCGAGGAGATGAACCGGGGCCAGAGCCCGAAGGAAGCGGCCACCAAGACGATATTGACCGCCGGGCGGGCAGTTGTCACGAGCGGACTCACGGTGATCGTCGGGTTTGCCACCCTGCTGATCACTCCAATCATTGAGACAAGATCTGTGGGAATCGGCGGCTTGTTCGTGGTCACCGTGGCGGTGGCGCTGGCGGTCACACTTCTCCCAGCCAGCCTCGCCATTCTGGGCCGGACAATCGATTGGCCCAACTGGCTCGCCCGGCGGCTTGCCTGGTACCACAAACCGACAGCCTGGGAGGGTTGGGCTCGATGGCTCTCCCGACACCCGTGGAAAGCCATCACCTTCGGGTTGGTGGTCGCCGGCTCCCTCACCTGGCCGCTGACCCACATACGGATAGGCCTTCCGGCAACGGGGTGGTTTCCCGAAGGCACCGAGTCGACGATTGGGGCCGAGATCATCGAGGAGCGCATCGGGTCGCGGGGGGCGTTGCTCCCGATCAGGATCACGCTCCAAGCCCCAGTAGGACGACAACTCCTGAGTTCGCGTTACCTGAACGGTCTGCGCCGCTTCTCCGATTCTATCCAAGCCGATCCCCGCGTGGCAACCGTGAACGGCCCGGTGAACATACGCCCCGGAATGTCGCGACTGGCGTACCTGGGGCTCTTCGGCAACCTCAAAGCCGCCCGCGCACGGTACCCCGAGTTCTTTGACGCGTACGTATCGCCCGACGGTCGGACCACGCTGATGATTGTGAGTCTCGCCGACAGCACTACGTATGCTGGCGCGACGGAGGTCGTGCGGCGTATCCGTGGGATCGCTGCGAACGGCGTTCGCAGTCTGGACTCTGTGGAAATACTCGTGGGGGGGTTCTCGGCGGCGAGCCTCGATCTGCAGGAAAATCTCCTTGCCGTGTTCCCCACAATCATCGCCCTCGTGCTCGGTATCACAGCAATCATGCTTCTGGTGGCGTTCCGTTCGATCCTGGTGCCGATCAAGGCCGTGGTGTTGAACTCTCTCTCCGTGGCAGCGGCATTCGGGATGGTGGTGCTGGTATTCCAGGAAGGATTCGGGGCCGGCTTGTTCGGCCTAGACGGGCCGACGGAGGCTGTATACGTAGTTACCCCGGTGTTGATATTCGCGGTGGTCTTCGGCCTCAGCATGGATTACGAGGTGTTCTTGCTTTCACGGATGAAGGAGGCCTTCGATCGCACGCACAAGAACGACCTGGCGACGATGGAGGGATTGAGCGTGACGGCTTCCGTGATCACGAGTGCGGCAGCCATCATGATCATCGTGTTCGGCACCTTCGCCTTCTCGCGGGTGTTGGTGGCAAAGATGATGGGATTCGGTCTGGCGGTAGCTGTGCTGTTGGATGTCACGCTGATCCGCATGGTATTGGTTCCGGCGGTCATGCACATTGCCGGCCGCTGGAACTGGTGGCCCGGCGTGCGCCTGCCGGCAGAGCCGCCGCGATCGGGCGATTAGCCTTCTAGCTCCGGTCGCGGCATTCCGCCTTCTCGACCAACGGCAGACAAGCCTCCAGAGACCAGCTTCGCAGATCCCAGTGCCATGCGTTCACCCGCTTTCCTGTGCGCGGGTCCTTGAGCGGCTTGTGCTGGAGCCACTCGGGACGCAAACCGATCTTCTCTCCGGCCCGTAACAGCAACTGCCTGTCCGACGAAACCAGGTGGGCCATGGGCTCGCCGTTGTAGCTGTGACGGTGAAGCCACACCCCCCCATCGAGGGCGTGAATCATGCCTTCGCGCCGTCTCGCAAACTCCCGAATACCAGGGTCACACCGGACCCGTGCGCTCACTGTTTTGCGTCCAACCAGTTGGGTCCGATGCCCACGTCAACTACCAGCGGGACCTTCAACGTGGCGGCCGCAGACATCTCGCGCCGAACGATCTCAGCCACCTCCGTCGCGTGGCGCACCGGCGCTTCCAGGACCAGCTCGTCGTGCACCTGCAGCAGCATGGCGGCCCCGAGATTTCCCCCCTTCAGCGCACGGTGCAGATTCACCATGGCGATCTTGATGAGGTCCGCCGCAGATCCTTGAATCGGCGAGTTCATGGCGGTTCGTTCCCCGAATGAGCGGATATTGAAGTTCTTGTCTTTCAATTCCGGGATGTAGCGCCGCCGACCGAACAGGGTTTCGACGAAGCCGTTCTCACGGGCCCGGACAATAGTGCTGTCCAAAAACGCCCGAACGCCCGCAAAGCGCTCGAAATACCGCGCGATGAACTCCTTCGCTTCTTCCTGGGAAACGTTGAGTTGCCGGGCCAGCGCGAACGGTCCCTGACCATATATGGTCGCGAAATTGATTGTCTTCGCCCGGGCCCGCATTTCGCCGGTCACAGCGGCAGGTTCGACGTCAAAGATGATAGCCGCCGTTTCTCGGTGGATGTCTCCTCCGCGCTCGAACGCATCGATGAACGCCGGGTCCTCGGAGAGATGCGCCAACACACGCAATTCGACTTGCGAATAGTCAGCCGTAATGAATGCACAACCGGCCGCCGGAACGAAGCAGCGCCTGATCTCGCCGCCGCGTGGCGTCCGTACCGGGATGTTCTGCAGGTTGGGGTCTGAGGAGGAGAGACGTCCCGTAGCGGCGCCGGTTTGATTAAAGCTCGTGTGCACACGCTGGGTTACGGCGTTAACGCTTCGAGGCAGGGAGTCGACATAGGTGGAGCGCAGCTTGGCCAACTCCCGATATTCCAAGAGCAGCTTCGGCAACCCGAAGCCCATGCCCGCCAGCTGGGCCAGCACGTCCGCATCAGTCGACGCCCCAGTCTTGGTTTTCTTGATGACAGGAAGTTGGAGCTTCTCGAACAATATGTGACGGAGTTGCAGGGTGCTGTTGATGTTGAAGTCCGTACCCGCCTCTTTGTGGATGGATCGCTCGAGCGCCTGAAGCTCGCCGCGAAAATCGCTCGACAATCCGGCAAGCCGCTCCGAGTCTAACGTGATGCCCTTCCACTCCATCTCGACGAGCACCGCGATGAGGGGCATCTCGATTTCCTCGAGAAGACGCCTGAGTCCTGTCGATTCCAGCTGAGGGGCCAAATAATCCCGCAGAGCGAGGATCGCCGCACAATACTGCCCCGCATACTGGCCCGCTTTATCCAGCGCGACCTCAGCAAAAGGACGTTTCCCCTTGCCCTTCCCCACAACCTCCTGGTAAGGCGGGATGCGCAGTCCAAGGTGTTCGACTCCGAGCGCGCTCAACTCATGTGACCGCTTTCCCGGATCCAACAGAAAACTGGCAACCATCGAGTCGTACGAAACGCCTCCCAACTCGACACCTGCCGTTCGAAGCCGAAGCCAGGTTCGCTTCAAGTTGTGGCCGGCCTTCGGCACCTTGGGATCCTCCAGCAGTTCTTTCAATCCCGCCATAGCGGGGTCGGTCAACGGTGGAAGGTTGAGGGGGGCCGTGTTGTTGAGCAGATCGCCATCGGGCGCTCGATGCGCAAGCGGTATGTACCACGCGCCCCCCGGCTCCACGGCCAGGGCAAGACCGTCCAAGCCAGCCACGTGCGCATCGCCCGGCGGACCATGAGTACTGATCGCCAGCACATCGGCCCGACGAGCCTCGGCAACTAGATCTTCGAGCTCCGAAACCGACGAGACCACAGTCCATCCGGCACCTTCGGTGGCAACGGGTTCTCCGCCGATCTTGTCCATCAACGAATGGAATTCCAGCTCCGCAAACAACGCTCGCAACCTCACCGCGTCACCTTCACGCACACGAAGCGCGTCGAGATTCAACTCGACCGGCACGTCCTTGCGGATAGTCACCAAATCCCGACTCAACCTTGCGGAGTCGGCATCGGCGAGCAACGCCTCGCGAGCACGTTTGCTCTTTACCTCCGGTGCGTGCTCGAGAATGGAATCGAGGTCGCCAAACTCTTCGATCAGCTGCCGGGCTGTCTTATCACCGATTCCCTTCACCCCTGGCACGTTGTCCGACGAATCGCCGACCATCGCCAGGTAGTCAATCACCCTCTCGGGAGGCACTCCCAACCGGTGAGCGGCGTTCTGCACGGTCACAAATTCCTCTTGCACCGCCGCAGGGCCTCCCCGCCCGGGGTTCAGCAAAGAAATCGTCGGCCCAATCAGCTGATAGAAATCCTTGTCTCCGGACACAATGACCGCGTGCACACCCGCCGCACCGGCAAACGTCGCCAGCGTGCCGATTACATCGTCCGCCTCATAACCGTCTACTGCAACGAGTGGGATGCCGAACGCTTCCAAGAGCTGCTCGATCCGCTCGACCGAACTGTCGAAAGTATCCTGCAACTCCGCATCCAACTTCTCGCGGGTCGCCTTGTACTCTGGATAGGTCTCCTTGCGGAAGGACGACCCTGCATCATGCACCCATACTAGATACTCGGGCTTATACCGCTCGCGAATCCGAAGCAAGAAACTGGACACGCCCCAGGCCGCCGATGTGTTCTCTCCCCGTCCTGTCGTGAGCGGGCGCGCAATCATCGCAAAGAAGGCGCGATAGATTATCGCGTAACCGTCTATCAGAAAAAACTGGGGTCTCGAAGACTCAGGCATTGGTTAGGGGAGTATACAGAAAAACCCCGCCGGCTTTCCGGCGGGGCTCTCAATAGTGATGGTGAAACTACCGCTCAGGAACTCGGCCGTTGCACGTGGGACGCATGAAGCCCCTTCTCGCCCGGCTCAATCTCGAACTCCACGTCCTGTCCCTCAGCGAGGGTCTTGAAACCCTCCATTTGAATGGCGGAGAAGTGAACAAACACGTCCTCGCCACCACTCTCCTGCTCGATAAAACCGTAGCCCTTCGCATCATTGAACCACTTCACCTTCCCTTTCGACATCGGGGACTCCTCCTGCAAATAGATTGGTTACGCCAGCGTTCTGCCGGTCTTCCAAAAACCCGGTACCGCCAATTTTGTTGCGAGTACCCGGGACCTGTCAAGCGTCTGGAATGTGAAGAGTCGAAGGGGAAGGGATCGGTTGGGGAAGCCCAATGCCAGCAGCGGTTCGTAACGCCAAGCCCCACTTGGATGTACGTCAGTCGGACACGAAAACCGCGGTTGCTGGTTCAGGTCAGCATCCAGATGACGGCAGCCACGGCCGGTGCCAAAACGAGGTTGTCATCCAATGGCCGTGACCAACGCTCGGAGGCTGCCGCCGTGACCGAGGCGGCAACTACCGCAACCAGGGGCATCCTCAGGGCTAACAACACGACCAACGATGCAGCTAGCACCGCACCCGTACCAATCCAGCTCTTTGGCTCACCCCCGCCCCACCGACCGCCGACCGCCGACGCGATGGGATCTGCCACCGCAGCCGTGAGGATTCCCGCAGCGGCACCAGGCACCGGAATCCACGCCGCGCTGGCATAGCCCAACAAAAGCCAAAAAGCACCGCACGGCCGGCGAGACTCCTCGGGCCGGAATACTGGGACCGTACGGGCGAGCACTTCCCTGAATGCGGCAAAGCGGAGGCGCACAAGCTCGACGAAGAGAGCGACCACGGCGAGCCCGGTTATTCCGAGCCGCAGAGTATGCCAGCCGGCAAGTACGCCGACCAGTACGACGGCCCCGGTGCTCACGTGGATGGTGCGCCGTAAGGCGCCGTCGCTCACGGGTCGATGCCCTCGCCGTAGAGGGCGCTGTACAGCTCCCGGTTCCGCAAGAGCGTCTGCACGTAGCCACGCGTTTCAGCGAACGGGATCCGCTCGATGAAGAGGAACCAATCTCCCGCTCTAGCCTCCGGAAACCTGAGCCAGCGCCTCACCCGTGACCCCCCAGCGTTGTACGCAGCAAGGGCGGGCACGATCTCACCACCATACTGTCGGAGCATCTGCGCGAGGTGGGCCGCGCCGAGATGGACGTTGGCGTCGGCAATTCCAAGAAACGCGTTGTCCCAGTCTACCCCAAGTTGGCGGGCCAAACCCCGGGCGGTGGCTGGCATGAGTTGCATCAATCCCCTCGCACCTGCCCGTGACGTAGCATCTGCATCAAAGGCCGATTCCTGGCGGACCAAAGCGGCCAGGAGAAAGGGATCCAGGTCGAATTCCCTTGCCTCGCGTTCAAGCAGCTGGCGGTTCGGCCAGGGGAAGATAATTCGAAGCACCCGGGGATCGTTCAGGCGGTGGAGCCCGGCGATCCGCCAACCTAACGCCACCGCTGATCTCGCTTCGCCACGGGCGATCAATCCCTCCGCCACGTCCATGAGTTCGGTTACGCCCCAGCGGTCAGGGTCGCTCAGGTAGTCTAGGAGCGCATCCGCTTCGTCCCGCAGATCCACAGCCTGCAGCAAGTCGAGCACCGCGAGCTGGCGGGTTACCTCGGGAGACGGCAGCGTTGCCGGGGGCGGCGCAAAGACAGGCGCAGCAAGCCCCGCGGCCTGCCGGGCCATGGTCCCGTAATATCCGATGGAATCGAGCCGGGCCAATGTCGCCCACTCGCCGAGAGCTGTGACGGTGTCCCCGGCATCCTTCGCCAACCGCGCAATCTGGAACTGCGCGGCGCGGGCCCGCGACCCTCTGTGTTCCACCTCCGCGCGAAAAATCTCTGTGGACCTCTTGAGGTCTCCTTCCACCAATGCCCGAGCGCCCAAACGTGAGCGCGCGCTCGAAGCGAATTCGTCGGTTGGCCACCTTTCACTCAAAGCGCGAAAGATGCTGTCCGCCTCCCTCAGCTTTCGCTGGTCCTGACGAAGGTCTCCCATGAGAAACGTCGTGGCCGGCGCACGGCGATGATCGGGATATTTTTCGAGGAAGGCGCTCAACGCCTGGAAGGCTCTTGTGCGTTGGCGCAACCGCACATATGTCCGAGCGTAACGGTATTCGGCCTCACCCGCTTCCTCACCTCCACGCTTGGCCGCTGCCTCGTAGATCCGGAGTGCGCCCCACCTGTTCCCGCTCGCCTCGGTGACCTCGGCGTAGAACAGAAGCGTGCCTATGGACGAATCGCCTGCGGTAACAGCATCGGCAGCGTGACGGACGGCAGCCGCTGCCTGCCCGTAACGCGAGATCGCCTGGGCCACTGCCAGGTGCCCTTCCTGGTCGGCAGGGGGAAACTCCGCCAAGGCGATCTCAACCCCGGTCATGGCTTCATCCCGATCGCGTACCGCAATCGCACGGTAGACCAACTCACGAGCACGCCCATTATCGCCCGCCTCGAGAGCCAGTCGTCCCGCCGCCGCAAAGTGGCCAACATCTGCCAGCACCTCGGCCGCTGCCCCGAGATCTCCGGCTCCTGCAAGCAGTGTCGCCCGCACTTCGGCGGCCAATTCATGGGCCGCCGCCGGTGCCAACCGGAGCAATTCCCGCACCCTTGATGGGTCGCGAGTGACCCTCGCTTCACGCAGGGCCAGCCACCCTCTTGCATCCGGGAAGTCGATAGCCGCCTGCTGGTACAGTGACGAAGCTCGCCCCAGAAGGCCGGCTCTCTCGTACGACTCGGCAGCCCGCGCACGGAGGGTTCCTTGCCTCACTCCGGCAGCGTGGCTGGCGGCTCTGTCGAACATCCTTCCCGCTTCGACGTACGCCCCAAGCGCGTATTGTGACGCCGCATGGATGGCCAGCGGTGCGCCTTCAGCCATCGAATCCGGCAAGAGATGGCGCGAGAGCAACTCGAGGGCCTGTGCCGGACGCCCCAGAGCCAATGCCGACTCCGCACCGGCAAGGATGTCAGCCATGGCCGCAGAATCGGACGACAGGCGCACTGCCAGCCCCATAGCCGCATGCCACGGCCCCACCCAGGTGGAATCGCCGTTGGCGACCTCCTGGGCAGCCGCAGAGGGACTCCCCGCAAGCACGCCGACAACGACCAGACCGGCCACCGCAGAAGCCACCCTCCCGAAGAGACAATTCCGTCTGAGTGCGTTCACGAGCCATCGACTCACGACGCCGCCAGCCTGAACTTTCACAAAGTGCTTGATGTCGCCCTCTCTCTAAACTTGCCGAACTCCAAAACTGAATATTACTTTCGCCCTCTCCAATGGCTCAAGAGAATCTCGCAGGACGCAGCGTTGCCGGATACCGCCTCATAGAACGCGTGGGTGAGGGCGGCACCGCCATGGTATACCGCGCCGAACACCCCGACCACCCGACGTGCGCGGTCAAAATCCTCAAGCCACGCCTCCGCACCGATGAAAACGCCAGGAAACGCTTTCTTCGCGAGTCTGAATACGGTGAGCGCGTCCAGCATCCGAGCGTCGTCCAGACCTACGGCTACGGTGAGGAGGACGGGCTGTACTACCTGGCGCTGGAATGGGCTGAAGGCGAACCCCTTTCTGACTTCCTTGGGCGAACCGGCAGACTGTCCCCAAAAGTGGTGGCCCACATCTTGACCCAGCTGGCCGGGGCCCTTGGCGCCGCTCATGCATCCGGCATCATCCATCGCGATTTGAAACCCGAAAACATTGTTTACGACCCGAAAACGCAACAGGTCAAACTGCTCGATTTCGGGATAGCCAGGGACGCCGAAGCCGACCCGGCCCAGCGTCTCACCCGCACCGGGTTTTTCGTGGGCACCCTCAAGTATGTTGCCCCGGAAGCCCTCTCCGGTGAACTCGTCGGAAGTGCCGCCGACATCTACAGCCTCGCCACAATTACGTATTACCTCCTAACGGGCCTCCACCCCTACGATGGTAGATCCCCGCGAGAATTGTTCCAGCAGCTTCTCACAGCTGACCCCCGCCCCCTAAGCCAAGCGGTGAGAGGCCTCAAATTCTCCAGTGACCTCGAAAAGGCCGTGATGGCGGGATTGGCCCGAGAGCCGGAAAAGAGGCCTGCCAACGCGGGGCTTTACGCCGAGGGTGTGGCCAAGGCTACCGTAGAGAACGGGCACTCATCCGGTAAACACGGCCTGCTGGGGAAGCTCAGATCAATGATTGGAAGATAGTAGTATGCACTACTACTACTATCTCTAACGTGCCGCCGTCAGCCACTTCCCTTCGGGCGGCCCTGGTAGCCTTGCTCAAGGAACGCTCGCTGCGCCTAGGCGAGTATACACTCTCTTCAGGTAGGAAATCCCACTATTACATCGATGCCCGTCTGACGACCATGTCAGCCCAAGGCCTGGAAATCATCGGCCTTCTCGGAGTCAGCATGATCGCTGAAGCAATCTGGAATGCGCGATTGGTTGGCGGCCTGACGCTCGGGGCAGATCCGATGGCCTACTCGATTTCCTTGGCAAGCCGCAAGGCTCCACCGATATTTGACGCCTTTGTCGTGAGAAAGGAGCCAAAGGCGCATGGTACACAGAGAAAAATAGAAGGCTGCTTTACCGAGGGCTCCAGGGTGGTGGTGGTGGAGGACGTCATTACCACCGGAGGCTCGGCACTGACAGCCATCAAAGCCGTTGAAGACGCCCGAGGAGTGGTAGTGGGCGTCCTCGGCGTGGTTGACAGGATGGAGGGTGGTAGAGCAGCCATCGAGAAAGCCGGCTATCCGGTGCTTACCATGGTGACCATACGCGACCTCGGAGTCGAGCCCGACATGTCGGCTAGCTGAGGCCTGGTTCAAGCCGTGAGTGCGTTCCGTGTTCGATGAAAGACCATAACCCCACCCTCGCCAAGCGGCCCTCGATGGAAGCCCGGTTTCGGGCCTGGACCGCCCAATCCTCGGCGGTTGCCATCGACGAGCAACACCTCAAAGACGCCGAAACCGTGGCCCGCGGTACGAAGCGCCGTTGGGGCATCATCGGTGCCGGTCTCATTCTGTTGGCTGCCTTGAGGTGGGCAAATATCTCTGACTTCACAGCGGTGCACGGGGGCGCGGTCCTAGTTATCGCCATCGCCGCCAATCTCGCCGCTGTGTTTATCGCCCGCTCCGGCGTTTTTGCCTGGTGGTTCGTCTACTGCTCGGCGGTGCTCGACATACTGATCGTGGGAGCTCTCGTTGTGCTGATCGGACCCGGCGGTATCGTGGTGGCGTTCCTCGTCGCGATCCTTCCATACACGTTCGATGAGGGTCGCGGTGTCGGCCACATACTGGCGCTTCTAGCGGCTTCCACATACGTGGGTGCCGCAGCGACACATGGGGCATTCATCGCGAGTCCACCAGTCGGTTTGACAGAGCTTGCGCCCACCGTGTACGTGGAGGCGCTGGTCTTTCTGGTCGTGGCGAGCACGTTGCGTCAAATACCGGCCTCGCTGGTGGAGCGCATTCGTGTCAGCCGCGCTGTGATGCGACAGGCGGAGGCGGGGGCCCTGAGGGTTCGTGCTCCGGCTGGGCGCAACGATGAGCTTGGCTTTCTCGAGAGGTCCTTCAACCGCATCCTTGACGAGATAGCCGATACGATCGAAGTCGTACAGCGGGAAACAGACGAGGCGGTCATTCTTGCACAAGTGTTATCGCAAGCCTCCGCCGGCGTGCTGGCCTCCAGCGAATCCGTCTCGGCCTCGTCTACCAAGCTAGCCCGGGACATGGCATCGCAGCGGGAGTTAGCGGCAGAAGGCCGACAGGAAAGTACCACCGCTGCAAAGCAAGCGGGCGCACTGAGCCACCGAGCGGAAGACGTGGTCGCCGACGTGGGCAGGCTTGCGGAGACCGCCGACCACAGCCGCTCGAGTGTAGAACGGACAGGAAAAGCGCTCTTTGCCATGGGCGAGGAGGTTCGCAACACAGCTGCCTCTGTGCAGGAACTCAACCGCATGTCGCAGCGCGTTGGGTCTTTCGCTAAAACGATTTCGCGCATTGCAAGACAAACGCACGTGCTGGCGCTGAACGCCGCGATCGAAGCAGCCCATAGTGAAGAAGCGGGAGAGGGGTTTGCAGCCGTCGCCGACGAGGTCCGTGCCCTGGCAGCCGAGGCAAGAACATCAGCCCGTGAAGTCTCTGGTCTGATCGATGATGTCCTGACGCGTGTTGACGCCGTGGCTCGAGCCATGACCTCCGGAGAGGAGAGGGTGCGTGACGTTGAAGTCTTTGCTCGCCAGGCGCACGGTGCGCTGGACGACTTGCAGAGCGGCATCTCCCACATCAAAGAGCTGGTGGAGGACAGTGCGCTGGTGTCGCGGGCTCAGGAGGAGCGCATGGTGGGTCTCGCCGGAAAGATGGCAGACATGGCACGAGTCAGCACAACTTCGGCGAATGAAGCCGACGTGGCGGCAGCAGCAATGGCCACCCAGCAGCGCACCTTAGGGGATCTCGAAGCCGTGAGCGCGCAGCTCGCGGAACTTGGGGAGCGCATCGGTGGCAGCATCGCTCACTTCACCGTGCGCCCCCACGACCCCGCTTCAGAACGTTCCGCCCACACGTCCCGCGGATCAAATGATCCTGCCCTCCGAGCTTAGTTCCTCACCCGCTGTCCGGGCACCCCATTGCCGCTTCAAAAGGGATGGAAGGTTCGGAACGTCGCCCGGTAGGGCAGGATCATTTGATCCGCGAAATCATCCAGAGCCGACCCAAAAGTGACCCGCTCACGGAATTCACTCCCGGTCATTCCCGTCACCGCCTTCACGTGACGGCTGAAGCTCTGCGGTGACGAATACTCCAACCGATACGCTACATCACCGATCGACAAGCCGCGCACTTGCAGCAAGGCAGCCGCATGTACCAGCCGCACCGACGAGAGGTACCTCTTCGGAGACGGTAGACGCGAGCGAAAAAAGCGCGAGATGAAAGTGCTGGCACAAACATTGAGGCGTTTGCAGAGTTGGCGGCCATTCGCCGTTCGCGGTGCAAGAACGATCAGTGATTCAAAAAACCGCTTAGTCCCCGGCGTCGGCCGTCCAAGCACATCAAGAACCCGGGACAGCATGCGAGACGCCGTCGGGGCCTTGTGGCAGGCGACAAAGGACCGGAGCCGCCGCCAGCCATCACGACGACTCAGATCTACCACCGCCTGGACACCCGACACTCCCAGCTGCAGGAGCCGCTCGCTGCACCGACCGTCATTTTGCGATAGGACAGCCATCATCGGTACACCTGGGAATTCCCTGGCCAGCTGCGCCACTTCGCCCATATCCCGCTCCGAAACGCATCGAGGCGAAACCAAGACAGCGCTCACTTGTCGCCCACGCACCGCACGAATTGCCTCCTTCACACTTCGGGCATGAAACGTTGTGACATAAGCACCCGTGGCTGCATCTATCCGCGACCGCTCAACGGCCTCCAAGACAGTGGCGACGGTGCCGATTTGATTCGAATTAATGCCAACCTCCCATGATGCGTGCACCCATCATGTCGTGCCCCAGTCAACTCTTTTTCAAAATCCGGCAGCGAGGTGTCAACTAGAGAGAGAAGCCGCTCGCTCTAGAACCGGGGGTCCGGAACAGCTATCTTTGTACCAGACAAGAGTTTGGCGGAGTGTTGATGGTCGCGACGCGTCGGACACGACGGGTCGAGGAAAGTCCGAGCTCCGCAGGGCAGATTGCCAGGTAACGCCTGGGCGCCGCAAGGCGACGGACAGGGCCACAGAAAACAAACCGCCCGGAAACGGGTAAGGGTGAAACGGCGGGGTAAGAGCCCACCGCGCGGCTGGTAACAGCCGTGGCACGGTAACCCCCAGTCGGAGCAAGGCCAAATAGGCGGTGAGGTCCGGCCCGGACCGCTTGAACCGTGGGTAGGCTGCTACAGGCGACAGGTGACTGTCGTCGCAGATAGATGACCATCCGCTCGCCTCGCGAGCGAACAGAACTCGGCTTACGGCTCCGCCAACTCTCGTCTACCTCGCACCGCCGACATTCCCCTCGCGGTGCAAGTTCATCGCCCCCGCTCAAACGAGCGCTGGCTACTGAGGAGAAGTCATCCTTTGGGAATGCCACTTTCGTTAAACCACTCGGCCGGTTGTTCCGGCTTCACGAAGACCCATAGCCCTACGAAGCTGGGTTTGATGACGGTGACGTCATGAGCCGCCGGTCCAAGTGGGCAGCCGCAGCGGCCTTGCTCGCCGCCTGCAGCTCCATTGATCCAGCCACAACCCTGGAGGGGCAGCCAGCCCCAGCCCCACGCAAGTTCACCTACCGGCCCGGTGTGACCTCTTATCTGTCCACCTCCCATCGTTTCGTGGAGCGAGGCACAAGGAGCCGGGCGCTAGGCGACAGCATCGTCCTGCGGTATCGGCTCACAACGGTCGTCACGGAGGCCGACGCCGAGCTGTCTGTCTCTTTTGTGATCGACACCGTTCTGAGAGCGACGGCACGAAACATCCTCCGGCACGAGATCGACCGGGCGACCGGAGCGGTCTACGCGGCACGCCTTTCTCCGACTGGACATTTGGAGGGCCTCGAACTGACGGACCACGCCTCGCCGCTCCTGCAGGAACTCGCCGCACGTAGCTCAGACTTTTTCCCTGTCTTGCCTCCTGATGGTCTGCTGCCAGCCCTCACTTGGGTAGATACCGCCGAAGTGCAGCGAGACCAGGGAGGAGCCTGGCTCACGACTCGCTCCGTCACCACCTATCGGAGCGGCGAGTGGAACACCACGGACCGCGGTGTGGTGCTTCCCGTCGACTGGGAACGGACATACCACGTGGATGGTACAGGCAACCAGTTTGGCCAGCGATTCACCTTGCGTGGCGAGGGGACGGCTTCGGGGCGTTCCCTGTTCGCCTCGGATGGACGCTACCTGGGCTACGTTAGTCAGGACGATCTAGTAGCAGAACTGTTGCTTGAAACCCTCGGCACCGCGACGCCGGTGAGACAACGCCAAATCGATACCCTAAGGATTCTCAGGTAGCGTGTTCAGAGTTGTCCTGCTTCTGCTGTGGCTCTTGAGCCTCAGCATCGACCTTGTGACGGCGCAGAGCGTGTCTGCGCGTTCGCAGGATTATCTCTTTATCACGAACGTCGCCGACGTACGTGCTCTCTGGGTAAATCCGGCAGGCCTTGCCCTCGTACCCGAAGCTTCCATCATCGGCGAGCTCACGTTCGAGCGGCTCGACGGGGACCTGCGCGTCGAGCAGTATGCGATTGGTCTCAACTCGCGAGGCGTATCCCTCGGCTATCAGAGAAGCCGGCTAGTCGGCGAGAAGCCGTTGGGAATCCTCAGCAGCGGTTTCGGCTTTCCCTTCAGGGGTGGCTCAATCGGAGTGGCGTTGTCACGCTATCAGCAGGACTCAACCCAGAGCTACGGGGCGGATTTCGGCCTAATCTACGTACCCAGCGTCGCTGTCCAGCTGGGGCTAGTCGTTCGTCATCTGGGTCGTCCGACCGTGCGCGGCGCCGACCTGCCGGTGACCACGATAGGCGCGGCGCAGATGACGCTGTCCGTTATGCAGCTGACCTGGGAGACGGCGGCAGCGGAAAGGCTGGAGCCGGACTCGTCCGGATTCGATTTCACACATCGTGCCGGGGTCCGGCTGGCTCTCTTGAAGCAGTTACCCGTGGTGCTGATTGGTGCCGTGGACCTGGGATCCAATGTGCGCATCGATCGGCTCAACCTGGGTTTCTCGATCGGCGGAACCCGACAGCTCACGTCGATAGGCTCGGCCGTTCAAAGGAATAACGCTCCGGTCTTCGAGCACTTCAGCGCAACCTTCGTCGCGGTCCAGCCCCTGAGCCGACGCAGTTTCTAGGATTCTTCCAGGAATTTCGGGGGGACGATTCCTCCGGTCCTCTCTCAGTCCACCAGTCTCAGAGGCATCACGAGACAGAGATACGAAGCCGGGTCATCCCATCCCACAGGCTCCATCGTTGCAGCCCGCTCCGGTGCCTTGAGTGTGAACCGCACTTCATCGGTGGGCATGACTTTCAGTAGCTCCAGCAGGTATGTCGCATTGAAGCCAATCTCCAGCGGTTCCCCGTCGTATGTCGCCTGGATCTCGTCCTCGGCCTCTCCCAGATCAGGGGTGCTCACAGAGAATTTCACTAGGCCGCTGCTGAACGAAAGCCGCACCCGATGCGTCTGGTCACTCGCAACCACTCCGACCCGCCTGATAGCCGCCGCAAGTGCCTGCCGGTCTACCGTGACCACCTTGTCGTTGTCCCGTGGGATCACCTGCTCGTAGTTGGGGTATGGCCCCTCGATCAAGCGAGTGAATATGTGGGTGCTTCCGGCGCGGAAACCCAAATGATTATCACTCCGTGCCACCTCAATCTCATCTGCCGGCCCGAATAACTTTCGTATCTGCTCGAGCGCCTTCGGTGGCACAATTAAATCGGCAGCCGCCGCCCCCCCAGACACCGGTATGTCCATTCTAGCGAGGCGGTGACCGTTCGTTGCAACCATCCGCATCCGGTCTTCCCGCATCTCCCAGAGAACACCGTTCAGAATCGGGCGGCTCTCCTCGGTGGACGCTGCGAATACAACATGGCTGATCAGGTTTTGAATGTCGGCCGATGTCATCTTCCACGCGTTATCAAATGAGACCGTCGGGAAGCTGGGAAACTCATCTGGGGCGATGCCGAGCAGTTTGAAGCGAGACCGACCACACTCAAGCGTTACTCGCTGCTCGCCGGAAGCAGAGAAATGGATCCCTGCACTTGGCAGTTCACGCACGATCTCCACGAGCTTCTTGGCCGGGAGCGTTACTGCACCTTCTGCCTCGATTTCCGCTGGCACCACCGTGCTCACTGCAATATCTAGATCCGTGCCTGCCAAGCGTACACCATCAGCAGTAGCCTCAACCAGGATGTTGGAAAGTACTGGTAGTGTCGTCCGGGTAGGAACGGTTGAAGCAACCGCTATAAGTCCTTCCTGGAGTTGCTCCCGGGTAATTGTGAACTTCATGCCGTTCCCCGTATCGTTGATATAGATACTATTTCTATACTATATAATAAATTAGTAGTAGTAGTAGGCGTTCTGGAAATCTGGAAAAGTCGTGTAAACCACTGTTTTCATAAGGCGTTGGGTTCCGCGCGAGTGTTCATCACCTGTGGGGTTTCGGGGATCGTTGTGGGGACAACGTTCAGCCTCTTCAGATTCCCGAGGTTTCCCAACACGCACTCGTCGCTCTTGTGCATTACGGTGCGGATAACTCCCGCCTGGCGAGTTCAATACGCTCGCGGAACGGACGATCTCGACGCATCTGGTGTTCGACCTTGCCAACGCTATGGATCACGGTCGAGTGATCCCGTCCCCCAAACGCCTGCCCGATCTCCACGAGTTGCATCCCGAGAAGATCCCGGGCGAGAAACATTGCGACCTGGCGTGGTACGGTTACCGTCTTCGTGCGCGACTTGGAGCGCAGGCCTTCGGGCGTCACACCCCAGCGCCTCGCAACCACCTCTTGGACGCGGTCTACCGTCGGCGCCGCGGTTGGCAATTGGGACAGCACGCCCTGGCTCTGCTGGATTTTGTCCGAGAGCGCCTCCCGCGCAAGCTCCACCGTTACCTCGCGGTGCTTGAGGGAAGCGAAGAGCAGCAGTTTGATGATGCATCCCTCCAGCTCGCGGACCGAACTGCGCATGTTCTCAGCTATGAAGCGAAGGACGTCGTCTGGGATCGTGAGTTCGAGGTGCTCCTGTGCAGCCTTCTTTCGGAGAATCGCGATCCGGTGCTCGAGGTCTGGCGCCCCGATGTCAGCGACCAAACCCCACTCGAACCGGCTTACCAGTCGGGCTTCGAGGCCAGGAATCTCCTTCGGTGCGCGATCCGAGGTCACGACGATCTGCCTGCCAGACTCGTGTAAGGCATTGAATGTGTGGAAGAACTCTTCCTGTGTCATTTCCTTCCCTTCCAGGAAATGCACGTCGTCGACAAGGAAGATGTCCGATTCGCTCCGGTAGCGGCGCCGGAATTCGGGCATTGTGCGGCCGTGGATGCTCTCAATGACCTCGTTGATGAACTGCTCTGCCCCCATGTAGACCACCCGGCTGGTAGGATTCCGCTCGACCAGCGCGTGCGCGATCGCCTGCATCAGGTGGGTCTTCCCAAGCCCGGTAGCACCGTAGATGAAGAGCGGGTTGTAGGTCTTGCCCGGGGCTTCGGCTACGGCGTGTGCTGCGGCTGCGGCGAGTTCGTTGGACTTCCCGATAACGAAGGTCTCGAACGTGTACCGATGATTGAGGGGTGTGGCCATCCTGGCCGCACCGCTGGGGGGAGTAGGCGGCGGCGCCACGAAGAAATCCATCTGAGGTCGTTGGGTCCGCTCCGCCTGCACTTGGAACACCACATCTAGGGGCGCCCCGAACGTTTGGAAGGCCAGGCGCGACAGCAGCTGGGCGTGCTTTGACTCATTCCACTCCACCGCAAACTGATCCGGAGCGCTCACGATCAGACAGCCGTTGTCGAGCGCCACGGGTTCCGCAGGCTCCAACCACGTACGCATCGTAGCCTCGGACAGCTCCAGACGCGCCTGCTCGAGCAGACGGGACCAGGTTTCTTGGGCTGAAAGCTCCATTTGCAACAGAAAAAGTGGTGGACGGCGTTAAAGGGGGCGCAAGATTCTATTTCTCGTGTGTGGAAAAGTCAACCTTGACCCCGATGTCATGGGCCAACTAGCTTTCGCCGCTCGATTGAGGATCAACCGATGAAACCGACGTATAAGCCTCGTAATCGACGGCGGGTAAATAAACACGGCTTCCGGGCGCGGATGAAGACGCGCTGGGGACGTGAGATTTTGAATAGGCGCCGCAGGAAGGGCCGCAAGAGCTTGGCAGTTTCCCTGCCTTCGAAGCATGGAGGAAGCTGACGTCCGAGGGGCTCCCCCGGAGTTGGCGGATTTCGCGCGGGTCGGACCTCAAGGCAGTGCAGCAGAGCGGACGCCATCGTCGTACCCCCCGTTTGGACATTTCCTGGCGGTCAAATGACATGGGTCACCCCAGACTGGGCCTCATCGTGCCCAAGTACGGCGCCACGGCCGTGGCCCGCAACCGGGTGCGGCGACGCTTGCGGGAATGCTCACGGCGCCGAATCCTGTCGAAGCTCAGAGGCGTAGATCTAGTGGTACGGGCACGGCCGGCGGTTTACAACGCGAACCTTGAGGAGCTGACAGGGGATCTGGATAAATGGCTGCTGTCGATCCTGTAGTAACACGAATCCCACGTATGGCGGCCTCGGCTCTGATCAAGCTGTACCAGCTGCTGGCATCCCCGTTTCCATCGCCCTGTCGGCATACTCCGTCCTGCTCGACGTACACGCTGGAAGCCGTTGGACGATATGGTGCGCTGAAGGGTTGCTGGCTGGGGGTGCTCCGAATTGGCCGCTGTAACCCCTTCTTCCGCGGCGGCTACGACCCCGTACCATGAGCTCGCGACGCTGAATGGACCGCCGCACCCTGCTTGCGATCACACTCATCCTGATAGTGCTGATCCTGCCGTCACTCCTCTTCCAGCGCCCTGCACCGGTTGTGCCGGCGGAGCGGCCGCGGGATTCGCTGGGAGCACCTCCGATGGGCGATTTCCCTCGTGAGGAGCGCAATCTGCTACAGCCGCCGGTAGGCCCCGGGCCTGCCTTGGTCGCGGAACCGCTGGCGGAGGAGACTACCAAACCGGTCGTCGTGGAGTCCCCCCTGTACCGCTACTCGTTTTCTCCCAGGGGAGCCCGGCTGATTGGCGCGGAATTGCTCGAGTACCGCTCGTTCTCGCAAGGGGACCAGGGCGTCGCCCAGCTGATTCCAGACGCCTCGGAGTTCCTTGTGTACCGGCTCGTATTCGGCAACGATACGATTTCGCTCGCTGATTGGCACTTCGAGCCGTCAACGGACCGAGTGGAGGTGGGCTCTGGTGGTGCGTCCCTCTCTTGGGTTGCCCGGCGAGGCCCGGCGACGGTTCGCCTTACGTATGCGTTCCAACCGGATCACTACCGCTTCGAGGTGCGGGGTGAGTTTGAAGGAATCACTTCCAGCGCCGGGAGGGTGGTAGTGGGAATGGGGCCGCGTCTCCGATCGACGGACGTCGATACCATCGTCGATTTTCGATCGTTCGGTGTGGTCACGAAGAACCGGTCGACCGACAACCTCAAGTTCACCTCCCTCGAGCCCGGCGAAACGCGGACCTTGGCCGGCCCCTTCGAGTGGGTGGCGATAAAGTCGAAGTACTTTCTCGCTGCCGTCCTTGCCATTGACGAAGGCCAGCCGCGGTTCGGCGGCGCCAGGGTGACAGGTGGCCCGCGCACCCCGGCCCGTACCAAAGGGTTTCTCGCCACGTTCGCTAAACGGGATATCACGGTGGCCACCCAGGTCAGCGTGCTGACGTCGTTGACGATGCGGAACGGCCGTTTCGGATTCTCCGTTTATCTCGGTCCCCAGGAGTATCACCAGCTGTCCTGGGTCGGTCACGACCTCGAGAACGTGAATCCCTACGGGTGGATTCTCCGACCGATCATCGGGCCGCTGGCGATACTCGTAGTTCGGGTTCTGTTGTGGCTGCACGAAACCCTGAATCTGGCATACGGATGGGTGCTCGTACTCTTTGGCGTGTCGATACGGCTTGCCCTCTGGCCTTTGAACCAGAAGGCCATGCGGTCGCAGATGGCCATGCAGGCACTCCAACCGGAAATGAAGGCGATCCAGGACCGGTACAAGAACGACAAGGCCAAGCTGCAGAAGGAGATGATGAAGCTCTATAAGCAGCATGGGGCGAGCCCGCTCGGGGGCTGTCTGCCGATGGTGCTTCAGATGCCGATCCTGTTCACCCTCTTCTTCGTGTTCCTCAACACGATCGAGTTCCGAGGCGTGCCGTTCTTGTGGCTGCCAGATCTCTCGCTGGCAGACCCGCTGTACATCATACCCCTTGTGATGGGCGCCTCGATGTTCGGGCTCTCCAAGATAGGCCAGATAGGCGTGCCGCCGAACCCACAGATGAAAATGATGCTCTACATGATGCCGGCCGTGTTCACGATAATGTTTCTGCAGTTCTCCTCCGGCCTGAACCTCTATTACGCGACTAGCAATCTTGCGAGTATCCCCCAACAGTGGCTCGTGGCGCAGGAGCGACTCCGCCGAGCCCACAAGAAGGCGGCGGCCAAGACCTAGGCCGCCACCTGCCGACCCTGGCTCCCCACACCCCTTCCGGAGCCGTAACTTTACACCATGCTCAGCGACGTGATTGCCGCGGTAGCGACGCCGGCCGGCCGGTCTGCCATTGCCGTCGTGCGGGTTTCCGGCGACGGAGCCCACACGGTCGCTTCCAGGGTGCTGGAGTCCTTTCGGCCGGAGCCGGAGCGGCGCGCAGCCCGCTCCCGGGTCGTCCATCCTGCGACAGGGGAGGTCATCGACGAGGCGGTGTACATCACCCTCCACGCGCCTCGGTCCTACACCGGCCAAGATATGGTCGAGATATCGACCCACGGCGGAGTGCTCGTGCCGGCCGAAACTCTGGCGGCACTGGTTGCCGCTGGAGCACGGGTGGCCACACCGGGGGAATTCACGCGGCGTGCAGTTCTCAACGGCAAGATGGACTTGTTGCAGGCGGAGGCTGTCGGCGATCTCATCGACGCGACGGCGCCAGCCCAGCGGCGTACCGCGCTCAGCCAGCTCGACCGTGGCCTGTCGCTGCGAATCACGAAGTTGAGAAGCCAGGTCTTGGACCTCGAGGCCCTCGTTTCCTACGAGATCGATTTTCCCGAGGAGGACAGTGGGCCGGTGGCACCGGAGCGGATTGACGGGGCGGTTGAGGAGTTGTGTGAGGCCTTTCGCGACCTCTCCCGCACGGCGGCGGAAGGCGAACGATTGCGCGAGGGTGCGCTCGCGGTTATCGCTGGCTGGCCGAACGCCGGCAAATCGTCGCTATTCAACGCGCTTGTCGGTCACGAACGGGCGATCGTCACGGAGGTTCCTGGTACCACTCGTGACGCTATCGAAGCCCCGGTCACCTGTGGGGGGTTCCCTTTTCGTCTGGTCGACACGGCCGGTCTTCGTGCCACCGAGGACCGAGTCGAGCGCCTCGGCGTGGAAGTCAGCCATCGTTACCTCGACGCCGCCGACGTCGTGATCTTCTGCGGGGAATGCGGGCGTCGGCTCGAGCCGGCCGAGCAGGAGTTTCTGGAGAAGCTGAACGGCAGGGTGGTCATGGTGCGGACGAAGGCGGATATCTCGCCGCCGCCGTGCGCAAGCGAATCGGGTATTCGGGTATCTGCGATTTCCGGAGAAGGGCTTCCGGAGTTACGGACCGAGCTGGCGCGGTTTGCGTTTGCAACCCTGAGCGGGCAAGCAGACCTGGAGCCGCTGGTGACGCGTGAGCGGCATCGGGCTGCATTGCAGGTGGCCCTCGAAGAAACCGAGGCTTTTCGTGACTCCCGCATTGCGGGCCTCGAGGGGGCGGTTGCAGCTATCCATCTACAGGCGGCGGTTCGAGCTTTGGAGGACATAATCGGCGTGGTTACCGCGGACGACATCCTGGATCGAGTCTTCGCGTCGTTCTGTGTAGGTAAATGAGGTTCGCCTAGCTCTTATCGGTGGGGTATTCCATTATCGTCTGCCAGATCTCGTGGGCGAGCCATTCGAGACGGTCTTGTGCGTACTCTAGGTCTTCTCGACTCATGACCGTGGCACTCTGCGCGACGTTTCGCACGTGCTCGACGAGTTCGTCCAATAGATCGCGCAGCAGCGGAGCGCGCCGACGTTCATCAGGCTTCTTCGGAGGGCGTCGCGGTGTCATGGGGTCTGGGCTTCCATGGTCTCGCGGTCGGTTGCCAGGCATTCCTCTGCGGACGCGCGTAACGCTTTGGCTATACCATGCTGCGTGACGTAGCTCTCAACCATCCGGTGTCCCAAATAGTAACCGGACCGTTCGGGCAGAATTTTGCCTGCCAGGCGCCGGGAGGACACCCCCGTGCCTCCGGCGAAGTAACGGAGCCGGTATCCTATGCCCGTGTGGTGTAACTCCTCGGTGATGGCACGGCGCAGGAACGCTTCGAGTTCCCGAAGCCGACGGTACTGTCGGCTGCCGTACCCGAAGTATTGTCGCGGCTCAAACCCTGGTGCCGTGGCGTGTGATGCTGCCACGGCGAGGCCCTCGTTGATCAGCATCTCGCGGAGGGTGGCACGGCTACCGCTCTGCCAGTAATCGTACCAACCGCCGTCCTCGGCTATTATTTGTACGAACTCACTCTTGCTCGCAGGTGACGTGTACCGCACCGTGTGGGCTATCACATGGCCGATCCAGAGGGGTATGAGGTCGGGCGACAGGCCGAGGCTAGCAGTGTCCGGATTGGGCCGTGCTGTGAAGTGCTCCAGGCAGATGAATGCAATCCCGCGTCCTGCGACAACCAGCTCGCCGGCGTTAGCGTCGCCTACGCCGACCATCAGGTACAAATCTACGGGTCGGTCGACTCGAAACAAATCTTCACAGCGGGCCAGCGCATCGGCGGCGATTTTTTTCACATCTACGCTCTCCAACAGCGCATAGAGATCGCCGCGCCGCGCCGTCACTGCGTGCCGCATCACTTCTTCGGCTGGTGAGCTGTCGGGATCGAGAACGTAGTTGCGCCAATACGACGACAGCATAGGACGATGCTCGTCAAAATACTGGCGGTACCCGTCTACGGGATTCGCCGCCGACGTCGCTTCGAGAAAACTCGGAACCAGGTCGATGAGCATGGGGAGAGGGACAAATTTGCTACTGTGGTGGGCTGTCTGCAAGGAGGGGATGACCAGCTCAGGACGTATCTACCGCCGGCGTAGTCGCTCACTCATTTTATCGAGCAGTTCGCGCTCCTTTGGTGTGAGGCTATCGAGGCCGGTTGCGGAGATCTTGTCGAGCACCCGGTCGACCTCATCGTACGAGGGGCCCCTTTGTTGGCGGGGTGTACGTGGTGGTTCTTCTTCCTCTGCCGCGTGGGCCGTAGGGTGAGCGAGCACCCGCACCGGTTCGCGACGAACGGTTTGGGTGGGGCTGTGCGTGAGTGCCGGACCGAAGCGGAGATAAACGAAGCCGAACAGGAAGCCACCCAAGTGGGCGAAATGTGCCACACCATCGCCTACGCCCAGGAAGCCAAACATCAGGTTGAGGCCCACCAACCCGATCACGAGCCATTTCACCTTGATAGGCACGGGCAGGGGGAAGATGAGAATCTGCGCATCGGGCCAGCGCACCGCGAATGCGAGCACCACACCGAACACGGCTGCGCTCGCGCCGACCACCATCGTGACAGGTGCGAGGGGGAGGAAAACGAACGACGCCGCGGCTCCGCCCACTCCGCAGAAGAAATAGTAACGAGCGAAAGCGGTACCACCCAGCCAGTCCTCGACGTCTCGCCCGAAGAAGAAGAGCATCAGCATGTTGAAGGCGAGGTGGAAGAAGCCGCCATGGACAAACATGTACGTCACCAATGTCCACGGTTGCTGGAGTACGAGGCTGGGGCTGAAGGCGGCCAGGTCAAAGAACCATTGTCCCGTAAACACCGTGATGGTCAGGAGATATACCACGGCATTCGCGACGAGGAGCCGGCGCACCCAGGGAGTGAGGGAGAATTGGGATCGAGTCAACATCTATCTTAAAATCACCTCTGCCGGGTCTTTGTTCCGTGGCACCGCTCTACGGCGAGATCGCAAATCGTCGTGCACAGCTTCCCGAATCCTATGCCGGCTGCCTTCGCCGATTGGGGGAGAAGGCTGGTGCTCGTGAGGCCGGGCAGTGTATTCACCTCGAGGCAGTAGATGCCGCCGTCGGCGGACAGTATGAAATCTACCCGTGACATGTCGCGCAGCTTCAATACTCTGTGTGCGGCCGCCGCGCTGGCTTGTACGTTGGCCGCAACATCCGCCGGCAGGTCCGCCGGAAAGATCTCTTGGGTCATTCCCGGCGTGTACTTGCATTCGTAGTCAAAGATGGCGTGTTCCGGGATGATCTCTCCCACAACCAGCGGCGTGTCATCCAGTACGCCTACGGTGAGTTCCCGGCCGGCAATGAAACGTTCGATCATCACGTCGTCGTCGTATGCAAGTGCATGTTCGACGGCGGCTTCCAGGTCGTCAAGCGCCTCGACGACGCTAAGTCCAATTGTGGAGCCCACCCGAGACGGCTTCACGATGAGGGGGAAGTCCAGGGCTACAATGCTTTCGGTTGGGCTAGGCCACATCACCCAGTCAGGCGTGGTGACGCCGGCGTATCGTAGGAGTGCCTTCGCCACGTCCTTGGCCATGGCGATGGCGCTCCCCAGAGCGTCACTGCCGGTGAAGGGAATGCCGGCGAGTGCTAGCAGTGCTTGAAGCTCTCCACCTTCTCCCTGGCGGCCGTGGAGCACTGGAAAGACAACCTCTGCCTCTTTGACCTCAGGGAGCTCGACCAATTGTGGCCCGAGTTCTCGGGCTCTGAGCGCTTCCAGTTCCGCGTCCGTGGGAGGCTCTCGGTCCACAGCCCCAGTGAGAAGCTCGGTCTCTCTTGCCGCCGAGAGGAAGCCGGAAACCGTGTCCACCACGGCAACCCTGTGCCCTTCTGCCCGCAGCGCCGCAACGACTTGTGCCGCACCGGCCAGGGCCACGTCGCGTTCGGGCGTGGACCCTCCGGTGAGCACGGTGATCTGGTAGGTCACGGTCGGTACACGACGCGGTACTGGGGAAGCTCCCACACCTCGACTTCCTGCACAGCGGCGTGGGGCGCCGTTGTCCGAAGGCGATCGGTGGCGGTGCCGCAAATGAGTCGCGCCACCCGCTCGGCCGATGGGGCGTGATCTTGGAAGGGCTCCAGATCGTTGAGGTACTGGTGGTCGAAATCGGTGACCGCGTCCTTCACGACACGCTCGATATCGCGAAAGTCGACACCCATCCCTTGCGCTCCGAGCCCATCCTCCTCAACCCGCACCGTCAACCGTACGCGCCAGTCGTGTCCATGGAGTCGGTCGCACAGGGTGACGCCGGGAAGCGTGTGCGCGGCGGAAAAGGTAGCCTCTGCCGAGAGGAGATAATGTGCCATTGGACGATCACCGCCGGGCTGGCGTCAACGGATTCCCGCAACTTGGCGGAGAACGTCGTAACGCGTGATGATTCCCTTCAATCCTCCGTCACTCTGTACCAACGCGGCCGGAATCTCTCGGGACAAGAGAGTCGTAATGTGTTCCAGTGGCGCATCGGCATCGACGACGGGGAACGCGTCGTCCATGACCTCACGGACAGGCCTTGTCAGGGACGCTGGTTTTGCGACTGCCTGCGCCATTAGCGACGACTCTGCGATGGAGCCGACGTTTTTCCCGTCGTCCACCACAGGCAGCTGCGACACATTGTATGTGCCCATCAGGTTGAGGGCTTGCCGTACTGTTGCCGACGGTGCGACGGTGACTAATTCAGGGGCCTCATCGGATTTGAGTTCGAGCAACGTGCCGACCGATACGCGCTCCGGCTCGAGCATCTGGTTTTCACGCATCCAATCGTCATTGTAGATCTTCGACAGATATCGCTCACCAGTGTCAGCCAAAATCGTGACGATCATCGCGTTGCTACCGCGTTTGAGTTTACTCGCTATCTGCAACGATACGTGGACGTTGAGGCCAGACGAACCGCCTAGAAACAGCCCCTCTTCCCGGGCGAGACGCCGCGCCATCTTGAACGAGTCGGGATCGGAGACGGTTACCCACTGGTCGATGAACTGGAAGTGGAGCGTATCGGGGATCTTGTCACCGCCGATGCCCTCGACTTTGTAGGGTCGAGCCGGTTCCATTTCCTTGGTGCGGCTGAACTGCGCATAAATGGATCCTTCCGGGTCTCCGGCAATGATCTTGATGCGAGCGTTTTTCTCTTTGAGATACCGGCCCACCCCACTCAGTGTGCCACCGGTACCCGCCGACGCCACGAAGTGTGTAATCTTGCCTTCCGTTTGTTCCCAGATTTCAGGACCCGTGGTTTTATAATGCGCTTCGGGATTGGCCTGGTTGTAAAACTGATTGGAGAGGATGGCGTTGGGTGTATTGTGAGCGATCGATTTCGCCTTCATCACATAGTTGTCTGGATGATCGGCTGGGACGGCCGTGGGTGTAATGATGACCTCGGCGCCATAGGCCCGGAGCAGCCGCACCTTTTCGTCTGACATCTTGTCCGGCATGGTGAAGATGCAACGGTAACCCTTGAGCGCAGCCGCGATGGCCAGTCCCACGCCGGTGTTGCCTGAGGTTCCCTCGACCACCACACCTCCCGGCTTCAAGTCGCCGCTCTTCTCGGCGGCCTCGATGATCGCCACCCCTATGCGATCCTTGAGCGATCCGCCGGGATTGAAAAATTCAGCCTTGCCGTAGATCTGTGCAGGGATGCCTTCCGTGACCTTGTTGAGCCGGATCAGCGGCGTATTGCCCACGGTGGCAAGGATGTCGCCGTACGCCTTCCGGTGGGGCGCGGTCATTGATTCTCTCCCTGCGCTGTCAGCTCCGGGTGTCGGAAGTGCACTGGCTGCACGAAAGCCGTGGCGACTGGAATGCCGTTGCGGCGTGCAGGTGCGAACTGCAGCTGGTCGACGCTCCGCAGCGCAGCGGAGTCGAGTTCAGGAAAGCCGCTGCTCTCCTCGATGCGTGTGGAGTCGGGAACGAGGGTCCCAGATGCGGTCACATATAAGCGTAACAATACCACGCCTTCTACCTGTTGCTCGAACAGATCGGTCGGGTATTCCACTGGCGACTCGGGATTGGTGATCACCGGGGGCTCGAATCCTCGCGCCGGTTGCCCTAGTTGGCTGGGGGATTTTTCGCTCTGGCACGACGCCAACGCCAACGGTGTCATGAACAGCAGCCAGCCTGCTCTCACCGCTCCTCCGCGTGACGCTTGAACTCCGCCAGCCGGTTCAGCGCCTCCATTGGGGTAATTTCGTCGATATCCAAGTTCTTTAGCTGTCGCAGGATGGGGTCCTCCGTCTCAAAGAGCGCCAGTTGCCGCTCGTCAGGCGTACGAGGCGCCGGTTGCCCGGCGACGTGGTGGCCCGATTCGAGCAGTCGGAGGATTTCCGTGGCGCGACCCACCACTGACTCCGGCAGGCCGGCCAGCCGGCCGACGTGAATGCCGTACGACCGGTCGGAGCCTCCCGGTACGAGTCGGTGAAGGAATACGATGTCGTCACCCACTTCCCGCACGGCCACGTTGTAATTGCATGCGTGGTGCAGTTCTTCGGTGAGCTGGGTGAGTTCGTGATAGTGCGTGGCGAAGATTGTCTTCGCGCCCACATGACCGTGCAGGTGCTCGGTGACTGCCCACGCTATGGCGACGCCGTCATAGGTGGACGTGCCACGTCCTATCTCGTCCAGGAGGACAAGGCTGCGAGACGTCGCACCGTGGAGAATGGCGCTGACCTCACTCATTTCCACCAGGAACGTGGATTGGCCCCGCCCCAGGTCGTCACTGGCACCAACCCGCGTGAATACCCTGTCCACCACACCAATGGTGGCCGCATCCGCCGGAACGAACGAACCGATTTGTGCCAAGATCACGCACAGTCCTACTTGCCGTAGCACGGTGGACTTGCCGGCCATGTTGGGGCCTGTCAGCAGCATCACCCGCTCGGATTCGTCGAGCCGGACGTCGTTGGGGATGAACTTCCCGGGCGGAAGCATTCGCTCCACAACCGGATGGCGACATTGCTCGAACGTCAACGCCATTTCGTCGTTGACGGTAGGGCGCACATAGTCGCGGGTTGCTGCGGTATCGGCGAAGCTTGCGAAAATATCCAACTGGGCAATCAGCCTTGCCATGCGCTGCAAGCGATCCAATCGTTGGTGGACGGCTTCGCAAAGGTCTTCGATGATAGCTTTTTCACGCACCAACGCTTGTTCCTCGGCACCGAGGACCCGGGCTTCGTATTCCTTGAGTTCGGGGGTGGCATAGCGTTCGGCGTTGGTGAGCGTCTGCCTGCGGTCGTAGTCTTCGGGAACGGCGTCCCGATTCGCCTTGGTGACCTGGATGTAATAGCCGAACACGCGATTGAATCCCACCTTCAGCGAGGAAATGCCGGTGCGCTCTCGTTCCCGCTCTTGAAGGCCGGCGATGAACCGCTTGCCCCCGTCTCGTAGCTCTCGCACCTCGTCCAATTCGCCATCTGCGCCGGGCCGCACCGAGTCGCTGTCGCCCACGGTCGTGGGCGGCCGGTCTACCAGCGTCTTGGCCAGCAGTTCGTGCAGATCGGCCAGGTGGTCGAACTCGTGGGCGATCCGTTCGAGTTCCGCGCTGCGGCTACGGTGGGCGAGGGTGTCGAGAGCGTTCTGGACGTCGGGCATCCGGCGGAGTGAGTCTCTCAGCCCGCCTAGGTCCCGGGGCGACGCGCGGCGCGCCACCACGCGACTTGCGAGCCGCTCGATATCTCTCACGCCGTCGAGTGCGTCCTGCAGCCTCCCGCGGGCCCGCCGATCGTCGAACAGGACCTCGACGGCATCGTGGCGGGCTTGGATGGCCTCCACCCTAATCAGGGGAGCGAGGAGCCATTGTCTGAGTAGCCGGCTTCCCATCGGCGTCTTGGTCGTGTCGAGGAGATCGTAGAGGGTGGAGGCGGAGCCGTCGGCACGAAGAGGATCGACCAATTCGAGGTTGCGGCGCGTCATCTCGTCGAGTGGCATCGTTCCACCCGAGCGCAGGATGGCGGGTCGGGCGATCTGCGGAAGGCCGTTCGGCTGCAACTCGCCCGCGTAGTGCAGCAAGGCGCCCACGGCCGCAACAGCCGGAGCATCGGCGGGCTCAATCCCCAAACCGTCCAAGCTCGCCAAACGGAATCGTCGGAGGAGGTCTTCGGTGGCACCGTGTGCGTCGAACTCCCACACCGGGCGTCGCGTCACCATCACCTCGTCACCTAGTTTGGGCAGGTCGGCCCCCTCCGGGACCACCAATTCTCTAGGGCTGTAGCGGTCGATGGCGGCGGCGACGTCGAGGTGCGCTGCCGTTTCGAGAAAGAGTTCGCCGGTTGAGACATCGAGCGCGGCGAGTCCTGCGATCTCTCCTGGAAGCACGGCCACGAGGAAGTTGTTGCGATCCTCGTCGAGCAGGTCGTCGGAGAGGACCGCGCCGGGAGTCAACGTCTCGATCACGGCGCGCTTTACGATTCCCTTTGCGGTGCGTGGATCCTCTACCTGCTCGCAAATGGCGACGCGGTACCCCCGTTTTACCAGTCGTCGTACGTAGTCGTTTGCGGCCTTGACCGGGAAACCGGCCAGCGGCACGTTCGCAGCAGCGCCGTTGTTACGGCTGGTGAGGGTGAGGCCCAATTCTCGCGACGCAAGCTTCGCATCGTCAAAGAACATCTCATAGAAATCGCCCATGCGGAAAAAGAGGACCGCATTGGTGTGCTGTGATTTTATCTTCCGGTATTGGCGGATGAGTGGTGTGTCGGGCAGGGAGGCTTCCTTGGGATGAGGTTGGCTCACTGCTTCTCTTCCACGACGAACGGCCGTCCTCCAAGACGGCTCCTCAGTTCTCTCGCGAG
Organism: Gemmatimonadota bacterium; assembly: GCA_022566515.1. GTDB lineage: Bacteria > Gemmatimonadota > Gemmatimonadetes > Gemmatimonadales > GWC2-71-9 > B3T1B10. The sequence continues at coordinate 103,317 of JADFIT010000001.1, forward strand.
GGCGTCGGCGTCGCGTCGGCGTGTGAACTGCCCAATGCGCACCTTGAGCAGTCCGTCTTGGTCCTTGAACACTCGCGCCGTGTAACCCCGGGCCCGGAGTGCTTGCATCGCTGCGTCGGCTGCCGCTGCGGTGCTCACTGCCGCGACCTGGACAGCGTAGATCGTCTGATTCGGCTCTGCAGGCCCCTCGCCGCCGGCCGCCGCGCTATCGGCTTCGGCTGAGTCTTGCGGCGAGATTCCGAGCACAGCGGCGCAGCGTTGGAGATGAAAAGCCGCCTGGTTCTCGAGTTCGATGTTGTTCCTCGCCTCGCGCTGGGCCTGGGCCATGTATCGGCATCCGGAGACGGGATTGTCGAGATCGAACTCCGCGCGCCCGGCCCAGAACGCGGCTTCGCCGCGGATCGGGCTGGTTGGGTAATCGAGCAAGACGCGATCAGTGTAACGACGTGAATCGCTAAGGTCGCCGTCGGCAAAGGCGAGCTGCGCCAGCCGGAGCAGTGATCGGTCTGCCCATGCGGAACTGGAGTATTCTATGCTCACCTGCCGGAAGTACCGCTCAGCCGCCTCTGCAGTGTCGCTCACCAGCCCCGCCGTGAAGAGCAGCTGGGCATACGCCGGATTCAAGGGCGACTGCGCGTCGAGCTGGAATCGGATGAGAGCCTTCGCCGAATCAGTCCGGCCCTCTGTCGCGAGCCGCACGGCTTCTCGCATGAGTGAGTCTTGTAGCGTGGAAGCATCCTGCTGCGCCGTCAACGGCGCCGCCCCAGCGGTTACTCCCAGGCCCAGGGCAACCATCAACCAGCGGGTCACGTGGCCTCCTTCGGAGACCAGAAACGTAATAGCAAAGTGGTCAGCGTGGCGCGGGGATCACTCAGCGTTGTGGACTTGAGTTGCTCGTCGGCTTCATGCGTCAGCTTCAGCGCATCGTCGAGTTCCCCCGTCTGCCAGTGCCTTGCCGCCGCAACCCATCTGTCTATCTCATCGCCGTATCGACCGATCCCCGGTGGGTGGCCATTCTTGAGAAACCGCCACAGTGAATCCTTCACCTGCTTGGCGTTCTTACGTTGGTCGGAAAACGCTCGGGTGAGACGTGTGCCGAGCAGTGTGCTACCCAGGGCGTTGAGCATCTTCACCGCAGTGATCCCGGGTTGAGGTAGGACGACGTCTAGCAACTGGATGGCGCGAACCACGTCGCGTTGGGCGACAGCGTCGACCCAATCTACGAGCGTCTCGCCGTGTCGTACTCCTACAAATCGCTCTATGTCCGCTACCCCGACGGTAGCTCCTGTTTCCATGGCGGCCGCCAGCTTATCTACTTCACTGCTGGCGAAGGAGAGGCTGCCACCGACTGCGCGTATCAGGTGAGTAGCGGCGTCGGAGTCGAGCGTGATCCCCAGGCGGGCCGCTCTGGCTACTGCCCAATCGCGCATCGTGTCGGGATCCGGTGGCCCGACGGTGACGTGGGTTGCGTGCCGTGCGATCGACTGATCCACGTGTTTGGGTCCGCTAACGACAACCAAAATCGTCGTGGGCGACGGTCGAGCGATGTAATCGTAGAGGACATGCCAGATCTTGGAGTTCTTGCGCCACTGCTCTATGCCACGCACGACTGCCACGCGGCGCTCAGCCAGCATGGGGAGCGTTTCGAGGAGCGTATGAAGGCTCTCTCCGGTCAAGTCTCCAGCGCCACGAATGTCCAGATTGAAGTCTCGAGAAGCCGGATCCACGGCCACGTCGATAATTGCACCGACGAGTTCGTCCTTCAAAATGTCTTCTTCACCGGTCAGGTAATAGACCGGTGCGAGGCTGCTGCGCTGGATCGCCTGTCGAGCAGATGTATAGTCAACCGCCGCCATTATCGGCGGAAATTACCGACGCTGCGATTGAGAGGTAAGTGTGTGCCGCCGCCAGGTTGGATAGGAGAGGCTCGTTAGTGTCACGAGCGCTCGTGAAGTGCGGACTGGACCGCGAAGACCGGTTCCGGGTGGAGAACGGCGGCTGCCAGGCGGCGAGCCAGACGGGTGTGGAATCTGGGCGAGACCTCGATCTGATGCGCCGCGCGCAGGAGCGAGACACCTCGATCGATGACCTCCTGGTAGCGGGCGCACCGGCCACAGAGCGACATGTGAGCGATGAAACGCCGCCGCACCAGCGGGTCGTCGATCGTCTCGTCTCGAAAATCGGAGTACCTATGTAGAAACTCGGAACAACGCATGGCTCTTGGCCTGCTGAATGGCAAGAGTACTACCGCCGGTGCCCCGGCGATGTTCCGGCGGCACCGGGCTGGTGGAAAGGGCCCTCGTGCGGGCTCAATTGGTTGAGCTGTGCGGGACGGGCAGGCTCAGTCGAGCAGGGGTTCGATCACCTGTGCGAACCGATTCCGAGCTCGGTTCAGACGGCTCTTCACCGTTCCCAGGTTACACTCGGTGATGTCGGCGATCTCTTCGTAGGTCTTGCCTTCGAGTTCTCGCAAGATGAAGACCACTCTGTGGTGTTGGGGCAGTTGGTCCACACTCCATTCCACCAGATGGCGCAAGTGCCGTTTCCGGTAGAGGTCATCGGGGCGATTGCGATGGTCTTCGAACTGAAGTGGGCGGTGGTCGTCCTCCCAGTTTCTCTTGATGGTTTGGAATAGGACGAGTGGGTTTCGGCTCCGGTTGCGAAGCTCGTTCTTGGCCAGATTCGACGCTATCGTGTAAATCCACGTCGAGAATTTCTTGGTCTGGTCGAAGCGGTGCAGGTGGCGGTGAACCCGAATGAAGACCTCCTGCACCAGGTCCTCTCCTCGTTCCCGGTCTCCGATGGTGCGGTAGACGAAGTTCAGGAGGCGGCGCTGGTACCGGCCGACCAATTGGCCGAACGCCAGCGGGTCTTCAGCGAGGTGTGCAGCGACCACCTCGGAATCGGTCAGGCCGCTGAAGTGCGACGGTGTGGATCGCGGTTGGCTCCGCTGCGTGGGTTGGAGTGCTGCTGTCATGTTGCCTCCTGGTGCACCATCCAGAAGCACCAAGCCCTGGTGGCGGCCGTCTCCGTAGTCCGTCACCTGGTGGGTTCAAGATACGTTCGAGCACACTATCACGCAGGAACCGTACCGTCGGAGGCAGGCCACCTCGCACAGCCTAAGTTGTTGTTAGACAATAGTATACATCTAGCGGCTCTTCTCCCTGGGCGTCCCGCATTGGGGATTTGGTGTCCTTCAAATGGGACGTGGCCTACCGGCCCAGGACGAATCCGGCGACGTAGAGCACGGCCACGATGGTCTTGGAGTCCGCTATCTCCCCGTCTTTGATCATCTCGAGAACCGTCGAGAGCGGGCGGGTGGCGACCTCGATGAGCTCGTCGGTTTCGAGGCGTTGGTCGGCCACTGAGAGGCCGGTGGCGAGGAACAGGTGGATACGCTCGTCGGTGAACCCCGGGGTGGTAAAAACGCTGGTGAGGAAGCGTATCTCCTGCGCTGTGGCACCGGTCTCCTCGCGCAGCTCGCGCCGTGCGCAGTCTTGAGGGTCCTCCCCCGGTTCGAGAACGCCGGCGGGGATCTCCCAGAGGACACCACCTGCAGCGTACCGGTATTGCCGGAGCAACAGGATCTGCGGGTCCGGGGCGTCCAGTTCGGACAGAAAAGGGACAATGGCGGCTGCCCCGGGGTGCCGTACCACTTCGAGTTCTACGGTTTGTCCGGCGGGGTTGCGAACGGTCTCGACATCCACCCTCAGGAGGCGGCCGGAGTATGCCTCTCGTGTGGCGATTAGAGTGCCCTCTGGCGGATCGGCCATGGTGCGGTTCCCTGGGTGTGGAAGGTCAGAAACAAGATGCACAACGGGCGCGTGGGGTACCCACGCGCCCGAGTTAGAGCCTTCCGGCGAGTGGAAGGCTTAGAACGTGGCCGTCACGCCGACCAGGATGCGACGGCCGATCACCGACCCTCCGTACAGCTGGAAGCGCCGCTTATCCAGCAGGTTCGACACGGCAGCAAACGGGCGCAGGTTGTTGTTGATGCGGTATCCCAAGTTGACGTCGACCATCTGATTGGCGGGAATGCGACCCGCGAACACGCCTGCATTCCACTCGTGTTTCTCGACGAACTTGGCGCTGAGGGAGGCGTCGAACCCTTGGAAGCCCGTGTACGTGAACGCGATGTTTCCTTTGTGCCGTGGTGTGTTCGGCACGATGCTCTGCCCGGCGGCGGCCAGCCCCGGATCTTCGATGTCGAAATCGAAGTAGGTGTAAGTCGCATCCACTCGGAACTCAGGCGTGAAGCCGTAGCCAAATCCGATCTCGATGCCTTTCTCTTCTACTTCGCCTGCCTGGGCATACGACAGGTAAATCACGCGGCCCACACCGGCGAGGTCGGTGAAGGGACTGGCGGCGAGCGCGGTGTAACCGGCCAGCAACGCCGCGTTCGACGCCCGGAGCGGATGGTCGGCCGGGAGGAGGGCACCTGCCAGGATCTGGTCAATCAATGCCAATTGTGCCGGGATGCTCGTCCCGACGGACAAATCGAACTGGGGGAATTGGAGGGGGTTGACGCCGAACAAGAGATCGGTGACGAAATTTTTCAACTTGTTGAGATAGAGATCGACGGTCACGTAGGCGTTGTCGGCGAGGCTGCCTTTGTAGCCCACCTCCCAGCCAACGACTGTCTCCACATCG
>JADFIT010000144.1 GCA_022566515.1 Gemmatimonadota bacterium
GCACAGCTCGCGAATCCGGCGCTCGTCGAAGCCTGGGCCGTCTTTGGTCTCGTTGTACAGGTCGCGCATCACGTTGTCTAGGCTGTACGCCCCTCGGCTGTGGCCTCTGATCGCGAGATCGAGCACGACCCCGACGTTTCGGCCCTTCGTGTAATAGCTGAACCCGTATCCGTTGCTCCTACGCACCTCCCAGACCCGCCTGCTGGACTCGTCCGCCGAGATGTTGTTGATCTGCCGGTGGCTGCTGAACCGCATTATGGAACTGCCCATGATGCCGAAGAACTGCTGCTGAGTGATCACTCCGGCACGGCAGGCGAAAACCTGCGCGTAATAGTCCGTCACGCCCTCGAACCACCAGAGCGCCCCTGTCACCGCAGGCTTCGTGTAGTCGAGCGGCTTGAGCGCTCTGCTCCTGATCCGCTTGACGTTGAACGTATGGACGTACTCGTGGAACATGATCCCGCGAGCCTGGGACGCGGTCGTGGTCGCAGGCCGGCCGATCCGTGTGCTGTCGAGGTGCTCCAGCCCGCCGCCGGGCCCGCCGAAGTCGAACATGAAGTAGTATCGGTCGTAGGGCAGCTCGCCGAACAGGCTCTTCGCCTCTCGGATCACCGGCTTCGCTACCTCCGCGAAGCTCTCTAGGTCGACGCCCGCGCTCCTGTTGTATCCGACGATCGCGTGCGGCTTCCCTCCCGCCTCGAACTCGTGGACGCGCACGTTGTCGCCGACCACGAACGGCGAGTCGATCAGCTCGTCGTAGTTGACAGCGCGATACCCTACGTAGCCGCTCTCCGCGCTGATCGGGTCGAGCGCGCACGCGGCCTTCGAGTCTTTGGTCGGGAGCTTTATGAACAGAGTGTGCTCCTCGTCGGCGTGACCGACGAACCACCCCAGGACGCCCGGGCCGCTGACAAATATCTCGTTCGGCGTCACACGGAGGTTCGGGCTGAAGTTGCCCCGGCTCTCGTCGACGATGTACGTCACGACTCCATCTGGATGGATTTCGTGACGCTTCTGGTCTGCAAGGGATCCAAGCTCCAGCAGCGGAGCGGACTCGTACAACTCCAGGAATTCACGAAACTCGGAAGTGGATCTGTCCATTATGAACCCTTCTCAGGCAACCGAGAGGAAAGACAACGTGCCGTCTCGCACCATTCCCTGAGCTGCCAATCTCCGAAAGAAACTGGTTAAGCCTTCGAGATGTCGATACGACAACGCGTAGTTGAGACCACTGAGGTACTCACGGCATTCGCTCACCCCGATGTTCGTCACGCCGGCCGCCTCAGTCGCCAACTCGTCGAGGTGCAACAAACCCCAATCGCGCGAAGCCAACAACGAGCGGTGGACGGCGGCGACCGTTGAGGGATTCGCGTCGCGTCGCGCAGCCCACACGGCAAAGACGAACGGCAGCCCTGTCCACCGCTTCCACTCTTCGCCAAGATCGTAGCGGAAGGCGTACTTCTGGCGGGAGGCTAGCACCAGCGCTGCATCTCCGATCACCAATACAGCGTCATGGGGCAGTTGCGCCAGTGCATCCAAATCCTGCTGTTCCGCGCGAGCTTCGACAAGGCGTGGGGTGACATGCCAGTACTCCTTGCACAGCAACTCGACGAGATGAACCGACGTACGAGACGACGCCGACACGAGAACCGTAGCGCCGTCCAAATCAGCAATGTCACGGTGAGAAAAGACGGAGACACTGCGCACCGGGCCGTCACACGATATCGCCAGATCCGGAAGCAGGTGATAGTCCTTGGCATTCCTAGCATACTCCACCGCCGACACCACCGACACGTCCAACTCTCCCGCAGCAAGCAGATTGTTCAGCTCGCTGGGCGTACCCGTCACAAATTCGCCGGGGAGCGTCACAATGCCCCTGTCGATGGCCCCGTACACGGGATAGCAGTTGATGTACCCGATCCGTCCAACGCGCATCACACCCTCTCGGTGCCCACTAGTCGGGTCAGTTCATGAACCGGTCGCGAATTCGCGGTGCTGCCAGGGAAGTCGTCAGGGATCTCGTCGTCGTCGAAAGTTCGCACCGCCTCGTAGAGGGAATTGCGCTCCACGGGCTGTTTTCCGGCTCCCCTGATGAAGCGCACGAGATCGCTGTACGACATCATCATCGGCGTCTTGGCGCCAGCTTCGTGATACACCCTTTCGTACACCACTGTCCCTTCGACGTCATCGCAGCCGAACTCGAGCGCGATCTGTGAGAGAAACGGCGTGACCATGGGCCAGTGGGTCTTGACGTGCGGAATGTTGTCCAGAAACAGCCGACCCACCGCGATGTTCTTGAGATCGTCCATCCCGGTAGTTGCGGTTCCCGTCCTGCCGAGCGTCTCGCCCAACTCGTTGTGATCCGGATGGTAGGCGAGCGGTATGTAGGTGAGAAATCCGTGCGTCTCGTCTTGCAAATCGCGCAACATGGTCAAATGGGCGATCCGATCCTCCAACGATTCCACGTGGCCGTAGAGCAGCGTGCAGTTTGTGGGAATGGCCAACTCATGAGCTTCTCGATGAATGCGAAGCCAGTCATCCCCAACGAGCTTGCGGTCGGCGATGGTGGTGCGGACACCTGGTCCGAACACTTCGGCGCCACCGCCCGGAAGAGTGTCCACACCGGATTCCTTCATCGCAACGAGGACATCGCGAGTCGACATCTTCTCTATGCGCGCCAGATGTGCAATCTCGACTGCTGTCAGCGCCTTGATGTGAACTCCTGGATGGCGCTCTTTGAGTCCCCGGAACATCTCGAGATAGTAATCCAACCGCAACTTCGGATGGAGCCCTCCCACGATGTGAAATTCTCTCGTGGGATTGTCACGGGCGGCTTCCGCTTCTTGATAAACTTCATCGAGGGAACACGTGTACGCTCCCTCCTCCTTGGGCAAGCGTGCAAACGAGCAGAAGACACACGTCTTTCGCAGGATACACACATTGGTGGGATTGATATGCTGATTGGCCGAGAAAAACACGCGATTGTTGTTCAGCCGTTGGTTGGCGAGATTGGCCATGGCGCCGACGCCGAGCAAATCGGACGTCTGAAACAGGCGGAGCGCGTCCTCTCTCGTGAGCCGTTCGCCCGCCGCAACCTTCTCGGCTACAGGCTCCAGCAGCGGATCGTTAGCGCGAACTCCCATACACGTTACTCCCGGTACCTGCGTACAGCGAGGGAGACATTGTGGCCGCCAAACCCAAAAGAGTTGGAAAGCGCCACGTCAACATCGCGCTCGACCTTCGTGTTCGCGGCACAGTCCAGATCGCACTCGGGATCCGGATCGTCTTGATTGATAGTCGGAGGAATCGTGCCCGTCTGAAGCACCTTCACACAAACGCCGAACTCCACTCCGGCGGCGGCACCGAGCAGATGGCCGGTCATGGATTTCGTAGATCCCACCACTAGGTTCCGTGCGTGTTCGCCGAACACCTCCTTGACCGCCTTCACCTCGGCGATGTCACCCAGCGGAGTGGAAGTTCCGTGCGCGTTGATGTACCCGATCTCCGTCATGTCGATGCCGCGGTCGTCGAGGCACTCACGCATCGCGCGCATGGCACCCTCGCCACTGGGTGCAGGTTGCGTCATGTGATGTGCATCGGCGCTCATTCCGTAGCCGACTACCTCCGCAAGGATGTTGGCACCCCGCTCCCGTGCGTGGTCGAGTGACTCGAGAATGACCACTCCAGCACCGTCCCCCAACACAAAGCCGTCGCGCCCTTTGTCGAACGGGCGTGACGCCTTCTCAGGTTCATCGTTGCGGGTGGAAAGAGCCTTCATGTTGCCGAAACCAGCAACCGCCAATCCCGTGATCGGGGCTTCCGCACCCCCCGTGACCATGGCGTCCGCCTTGCCCGACTCGATCAACCGGAACGATTCACCCACCGCGTGCGCGGAAGAAGCACACGCCGACACCGTGCAGTAGTTGGGCCCCTTCGCCCCCAACCGAATCGACACGAGGCCCGATGCCATGTCGGGAATGAACATCGGAACGAAGAACGGCGATACGCGGCGTGGACCTTTCTCCAAGTACGCCTTGCACTGCTCCTCGAAGGTCTGGATACCGCCGATGCCACTCCCGATCAGAACCCCCGTCCGCTCACCTGCGGGCCTGCTGAGGTCCCAACCGGCATCCCGAACAGCCAAATCCGCCGCCGCGACGCCGAACTGGGCAAACAGGTCGGCCCGTCTGGCCTCCTTGCGGTCCATGTAATCAGTAGGATCGAACCCCTTGACCTCGCACGCAAACCGCACGTCAAAATCCGTCGGATCGAAGCGCTCAATAGGCCGAGCACCGGACCGTCCCGCAAGGAGCGATTCCCACGTATCCTCGGTGGTTCCTCCGATTGCTGTGACCAGCCCTAGCCCCGTAACGACGACCCTTCTCTTCAAGAAGGTGTCCCCACCTTTTCGCGCAAGTACTTCAAGGCGTCGCCGACCGTACGAAGCTTCTCGGCCTCTTCATCGGGAATGTCGATATCGAACTCTTTTTCAAATGCCATCACCAGCTCTACCGTGTCGAGGCTGTCGGCGCCCAGCTCCTCCATGAAGCTGGCATCATCATTCAGTTTGTCGCGCTCGACGCCGAGTTCCTCGACGATGATGTCCTTGACCTTCTCTTCCATGTCCTTGATGTCGCTCATTTGTCGCCCTCTTGAAGTTTGGGATGGTTCTACATGACCATGCCGCCGTCAACGACCACGACCTGCCCGGTGATATAGCTGGCGAGATCGGACGACAGGAATAGTACCGCATTGGCAACGTCCCCCGGGCCGCCAAGCCGCCCCAGTGGGATCAGCTTGAGCAGGGTCTCACGAGCTGACTCGGGCAATGCCTTGGTCATATCGGTGTCGATGAATCCGGGGGCCACGGCGTTGACCAGCACGCCACGGGACGCCAACTCCTTTGCCACCGTCTTCGTGAACCCGATGACACCCGCCTTGGAAGCAGAATAGTTTGCCTGGCCAGCATTGCCGGTGATCCCAACGACGCTCGCGATGTTCACGATGCGGCCGGCGCGGCGCTTCATCATGCCCCGGGCCACCACCTTGGTCATGTTGAACACCCCTTTGAGATTTACATCGAGCACTGCCGACCAATCGGCATCCGACATCCGGATCAGCAAACCGTCTCGTGTGATTCCGGCATTGTTGACGAGCACGTCGATAGGGCCCAGTGCCTCTTCGACCCGGGAGACGGCAGCGCTACAATGTTCCGGGTCCGTTACGTTCGCAGACACCGCAATGGCGCCACGGCCAATCTCGTCGGCGCTGGCCTGGATCTGCGCCTCGTCCACCACATCGGCCAGGGCCACCTTGGCTCCCGCGCCGGCAAGACGCCTCCCAATTTCCTTCCCTATGCCCCGAGAACCGCCGGTCACCAGGACGACTCTACCGCTCAGATCGATGCTCACGCCAGCCGCTCGCTAATGTCGAACATGCGTTCTCCCGAATTCCTGTTGGGGTGTTGGCATCACCCGGGGTCGGCGCCGCGGGCCGCGATACGGCCCGTAATGTAGCCAGATGGGTGGGACGACAGAAAGAGCGCGGCTAGTGGGAATCCCGGCGAAGTCGGGCGATTCCGGCCGGCACTCATCCGTGCGCTTCCATGAAGGCGGTAACATCATCCGCCGTCCCCAAGCTCTGGACCGTGACTCCCTTGACGATGCGCTTGAGCAGCCCCGCCAACACCTTGCCCGGGCCGAGTTCGAGAAAGGTTGCATCGGGCTCGGCCACTCGGGCAACCCACTCCATACAGCCCACCCACCGCACCGGGGACCCGAGCTGCTCTCGGAGTAGGCGCACGGCCGTGCCCCCATCTCGGACCGGCTCGGCGCTCGCGTTCGCGACCACCGGAAACGCCGGATCCGCAAAATCCACCGTCCCGAGGGCGGCATCGAGACCCTCTCTCGCCGGTTCCATGAGTGCTGAATGAAAGGCGCCGCTGACGTTCAGCGGCAGCACTCGCTTGGCGCCGGCCTCTTTGCACGCTTCACCAGCCCGGGCCACGGCGTCCGGATCGCCTGAGATCACGGTCTGGTCGGGGGTGTTCAGGTTACCTGCCACGACGATGGATCCGGCGGTGCCAGCTTGGCGGCATGCCATCTCGACCGCCTCGGTAGCGAGGCCGAGTACGGCCGCCATCGTGCCCTCCCGGGCCTCGCCTGCCTCGAGCATCAGTTCGCCACGCCGCCGTACCAGGCGGGCGGCGTCGCGCACCGGAAGCGAGCCTGCGGCAACGTAGGCACTGTATTCGCCGAGTGAGTGACCCGCCGCCGCCACGGGGGAGATGGCCGACCGCACCAACGTGTGGACGGCTGTCGAATGTGCTAGAATAGCCGGTTGGGCGTTGTGGGTAAGGGTAAGCTCGTCTTCCGGGCCCTCCCACATCAATCGCGACAGGGCAAAGTCGAGCGCGTCATCAATCGATTGGAACACCTCATGGGCGGCCGGAAACCGATCTGCGAGATCCTTCCCCATGCCAACCTTTTGGGCACCTTGGCCCGGAAAGATCAGAACCGACTTTACCATCTCACCAGCGTGGCCCCCCAGGTGAGCCCACCCCCAAAAGCCACCATGAGCACGGTGGAACCCTCCGTGATCCGTCCTTCGCGCACGCATTCGTCCAGTGCCATGGGTATGGACGCCGCGGACGTATTGCCGTATCGATCGATGTTGACAAAGGCCTTTTCTACCGGGATACCGATGCGCTTAGCCGTGGCCTCGATGATCCTGAGATTCGCCTGGTGCGGGATCAGCACATCGACGTCGTCCGGCGACATGCCAGCCCGAGCCAGCACCTCGTGGCAGGCATCCGCCATCTTCACGACGGCATGCTTGAACGTTTCAGGACCAGCCATGCGGAGGTAATAGCTGCGGTCGTTCAGCATCTCGAGAGAAGGCGGATGCACGGCGCCGCCGCCGGGACGGTAGAGCAACTCGGCCAGCGTTCCATCTGTCTTGAGATAACTGGACAAGATCCCCCGGTCGCGCTCCTGTCTCGCCCGCACCAGCGTGGCTCCCACACCGTCGCCGAAGAGAATGCACGTCGACCTGTCTTGATAGTCGGTAATCTTCGAGAGTCGTTCCGCGCCAACGACGAGCACATGCCTTGCCTGGCCGGAAACCACCAGGCCCTCGGCCACGGCGAGTGCATAGAGAAACCCGCTGCATGCGGCGCCGACATCGAAGGCAGCGGCGTTCTCAGCCCCCAGCGTCGCCTGCAGATCGCAGGCCTGCGACGGAAGCAGCCGATCGGGACTCGCGGTGCCCACGATGATGGTATCGACGTCCATGACATCCACACCGGCGCTTTCCAGCACCTGCTCGCAGGCCAATTTCCCCATGAACGCAAGCGTTTCGTCGGCCGTGGCGATGCGGCGCTCGCGAATACCCGTGCGTTCCAGAATCCATTTGTCAGACGTGTCGACCATCGTCTCGAGGTCGGCATTCGTTAGTATGTGCTCAGGCACATGTCTACCTGTGCCGATGAGTTCAACTCGCGGTTGTTTCATGCAGCGGCTCCGTCGCCAGATTCCGCACCCATGTTCTGGTACGAGTAACGCTCAACCCCTGGTATTGCCAAACAAACGCCTTGCCGAAGGGTTCGAGCAGAAGATCGGGAGTTATCGATAGCGGAAAAGCCCCGATGAAAGCGCCTTCAGCGCCTCAACCAGGAGATTCTAGGACCCTCATCGATTGCGTCAAGCATCACGATCAAACTTCCTTGACCGCAATCCGTTGCTTGCCACCATAGTAACCACAGCTGGGACAGACCCGATGCGGGCGGCGTGGGTCGCCGCAGCGTGAACACGCCTGAACGGCGACAACCGGAGCCTTATCGTGCCCGCGTCGCTTCAGTTTCCGGCTCTTAGAGGTTCTTCTCTTGGGAACTGCCATTGTAGTCTTGCTCGCCTGACTCGGTTTTCATGGTTTCGAGTGCCGACCACCGGGGATCCAGCGATGGCCGACAGTCGCAAGAATGTAGGTTCAGATCAATGCCGCATGTCTGGCACAACCCATTGCAGTCCTCGCGGCACAACACGAACTGCCTGGTTGCAAGAATCAACTCCTCGCGAATCACCTCGCGCAGATCGATGAGGCCGGCACCCTGGGGGACCACATACTCGGACGGGTCCTCGGCATCCTGGCTGTCTGTGAACATCGCATCGACCCGCACGTCGATCCCCAACGCAGTGGCAACGAGACACCTCCGACACGTGGCTCTAACGGTCGTGGCGATGCGTCCCTTCCAATAGAACCGGCCCACGGTGGCGCCCGAAAGACGTCCCGAAACCCGAACCGATTCCCCTAGCTCGAAGCCCACACCGTCGAACAACGGGTCGTCGCAAGCAACAATGCCCGAGACCTCCACCGGGCCGCGATCGAGGGCACCGATTTGCACCGACAACATAGCCTGTAAACCTATCGGGCCCTGGCACCCGGGTCAACGCGCCGAGCTAACCCGCCGACAGCCCCAGCTCGGCCCCCGAAAAGAAAAACCCGATTTCTTGCAGCGCGTTTTCCGGCGAGTCTGACGCATGGATTGCGTTCCGCTCCTTCGACTCTGCATAGAGCTTGCGAATGGTTCCGTCGGCCGCCTCGGCGGGATCGGTCGCTCCGATGGCGGTCCGAAGGTGACTGACGGCATCGTCCCGCTCCAGCACCATCGGAACGCACGGTCCCGAGGTCATGTATTCCATCAACGAGCCGAAGAACGCACGTTCCCGGTGGACCTCGTAGAACGCCTGGGCTTGGGACTTTGAGAGGCGAGTCATACGCACCGCCCGCACCACGAAACCTTGGGCCTCCAAATGGGCGATTATTTTTCCCGCCAGGCCGCTCTCTACAGCGTCTGGCTTGATGATCGCAAGAGTTAGCATCAGATCCGGATATGGTTGGGTCAGGTTCCAAACAGGAGGCGGACTACACCACCTCTAGTGAGCATTCCGACCAGAATTCCTTCTCGCACCACCGGGAAGCGGTCGGTGTCCTTAGAG
>JADFIT010000021.1 GCA_022566515.1 Gemmatimonadota bacterium
GAGATCCTCAGCGCCGCCCGTCTCAACGTGTTCGGCGTCCGCGCCAGGGATGTGTTGATCGACCTGCTGACCGACAGCGGCACCGGGGCAATGAGCAGCCTTCAGTGGGCCGGCATCATGCGGGGCGATGAATCGTATGCCGGCGCGGAGAGCTTTTACCGCTTCAGAGACCGGATGCGGGAGCTGACGGGTTTCGAGTACATCCTACCCACCCATCAGGGCCGGGCGAGCGAGCGCATCCTGTTCGAACTGGTGGGTGGTGAGGGCAAGGTGGTCCCCAACAACACGCACTTCGACACGACGCGCGCCAACATCGAGCACTCCCGAGCAGAAGCCGTCGATCTCGTTATCGAAGAGGGCAAGCACGCCACCGGCCGTCACCCGTTCAAGGGGAACATGGACGTGGAAAAGCTCGTCGAGCTCATCGAACGCGTCGGCCGGGACCGGATACCGCTGTGCATGGTCACAGTGACGAACAATTCCGGAGGCGGACAACCGGTCAGCATGGAAAACCTTCGAGCGGTACGAGCCGTATGTGACAAATACGACATTCCCATGTTTCTGGATGCCTGTCGCTTCGCCGAAAATGCGTACTTCATAAAACTGCGCGAGCCCGGTCAGCAAGGCCGAACCGTGCGGGAGATCGTTCGCGACATGTTCGATCTCGCCGACGGTGCCACGATCAGCGCCAAGAAGGACGGCCTCGTCAATATCGGGGGCGTGTTACTGTTGCGTGACAAAGAACTGGTCGAGCGAGCCGACGCGCTGCTCATCCTTACCGAAGGATTCATTACATATGGAGGACTCGCGGGCCGCGATCTCGAGGCGATGGCGCAAGGATTCGAAGAGGTGGTGCACGAGGACTATCTCGCCTACCGCATCCGCTCGATCGAATACCTCGGCGAGAGGCTGTTGGAGATCGGGTACCAGATCGTCGAGCCACCCGGTGGCCACGCGATCTTTATCGATGCAGCTAGACTCTGTCCGCACATCCCGCCGTCACAATTTCCCGGGCAATCCGTCGTGTGTGGTATGTATCGTCAAGCGGGAATCCGGGCCGTAGAGATCGGCAGCGTAATGTTCGGCGGCGGCGGAACGCCGCCTGACATGGAGTTAGTGCGGATGGCCCTGCCGCGACGGGTGTACACGCAAAGCCACGTAGATTATGTGGTGGAAGCGTGCGCCGAGTTGTACGAGCGTCGCGGCGAACTCCTCGGCCTTCGCATGACGAACAATCCTCCCTATCTCCGGCACTTCACGGCGGAGTTCGAGGAGATATAGTTCGCCGAGTGAATCTGCGGCTTCAGTTGTGTGAGTGGTCCATCCCTTTCTTCATGTTCATCATGTCGCCGATTTTCCCGCCACCGTCTTTGATGAGGTCGTACTTGCCGCGCACCACCTGCATGTAATGGTCGCGGTCTAGGGCGTACAGCGGATCGTTAGGTTCGGCTGCCGGCCACTCTTCGCCTCTGGCGGGCATGAACAAACCGGCAACCACACCCATGCCGCCTTCAGCGATCGCTTCGCCGGTCGGATTGGTGTAGTGTACGGTGACCCGATAGCGGTGGTCGGGGAATATCTTCACGCCGAACCTCTTGTAGAGGCGCCCTATGGTTACCCCGGAAAGTTGGCCTTCCTCTTCGACGGGAAATCCTTCCCAGATGATCTCGTTTTCGGTGATGTCTTCAAAAACGATCTTCGTGGCATATTCGTGCATGTGGGATGCCATGACCATCAAACGGCCGGCGACGGCCGGGCTCGCTTCGTAGGAGCGTGATGATTCGCCTACTGGGAGATCGAACGACTTGTCTCCAGCCGGGAAAGCCACGTCGAGTTGGTAGGGATAGACCTTGAAGAATGGCCACGGCCGACCCGTCTTCACGTACTTGAGCCGAATCCGAAGGGCGACATCGTCGTGCTCGACCCCGGTGGGGTTGTGCAGCATGACCGACACCACCAACCGCTGGCCCGCCGACACCGGGTAGCCGAAGAGCATCCAGGGCATCGATTGACCGCCGGTCTCGCTGCCCGCTGCCATCACCCTCCGCGAAATGGGCAGAAACAATTCCCGGTTGTCGGGATCGATGACATTGAAGTGGTGGACTATGCTCGTGGGCAGTTGGTTACCCTCACCATCGACCACCTCGTAGTCGAACCCGTAAAGGTATCCGTCTGTCGGTATCGTGACGGTCCCTATGGGCGGAAAGATCCCCACGTGCTCGTGGTCTTGCCTCGTCGAGTCTCCTTGGACCGGCAGATGGATCGGTCCCACCTCGATGATCAGCTCTTTTCCCGTGTCTTCCAATCGTGTCGTGGGTTCTTGACCCTGAGTGTCTTGGGTCATGCCCGCCAGGGCGCCGAGAGTCGCAAGGGGTAGAATCCATCTCATAAGACTTGTCCAGAAGCGGGTGGTGAAAACGTCTTCCAGGATAGCCGTCGACAGACGGCACGGTTCACACGTAGGGGGGTGGGCGTCTTGCGCTGCACGGGACGGAATATACCCGGTCTTTGCCGGGGTGAGAAGAAGTTTGGTTCATCCGGCATTTCCGGGGGAAAGACGTTCCCGTCAGGAAGAAGGCCCCACCATCGCGATACATGCGGCGTCCGGAGTGAATGGCCACGGAAACCACGGACTCCAACCCAACCCGCCAAAACTTTGTTCCCTTCACCGCTACACCTTTTCGGGGAGGGGGGGAACACAACTTCCGGGGTGGGGCGGAAGGGTCGAGAATCGTCACAAGGAACCCAGGTGGGGAGTCACTCACGGCTACACCTCTCGCTACTCACTCGATCACAGCCCAAATCGCATCCCGGCCTGCGCCACCTCAAACCCCCGTTGCGCGACGCGCGTTGCCGCGGCGCTGCCTTTGTCCAGTGCGGCGTTGGTGTTGTTGAGGTGCGTGAATACAACTCGATTCCCATCCCTCACCGCTTGCTGGAGAAGGTCCATGGTGTGGGGTATCAGGGGATGGGGAATGTCTTCGATGTCGCGCCCCGGAATCTCGCTGGGTGAATAGAACGATCCGTCCAGCAAGGCCACGTCCACCTCCCTCACCAAGTCCTCAACACGAACCTGCCAATCCTCCCACTTGTCGATGTCCGGGACATATAACAAGGATCGGCTGGGACCCCGAAACACGAAAGCAACTGTATCAGAGAACTCGTGCCGATGGGGTACCGGGATGAGCTTTACCGAAAGGGCATCGTCCACTCTGTGCCACTCGTTCATCCCTACGGCCGGGAAATAGAGCCGTCCCTCGCTGACCATCAGGCTCCACGGACCGTTGCTCGAGAGGTATTGCGCCATCGCCGGCGAGCAGTAACATGGTGTCCGCGAGATACCGAGGCCCTCTCGACCCAGGAGCGCCAGGCCGAGGTAGTGACCGATGTGGGCGTGGGTGAGAAATATGCCGTCGAACGGTCGCCGGGCTTGCGCACGCCGCCGAAACGCTTCGCCGGGAATGAGGTCGAGCTGCCGCGTGAGGTCCGGTGTGGCGTCGACGAGATAATACCGCTCCGCATTGGGGTCGATCAGTGCCAGCGAGGCTACGTAGTAGGGATCGCGTCGGGCGGCCTCACAGCGAGGTGTGTAGCATCCGGCCTGTGGCAGGCCGCCGTCCTGCACCGTTCCCAGCACCAGCGCGAACATCTCCGACTGCGGGGCGGGGGCGGGGGCGGGGGCGAGCCGGTACCAGCCGGCAGCGGCCATTGTGGAGGCCACGAAGTGTCTGCGCGATGTCATCACTGGGTGTTCAGGGTCACGGTCAGCTTTCAGGTGTCGGGTTTTAAACTTAAGCCCTCCACCTAAATTACGACCCAGAGTAGTAGCCGCGCCAGCGATCCGGCACGATCAATGTTTGTAGGTCCTTGATAATTCGGGTCTTAGAGTATTTTCCACGTCTGTCGCCTGCTTCTCACCTTCTTCACGATTTCTTCACTGGATAGCCAGGAATATACGTCGGGTGAACTGGAACTTACTTTCCTCGAATTGCTGGATTGGGGCATGAGATACATAAGTTTTTTGAGCGCATTACTCATCGCTGGAGCATCGCTCCCGCTGCATGCTCAGGACATAACGTTGGGGGGCCAAGTCAGGCCGCGCTTCGAATACCGCGAGCCGGCGGGTAATGGTGACGATGGTGCCACGTCGATGCGAGTCCGGGTCCACCTATCTGCGCTGCTGGAGCGCAACGTCCGGGTTTTCATTCAACTTCAGGATGTACGTTTCTTCGGCGAGGAGACCAACACGCTCGGTGATTTTTCGGCCGACAACCTCGACTTGCACCAGGGGTATCTGGAGTTGAACCACAGCGGCGACGCGGGCTTTGCCCTTCGTGTCGGCCGGCAGGAAGTGAATTTCGGCGGCCAGCGATTGGTAGGCGCGGTGGAGTGGACCCAGCAGGCCCGGTCCTTCGATGGGGCGCTCGGGCGGTACGACTGGGCCGAGGGCTCCGTGAATTTCTTCGGGTTCAAGACAGGCGAAGCGACGTCAGCCGCAGTCTCTGAGGACTCGGAGTTTTCCGGTGCGTACGCGCAGTTCCGTGAAGTGGGAGGCGGGAATCTCGAACTCTACGGATTCTTCCGTCGTGATTTGGCGCCAACTACCGATCCCACGGCCGACACGAAAGAGGGGACCGCTGGTGTGCGCATAGACGGGCAAGGCGGTAAGGTGAAATACCGCTTCGAGGGGACTTATCAGTTCGGCGATCGCGACGGAGTTGACGTCGAAGCATTCATGTTCGGCGGGCGCCTGGGATTTGTCTTGTCGCCCAAGGTTACGGTCACGGCGTGGTACGATTTCCTCTCAGGTGATGATGATCCCACGGACGGCACCGTCAAAGTGTTCGATACCCTGTTTCCCACGAACCACAAGTTCTACGGCTTGGCGGACCTATTCTTGAACATCCCCGTTCACACCGGCGGCTTGGGATTGCAGGACATCGCCTTGAAGGGAGCCTTCAAGCTGCGCGATGACCTGAACCTCGGAATCGACCTGCATCAGTTCCTGTTTGCAAAAGAGGCGGCGGGGAATATCCGCAGGATCGGCGAGGAGATAGATGTCACATTGTCGCACCGCTACGCACCCAATCTGTTGATTCAGGCCGGGTATTCTTATGTGGTCCAGGGAACCGGCTTCCGGGACCTGGGTAGCCTGAGTGAAGACATGCAGTGGGCGTACCTGATGCTGAATGCGACCTTCTAGACTAGACCGGCACCAGATCCTGTTGAAGAATTCCTAGGCACTTTTTCCCGCAGGCTGAGTGACGTGGACCTCACTCATGAAGTCGACCGCCTGCTTGACGACGGCCGGATCCCTAACGATGCGCCGGTGGCCCAGGCCGGAGGTCGTCACGAGGTTGGCTTCCTTGGCCGCTCGCACGATGGCCGCACCGTCCTCCCACGGGACATCGGGGTCCCCATCGTCGTGGAACACGAGGAGCGGAACATCGACGCCGGCCAAGACCCGATCGGTCTCCAGTTCCTCCAGCGAGATGCCCAGTCGTGACTCGATCAGCCGTTGCGTCATGCGCGAAACCTGGAGGGGCAAGCCGATGATGCGGGCAATCCGGTCGGTCAGCTTGGCGATGCTGACCGGGGCCCCAATGAGCACCATCTTGTTCACATGGAGTCCGTGCTGCACCGCCATGGCGGCCGTGGGTGAGCCAAAGGAATGGGCGATGATTCCATGAACGGGTCCGATGAATCCGGCGATCTGCAGCACCGCTTGGGTGCATTCCACCAGATTGGTTCGGACGCCGTCGGAGCGCCCATGCGCAGGGGCGTCGAAGGCCACTACCCGGAAACCCGCCGCCAGAAGCGGCTCCACGAACTCCCGCAGGTGGACCGCGCGGCCGCCCCAGCCGTGCAGGAGCAAGACAGTCGGTCCCTCGCCCCATGACCAGAGCGAAAGCCATCCATTCTCGTAGGGTACCCTGGTGTGGTCGCCGTCCTGAAACGAGCCCGTTGCACCGGGCGATTGGGGATAGAGGGACGGAGTGAGGATCAGTCGCTCGAACCATGAGGCGGCCGCCCGGGGCGCAAGGGTCCCGAATGCGCGCATTGCCGCTCTGCGCAGATCAGTGGCCACCGGAGTCCTGTTTTGACGCATCGTAGGGCTGCTCCTACTGTACCTTGGGAATCCTTCCCCTCCCTCCCACCCGTGGCCTACCGTTCCTGGCCCCGGTCATCGAACAGCGCCACCACCCCCCGAGTTCCAGGCAGCCGTTTCGGGGCGGGCGGCACCACATAAGGTAACGCAGCGCCCGGCGCTGTCGATCGCTCGCCATCGAGCGCCCGGCCGGTATCTTTCCGCTGAATCCTCGCCCCTCGGTGACCCATGATCCGAAAAACATCCCTCGTCTGCTCAGTCATTCTCACCGCGATCCTCCCTATTAGTGGTGTCGCTCAGGCTGAGGACCCCGCCGACCCCAATTGGGCAAGCTTCCACAGCACCGCCGACGCGTACGCCCTGTTGCGAGGATGGGCCCAGATGTATCCCGGGCTCACGAACCTTTACTCGATTGGCGAGACGCTCCAGGGTACGCCGCTCATGGTCTTGGAGATCACCAATGAGGCAACCGGACCTGCGGCCGAAAAGCCGGCATACTACTACGACGGCAACATTCACGCAGCGGAACTGACCGGCGCCGAGGTGGCGCTGCACTTTGCGTGGTACGTGTTGAGTCGTTACGGAAACGATCCCCGTGTGACGCGCTTGTTGGATACGAGAACGCTGTACGTGCGTCCCAAATTCAATCCTGACGGAGCCGACATCGCACTCACCACACCCAACAGTCTGCGGAGCACACCGCGACCGTACGACGAAGACCGCGACGGTCTGCTGGACGAGGATCCCGGCAACGATCTCGACGGGGACGGCTCGATGACCCAGATGCGGGTCCCGAATCCCAACGGCCTTTGGAGGATCAGCCCCGCTGACGACCGGGTGATGGTGCGTCGCGCCGCCGGCGAATTCGGCAACCGTTTCTACGATCTCTACTCCGAAGGCATCGACGACGACGGGGACGGCTACTTCAACGAGGACGGCATCGGAGGGATCGACATGAACCGCAACTTCCCGCGCAACTGGGGCTTGGAGTTCGAGCAGCGCGGGGCGGGACCGTATCCGCTGTCCGAGCCGGAGACGCGCGCGACAATCGACTTCATCAGTGGCCATCGCAACATCACCGGCGTGTTTCACGGCCACACGTCGGGCGGGTTCGTGTATCGCCTACCGTCAACCACATCGTGGGACGAGTTCAGTTCACCGGATCAGAGCCTGATTCTCGAGTTGTCGGGAAAGTACGAACAGACTACGGCTCAGCCGGCACGGGCGAGCTACACGAATCCGCGAGCACATCGACACGGCACGTTGATCAGTTGGTCGTATTGGGACTTCGGCGTCGTGGGGTTCGTGCCGGAGTTCTGGGGCGGTTTCGGGCGAGACTATGATGGCGATGGGCGTGTCACGGAAGCGGAGCGCTTCCGCTGGAATGACGAGGAACTGGGCGGTGCAGGCTTCGCCGACTGGACGGTATACGATCACCCCCAGCTCGGTCGAGTGGAGATCGGCGGGTGGCGCTCCAAGTTCACCAGGAGCAATCCGCCGCCGCATCTCCTGAAGGGAGAGGTGGAACTCTACGTGCCGTGGATGTTGTGGCTCGCCGAGATCAGCCCGCGCATCGTCATCAGCGATTTCAGCACCAACTGGATTGGTGACGACCTGTTCAAGGTTACGGTCGTGGTGGAAAACGAGGGCTACCTTCCGACCAACATTACCCAACGGGCGTTGGACATGGAGATCGCCGTTCCGGTGCGGGCAGTGGTTGATCTGACCGGGGCGGAGTTGGTGTCTGGGACTGCACGCACCACGCTCGGCCACCTGAAAGGCGCGCGCGATACCCAGGGCAGGAGTGGAGGGTCCGAGTCGCTTCGTACGCTGGAATACGTGGTGCGGGTGACGGATTCCCAAGCCGTTTTTGGAATTACCGTTCTTTCCGAGAAGGGTGGGAGAGTGCGCAGGGATATACTATTGGGGAACAGGGAGTAGGGAGCAGGAAGCAGAAAGACCCCGATGAGGTGAGCGAGATGGCAAGACGGTGGCTCGTGGTAACCGCTATTTGTACTGCGGCATTCTCTCCCTCCGCGGCCGGAGCACGGCAATCACCGGTTGATATTGCCCGGGCCTACCGCGAGGCGCACGGTGCCGAGATTCTCGACGAGTTCAGGAGCCTGCTGGCGATGCCGAACGTGGCGTCGGACTCGGTTGGGATAAACGAGAATGCGGCATACATCCGCGATGCTTTGATTGAACTCGGAGTGGACGCGGAGCTGCTGCGTATTCCCGGTGCACCTCCGATCGTGTACGGCGAGCTTGCCGTGCCTGGCGCCACCCGTACGTTGGGCATCTACGTGCATTATGATGGGCAGCCGGTGGACAGCAGCCGCTGGAGCAATGGGCCCTGGACGCCCACTTTGTACACCCGTGCGATTGATGATGGGGGAACGCAACTGGCGTTCCCGAAGGCCGGCGAACGGATCGATCCCGAATGGCGCATCTATGCCAGGTCGGCCGGCGACGACAAGGCGCCAATCGGCGCCTTGCTGCCGGTGTTGCGGGCCTTTCGTGAGGCCGGGATCTCGCCCACCTCCAACATCAAGTTCTTCTTCGAGGGCGAGGAGGAGGCTGGCTCCAGGCGGCTGCGGCAATACCTCGAAGGCAACCGTGCACGACTGGATGACATCGACATATGGCTCTTCTTCGACGGGCCGGTGCACCAGAGCCGCCGGCCGCTGTTGACGTTTGGTGTCCGCGGCGTGACGGGTATCGAGGTGACGGTCTACGGTTCGATGCGTCCACTCCACAGTGGCCATTACGGCAACTGGGCCCCCGTGCCGGGACAGATGTTGGCGGCACTCCTGGCTACGATGAAAGACGAGGATGGGAACGTTCTGGTTGAGGGGTTCTACGACACGGTGGAGCCCCTGGGCGAGTTGGAGCGTGCCGTGCTCAGGGAGCTGCCGGACTACGACGAGGAGCTGAAGCGCGAGTTGGGACTGCTGCGGACCGAGGGCGGCGGCGCGTCGCTGGCGGAGCGTCTGTTGCTGCCGTCGCTCACGGTGCGCGGTCTTGCCAGTGCCAATGTGGGGGCGTTGGTCCGGAACATCATTCCCGCCACGGCCACAGCGGCACTTGGGATTCGTCTGGTCAAAGGGAACGATCCGGAGCAGATGAAGGACCTCGTGGAGGCACACATTCGCCGCCAGGGCTATCACATCGTGCGGGAGGATCCGGATCGGGAAACCCGACTGCGGTATCCCAAGATTGCCAAAGTCACGCGCTCGGGGGGATATCCGGCGGCTCGTACAGCAATGGATGTGCCGATCGTGCAGCAAGTGATTCGCGCAACCCGCCGGGCTGCCGGCGAGGACCTGGTGTTGTTTCCGGCACTGGGCGGATCGCTGCCGCTGTACTTGTTCACCGACGTCATGGGGAAGCCGGCGCTGATCCTCCCCATCGCGAATCATGACGACAACCAGCATGCGGCGGATGAAAACCTCCGCGTTGCAAACCTATGGTACGGCATCGACCTCTATGCGGCGCTCCTGACCATGCCTCCGGACAGTGGGGGCGGGGGCTGAGGCCGGCGTGGGGTGCCGAGCCGTTGACTTTCTTCGCGGTTGCCCTTACCCATCGAGTAGAGGCCCCATGTTGAAAGACGTAGCGATTATGGGGCCGGCAATGACACCCAGTTCAGAAGGGACGCCATAAGACCTCGATCTAGCAGGCCACGTCGGTGACTACACTGCTCGTGGTCATCGGCCTGGCGTTGATCATCTCGTTCGCGTGCTCCGTCCTGGAAGCGGTTCTGCTGTCCACGTCCCACTCTTTCATCGCGGTGCTTCGGGACCGCGGTGATCGGGCGGGCGCGTTGCTGACCGACATGCGCGAGAGCATGGACGAGCCGATCGCCGCCATCCTCACGCTCAACACCATCGGCAACACCATGGGGGCCGCCGTGGGTGGTGGCTTGGCGCTGCGCCTGTTTGGCCCCAAATGGGGGATCGCGCTCTTTTCGGCTCTGCTGACGCTGGCCGTGTTGATGTTCTCTGAGATTCTCCCAAAGACACTCGGCGCCCGTTATTGGCGAAGGCTGGCCAAGCCCACCGCATACGTGGTGCGGGCCTTGATCTTTGCCATGAAACCAATCCTCGTGCCCCTCGCCTATTTCAACAGATTGATCACGCCGCGTGGGCAGGCGATACCCAAGATGAGTCGAGCCGAGTTGGAGGCGTTGGCGGAAATGGGGCGGTTGGAAGGTGAAATTGACCAGGACGAGTGGCAAGTGGTCAGCAACGTGATGAACCTCGACCGCGTCAAAGTCAGTCAAGTGATGACGCCGCGGACCGCGATGGTGGCGATACCGGTAGAGACGTCGGCGAAGGAAGCCCAGAGGGTCATGGTGGACCAAGGACGTCTCCGATTGCCGGTCTACGAGGAGACGATCGATCGTGTGGTGGGTATCCTCCTCGCGCGGGATCTCTGGCGCGCGGATCGGGATGGCGTGCAGGATATTCAGACGGTCATGCGGTCACCGCGATTCGTTCCAGGGAGCAAGATCGTAGAGGATCTTCTGACCGAGATGCGGAGCGAGCGCATCAAGATGGTCATCGTGCTCGATGAATTCGGCGGAACCGCGGGGCTGGTCACGCTGGAGGATCTCATCGAGGAAATCGTGGGTGAGATACACGATGAGCACGAACACGAGCCGCTGCCGTTCGAGGAGGCCACCAACGGTGAGTTGCTGATCGGAGGCGGTGTAGCGGTGCATGACGTCAACGAGCGCTGCGATCTCGACCTGCCCGAAGACGTCATCGATACGATCGGCGGCTACGTGTTCGGCCGGCTGGGGCGCGTGGCCGTGGTGGGCGACGAGATTGCCGTCCAGGGCGGGGGATTCCGCGTCAGCTCGATCGACGGTCGGAGGATCAGGAGGGTTTCGTTCCGGAGGGATTCTGGTGCTGCGGCCCCGGGGGGCCGGAAACACTAGCTGCCGGCGTGGAAAGCGCGAGGCATCAGGGGTTTACCATGATCTGCGGAGGCTGGGCCGGTCGGAAATCTCCCGCCTACCGCGATTGACGCCTCGAGGGAACGGCCAGACAGGTGGTACGTCTCTGTGTGAGACATATCACGACCCCTGGCACGGAAAGTTTGCATCTTTCTATGGCAAACCCGATCTTCGTCGCTACGCCGGGAAGGCCTTTCAGTGCATGGCCCCCAGGGTGGGCCGGCGGACGGATGCGGTCGACGGGAGGACCAAAAATGAGTGACCCTGAGCGCCTGATCTTTTCTAACTTCATATTCAACCGCTTCCCCGATGGAAGGTGTCGAGCACAAGTGGAGCTGACACGAAGTGGTGGAGACATGTTTGTCGGTACCAGAGAGGGCAAGGGAACCGAAACCGTGGCGTTGCGGTGCGCGGCGCAGGCCTCCGTCGATGCAATTCAACAGGTGGTGGAATCCGGTCGGTCCTTCGAGTTGCTCGGCGTGAAATCCGTCCACGCGTTCGATTCGGTCATCGTGATCGTGTCGGTCGGTGTAAAAGACCAGGACGGCCGCCGCCGATTCGTGGGCACGTACGTGGCGGAACAAGGTGCTGAACGTGCAGCGGCGGTTGCCGTCTTGAACGCGACCAATCGCTATGTGGAGAACGATTCGGTGGTGAGGTCGTAGGAGGGAGCAGGGAGGAGGGAAGGAAATCGACCGACCACTCGGGCACTAGTGTGCCTCTCACGTCTTACTCTTCACCTCTCATGCGTATCCGGCCGTCCTCGGTAACTGTGGCCACACCGACCGCTGGCAGCATCGTAACGTCGTCCACTGCTACTACCGGAATAGACGGATAGCCCATCTCCCGCGCGACGATGACGCCCAGGGTCAGGATGGCGTCGACGCTACCCAACACCACCGCAGCCGGTGCGTGTCGCTGGCGCAGCAGCTCGAGCATGATGGCGCTCGATGAACTCGATCCGATCGTTGCAGGAAGAACCAGTACGGTCCCTGTAATATCCCTTCCGTAATCCGGGTGTCGCGGATCGATGATCCGACCGGTGGTGGGTTCCACGCCTCCCCAGAGGCTGATCGGTTTCGACAGGCGGCACAATCGGCCCGTTGCACGTCCCCGAATGAGCACCCTTCCCTGAATCTCTCCCACGCTCAACTCCACAGCCGTTCGTCCCGAACCAACCGGCCCGCTCGTGCCGTCGCGACGCAATCCTCGAGGCTGCCGTACACCACCTGGTATCCGGTGTTGGCCGGCGTGTAGTGCGCGAACTTGCCGGAATTCGTCATCAGCACCCCGCCACCCTCCGGCAGGATGGGGGTAACGACCACGCATGTGTCCACTACGATCTCGACGCCCGCCTTCCGGAGCCGGCTGAGTCTCTCGGTGCGTTCCAAATCCTCTCGGACACCCCGGCCCGTGCAGACAAAGAAAGGAATGGCGAGGGGCGTGTCGCCAATCAGCCGATCTAGGTCCTCGAACTCGTGGAGTGAGAAATGCGGGCTTCCCAACGCGATTGCGGAGATGCGGTGGTCGTCGGTCGTGGACAACTCGTCGCGAGCCTGGCGGATCATCGCGGGCGTTAGCTCGATGGTCCTGCTCGGCTCCCGGCCCCCCAATGCCGTCTGCAGGTCCGGCGCCTCGGGCGTGACGCCGGCCACGTGAAACAACGCCACTTCGCCGGTGGACGCGGCAGACGCGCCAAGTGCCTTGAGACGGTCTTCGCTCGTCGTGGGCGGGAGTCCGTCGATCACGGCGACCTCGCTCCCGACGGCCGCCCCGAGCCAGCTACCGAGCACGGGATAAAAGACGGCCGTCTCCTTCAGCCGGTCCGACAGGCTGTCGGTGCTGATCAGGACTGTTGCCCGGCGGTTCTCGTCGAGGTGGAGACCGACCATGGGGGCTCGGCCTACCAGCGCGCAGCAGATGTCCAGGAAGTCGCCGTAGCGGTTGGTGCGGGCGCCGAGCACGGAGTTGGCGAATGCTACGGCATTGCTCTCGCCCCACGCCACCTGCTCTCCGAACGCCGGACGGTGACCGGCCTGGTAGGGGGCACAGGTCCACGTGGGACGGCACCCCATCTTTTCGTACGCCGCCATGAGCCGACGTGCCATCTCGTAGCGATGGTCGTCCAAACGACCCCGCTTGGCGCTGAAGAGGTCGAGAGCGCCCACATTGAGCGTCGTGGGCACGCGCACCTTGGCACCGCCCTCAACGAGGCGTTCAGCGAATTCCACGCCTCCGTCGCCGTGATACAGGCAGCCGTCGATGTGGGCCGAGGTGATCCGCCCCAGGAGAGGCGCGTCCATGATCTCCGCCATCTCGACCACGATCCGCATGGCCATGGCGGCGGCCTCGCCGGCTTCTCCCCGGGCCAGTGCCTGCTCTTCGGCGTTCAGCTCCACGATCCGCACCTTGCTTGGCTGGTGAGTATCTATCGAATCTAGAGGAAGATCCATTGCCGCGGTGTACTCACGGAGAGGCCCGACCTGGCGCTGGAGCGCGTTGCGAAGCGCATGGCCGGATCCGGCGCGGGAGAAGTTAGCCACGGAAACCACTGGTTTCCGTGGCTAAACCAAACGTTGTATGGCTAAGCCGAGCTGGTGTCTCCAC
Organism: Gemmatimonadota bacterium; assembly: GCA_022566515.1. Classification (GTDB taxonomy): domain Bacteria; phylum Gemmatimonadota; class Gemmatimonadetes; order Gemmatimonadales; family GWC2-71-9; genus B3T1B10. The sequence goes on from JADFIT010000021.1 coordinate 13,677, forward strand.
TCTGGTCCGGTTGCGACGATTGGATAGGCTTGGGCATCTTGAAAGTCGTAATCAAGCAAAACCGATATCCTACGATGGAGGAGTTGATGGACCTCAGACCGCCGAAGATCGCAGGGGCATGCCTGGCCCTGACCATGCTCACCGGCATTCCTGTGGCAACCGCTGCTCAGGTCCCAGAGCGCCGTCTCACCAAACCGGACGCCACGTTTCCCGAGGCTTTTGGCATGGTTGGGGGCCTGCGCGAGTTGCGCGATGGACGAGTGCTGATCGCCGATCCCCTGGGCCAGGCGTTGATGGTGGTGGATCTGGTGGCGGGCACGGCCGACACCATCGGAAGGGTGGGAGCCGGCCCGGGTGAATACAGACAGCCCGACGGCGTATTCCCGCTGCCAGGGGACTCGACGCTGTTGGTGGACCTCGGAAACGGCCGCCTCACGGTGCTGGGACCGGACCTGAGCTTCGGTGAGACCACCCCAATTGCCCAAGGCGGGCAGGGGCATGGTGCCGGCCAAGGAAGCCCCATGGGCGGCATGAATGCCGTACTTCCCCGGGGCACGGACTCTCAAGGGCGGGTCTATTTCCAGGCCCTGGGCTTGGGGATGAGGCCCGGCGGGCAGTTGCCCGACTCGGCGGCGATCATGCGGTGGGACCGGGCCACCGGAGCCTTCGACGAGGTGGGTCGGGTCAAGCTCCAAGAACGCCGTACTGAGACCTCGGGGGGACGGGGTGAGCGCAGCGTCCGCCTTATCCAGACACCACTTTCCCCGCAGGACGCCTGGGCGGTGGGTTGGAACGGTCGACTGGCTACGGCGCGGACGGACGGATACTACCTCGAATGGACAGAGCCCGGCGGCGGCCGTGTTCGGGGTGACGACGTGTCGTACCGGCCCGTGAGGATACGCCGGGCCGAGAAGGAGGAGTGGGTGAATCAATCATCCTCGAGTGGGCTTAGGGTCATGGTAGAGATCAACAACGGAGTTCGATCGATGTCTTTCGGACGAGGCGGTGGTGGCGGAGGACTGCCCGACATTGACGACTACGAATGGCCGGACGCCAAGCCCCCGTTTGTGGCTAGCGGCGTGCGGGTCACTCCCGAGGGCGACGCGTGGGTGCGGCGCTCTGTGGCCGCCGGCGATGCCCCGGTTTTCGACGTGTTTGGGGCCGATGGACAGTTGAAGGAACGGGTGACGCTCCCGGTTGGCCGCGAAGTCGTCGGGTTTGGTCGGGTGCACGTGTACGTGGTGCTGCGCGACGAATTCGATCTCCAATGGCTGGAGCGGTACGAGCGGAAGACCTGAGATGGTGACGTAGCGAGCCGCAGTCTGCATGGGGCAGGTCCCTCTACGCGCTGCGGTCCGCTACGGCCCACCTCTCTCTCTGTCGTACAACTCCCTGAGGCCTTCCGCGATCTCACGCTGCTGCTTCCGCAACCCCTCGACCATCTCGCGCCGCGCCCGCAGCAGGAAGAACCGCCGCGCATCCTTCAACGCTCCGCTCCACCGCTCCCGGGTCCGGCGCCCCACCAGGCCGATGGCGGGCACCGCAACCACCGTCGCCGCGCCGGCGAGGACCCCTTTCACCGCGCCCACGAGCACGGCGAGGAATCCGATCCACATCAGGTACACGGCCGCTCCGATCAAAAGCTTGAACGTGGACCGCTGGTCGACGTTGGGCCGGAGGGCCATGGCCACTCTGCCGGTCACCTGGTTTGGGAGCCAGGTCACGGCGAGGCCGGCGAGAGCCACGACGAACGCCGGCGCGCCTACGAGGTAGAACCGGCGCAACCCCCACCGCAGGCTGGCCCGCAACCTCACATCGACCGCCAGGTCTCCTGGCGTAACGCCCAGGCGCTCGAGCTGGCGGCAGTGGCGTGCCACGTCATCCACCAGCGCTGAGGCGCGGGGGTCGGGCGCGCTTCGGATGCGGGAGAGGATGGACGTCGTGACCTCGAGGCGCTCGACCTTCCGGGCCGGATCGGTGTCGCCGCCCCCGCCCCCGCCCCCGCCCCACTCGGCCTGCCACACGGCTTCGGCACAGTCCACCAGCGGTTGGTCCTCCCAGCGTTCCAGGTTGATGGTGACCTGGCGCATGGCCCCGTCGATGCGTCTGGTGAGTTCCCGTACTGCATCACGATCATCGGGAGTGTGGATGGCCAGATCGTCCCACGCGACGGGTTGTCCCACCACCACCAGCGCGTCGGATCGGAAGATGTCCTTACTACGGAACACCAGGCCGACGGGGACGATGGGGAAGGGTTCGGGATGCTGGGCCAGCGTGCCCAGGGCGATACGCGCCGCTCCTGTCTTGAGCCTCGCGAGTCCAGGTTCGCTGTGGCTCAACCCCTCGGGAAAGATTCCGATGGCGGCACCCCCTGCCAGCGCCTGGTGCACGGCCCGAAACGTGTCGACGTTGGCGTCCATCGCCTGTGGGTCGTCGACTCGCCGGTACACCGGTATCGCCCCGCTTGCTCGAACCAGCCAACCCACTTTGCGATCGGTGAACAGCGGGGCCTTCGCGAGGAACCGCACCGGCCGCCGGGCAGCGGCTGCGACCAAGACCGGATCGAGGAGTGAATTCGGGTGGTTGGCTACCAGCAACACCGGACCGCCATGCGGGATACGGCCGCCGGCGACGGTGAGCCGGTAGTAAATCCGGGCTGCCGCGGCGGATACCAGCGAGATTGCGGGGAGGAGCCACATGGTCGAGTGCCGGTAAGGGTAGGTCAATTTACTCGCTGAGTGGGGAGTGGGGAGTGGGGAGTGGGGAGGTGGACTATCCGCTCTATGCTAAGTGGTAGGATGCAAAAACGCCCCCCGGTAACCGGGAGGCGTTTCTGCCGTCGATCTTCTCGAGTTTGGCCTAGAGGCTGCTGCCGAAGTTGAACAGCCACTCCACCGGACTGAAGAGGTCTTCAAACGTGTCGTCGAAGATGTCTCCAAGTGCATCCGTGATCTGTCGGAGGGCCTGTGCGTGCTCCTGAGACAGGGCATTGCCGTCGGGACCCACTACGGTGATGCTCTCACCGGCAAATGTGATCGTCGCGAAGAGATTGCCGTTGACCAAAACCTCGAGCGTTCCGCCGTCACTTTGAGAATCGATCGAGCCCTGCACCACGACGTTGTTGTTCGCCTGACTGAACAAGACCTCGATCGTGATGGTGCCGGCTTCTGTTTCCGCATCGAACTCTATCACCATGTTGGCAGCAACGCTGAAGTCCCGCGACGGGACGTCGATCTGGTAGTCTATTTCCGCCCGGGCAGTGGCAAAGGTGGCATCGATGGAATGATTCAGCGTGAAGTTCACCTGAGTGGTGCCGTCGGTGACCCAACCCTCGATCTGAAACGAAACCGAGTTGATTACGCCGGAAGCACCTACCGTATAATTGATATACTCGACATCGCCGGACCAGACGCTCAGCCGGACGACGGCGGCCAGGTCGGTGCTCTCGTCCATCACGTCCACCCAGCCGATTTCCGTGGCCCCGGGCACTCCGGTGATTGGGTTCACTTCATAGAGGATGAACCGTATGCCGTTCGTTGGTGCGCCGGTGCGGTCCGGGTTGTGGAAGTAACCCTCAATATTGTGCTCGTAAGTGCGTCCCCGGAACGTGTCGGGAATCAGCAATACGGCCGCGGAGCGGGACAGCAAGACGTTGGCAAGCTCGCCTCCATACAGCTCCCATTTCTCGGGTGAGGACACCGAGATCCAGCCTGCGTCCACGACGCTGGCAGCCAGGGCCGGCGCGGCAGCGACAGCGCCGAAACCCCCGCCCATCTTCGAGAGGCTCTCGTACACGTCTGTGTTGAACGCGCTTCCGACGGCCTCCAAGTCAGCGGCCGACGCGCTCGGATCGAACGAGTCTCCCGGATTAGTGGAGTCGTTACATGCCGCCAGGCCGACAGCGAACACGAGGCTCAGAGCGGACAGATTCTTGAATCGCATAACAGCTATACCTCCTGAGGGGTCTCCAATCTGGACAGCCTATCGACTGGAGGAGCCGGCCACGCCGTAGAGCGGCAGGGGGCTCCGATGTTGCAGGCAAAATTAGGCACACGACAAGGGGAATTCTGTGTCGTACCGCGTGGGTCTATTGTGACGAAGGACACCTTTTTGAGGTTTGACCGAACCGGAAGCCTAGCAGGATCGGCTCAGACGTCTTTCTCCACCTGCTGCCACAGCGCGTCGGCGGTGATGGAGCTGTGAGATGTCGCCCACGCCTCTCGACCATCCCGCACGACCAACGCCTGAGGAGACTCGTGGCGGATGCCGAAGTGCTCCGAGATCCAGTCCGACAAGTCGCGGTGGCGGATTACGTCAATGTGGAACACGGCCGTATTGGGGTGCTCGCGGGCGAAGCGTTTCACCTCCCGAAGCGTCCAGGCACTCACGGCGCAGATGGGAGAGTGCTTGTACCACACGGCGACCGGGGCCGCCAGCGCCTCGTCCACTTCATCGCGGGTGGTGAGCGTTCTTATCTGTGTCGCTGGGGTGTCGCTCTTGGCGTTTCCGCCCAGCAGCCGGCTGAGCCATCGACGGATCATACTCTTGCCCTCGCTCACAGGTCTTTCTCGGTGTGGTTTCTTGTGTAGCGCGGGCTTTACAGGAAAAGTTCCCGGAAGGACGGAAGGACGACGGGGCGGTCTGCGGTGAATACGCTACCGCAATTACGACCCAGAGTACTTGCGACACGGAAGCTGTTTAGCGATTCGACGGCGGGAACGGAAGACAATCGCTCATTCCCGGCTCAGCGGATCGCGACCATCCGCTGAATGCTGGACCGAACGAATTTCAGGCGGCCCCACGGTCCGAGGTCGTCGAACCATTCCAGCGTACCCAGCGTGATTTGCGCCGCTTTGGCGAACTGAGGATCCGGGCTGTTCACCAGCTCCTCGACGCCGCGGGTCACTCGGTCGTCTGCACCAGATAGGACATGCTTCGCCCGCACGACCTGCCCGAGGGCGATCATGTTGAGTGCTTGAATGCGGACCGCAGTCCACAGGGAGGTATCCGCCGCGATACGCAATGCGAAGTCCGGCATCATAGGCAAGGGGGACAGGAGTTGCCCAAAGTCCACCGTCCGGTCTCCCCACAGGCCCAACCAGGAAACCTTTTCGGCCAGAGCAATGTCGTCCCGGGCGTCTGCGTAGTGCGCCAGCTCTGTGAGGGCTGGTTGAAGAATCATCCTCCCAATTTTGCTTTCATTGATGGTTGGGGATTTTGTCAGAATGTGGTGGCCGAGGCTCAGGACGGCACCGATGTCCCTGGCTGCTTGGTCCAGTTCGCCCTGTAGCCGATGACGATGCGCCCGCAGTGTCAGGCCTAAGGCTCCGATCCGAATACCGCTGTAATTGGGGGCGCTAGCGTACATCAACTTGGGTTCGCCGAGCTTTTCCTGGTCGGCCATCATGATGTCGAGGGTCGCGTAATGTTTCTGGCGGGCCGCGGCCACATACTGCTCGAGCATGGAGTCGGAAACCACCTCGTCCCACAGGGCTCGTTCGTCCGGGTGGAGCGGATTCTCGTCCAGGAGCTTCTGGTGTAGCAGTTCCGGCGCTCTCAACCTCGCCAAGTCGTTCCCAGCCTCATCCTGGAGAATGATGGATGCGGCGTTGCCGTCCTCGGTGCGGGGCAGCATGAAGAGAGAGAGATCCGGAGGAACGTTGGCGGCTTGTCGTATCTTTACCAGCAAGTCCGCCAGGGTCTCATCTGCCGGCCGGGCGATGATGGAGAGGATGTCCCGTTCGAGGGCCCGAAGGTACAAGGCGAATCCGAACACGCCGACGACCAGCACGATCGCGGTGGCGATTCCGATTGTTGTCTTGGACGCGAGCTTCACAGGAGCCTGCCGAGTGGTCGCATGAGCAGCAAATATTGTGTGGACCGTTGGAATGTCAATCGATCCCCACATCTTGTGCTGATTTTGTTATCTTGCGCGAGTTAACAAGTTTGCTACGGGACCATCGATTGGTACAATGAACGAAACACCGAACCAAAAGAAACGGATTCGTCTGACGTCGCTGTCACACGGCGCCGGTTGAGCCAGTAAACTCAGCTCGACTGAGTTGGCGCAGGTCTTGCGCCACATGCCGGTTGTGGACGACCCACGGGTGTTGGTCGACGCTGCCACGCGCGATGATGCAGCGGTGTTTCAGATCGCTGACGACCGGGCGATGGTGGTGACGGTGGACTTTTTTACGCCTATTGTGGACGATCCGTACGATTTCGGGGCCATCGCCGCCGCCAACGCGTTCAGCGACATCTACGCGATGGGGGCAAGGCCGTTGTTTGCCCTGAACCTCGTTGCCTGGCCCCGCGATCCCACGATGCTCGATCTGCTGGGTCGCACCATCGAGGGCGGTGTCGACGTAGCCGCCAAAGCCGGAGCCTTTGTCCTCGGTGGCCATTCGATCGACGACCCCGAACCCAAGTACGGCATGGTGGTCGTGGGCGACGCACATCCTGACAAGATCATCGACAACGCCGGGGCGCGGCCTGGTGACACGCTCGTTCTGACCAAGCCGATCGGAACGGGGATTCTGAGCACGGCATTGAAACAGGACGCGATCACTGAGGACGACATGGCTGTCCCCGTGGAGGTCATGACTACGCTCAACGCCGGCGCCGCTGGCGCCATGGCGGAACTGGAGGGAGCGGTACACGCGGCAACAGACGTCACGGGCTACGGACTCCTGGGTCACCTCTACGTGATGCTCGCCGCAAGCGGGGTCGAGGCGCGTGTGCGGGTGGCGTCAGTTCCGGTTTTCGACGGCGTGCGCGCGTTGATTGAGCAGGGTGTGGTTCCCGGCGGTACCAAACGCAACCTCGCTGCAAGTGATGAGTACACCACCTGGGCGGGCAACCAGAACGAAGTGGATCGGTTGCTGCTGGCGGATGCGCAGACTTCCGGTGGCCTTTTGATCGCCGTCGATCCGTTTCGTGCCGACGATCTCATTGCCGCGTTGCGGGCCAACGATACACCGGCGGCGGCCGTTATCGGTGAGGTCGTCGATGGAGGGGAGCGGGGAAAGATCGAGGTGGAATAGCCGCGTGAAGTCCCTCCTCCCTCACTTCACCGTAAAGCTCACGCCGCACCCGCAGCCACCGGTGGCGTTGGGGTTGTTGAAGACGAAGCGCGACTCCTGCATCGAGGATGTCCAGTCGATCGTCATCCCGCTGATATACTGAGCGCTGAAGGCGTTCACGAAGATGTTGGTACCGTTCAGCACGAAGACGGTTTCGTCAGGGTTGGGCTCCTCGGCGACTTCCACATCGTAGTTCAACCCGGAACATCCACCCTCAGTGACCCCGGCCCGGAGTCCGGCCCCTTCGGGCAGCTTGTACTGCCCGATGACCTCGGCCACGCGGGCGGCGCCCTTGTCCGTGATGGTGAGCAAGAACCCGGGCGGAAACGTTTCGGGTAAAGTATTGGTCTTCATCATTTCTGTCCTACAATCGCTCAACGGTAATTTCGTCCCATCGAAAGATACCCTCCCGGGCAAGGCATAACCACTGTTTATGCCCCAGTCTCAATCGGAGCGCCCACCAGGTTGCCCCATTCGGTCCAGCTACCGTCGTAGTTGGTGACCTTGTCGTAACCCAGCAGATACTTCAGGACGAACCAGGAATGGCTGGAGCGCTCCCCGATACGACAATAAGCAATGATCGGCTTCGTCCCGGTTATGCCTTGGCTCTCGTAGAGGGCCTTTAGGTTGTCAAAGCTCTTGAAAGTCCCGTCCTCGTTGCAGGCCTTCGCCCATGTGATGTTCTTGGCGCTGGGAATGTGTCCGCCGCGCTGGCACGTTTCAGGAAGACCCGGTGGCGAGAGAATCTCGCCCGTGAACTCCTGCGGGCTGCGCACATCTACGAGTTCCACGGCTTCGTCGGCTACGGCCTTCTGTACCTCGTGGAGAAAAGCCCGTAGGGAGTTGTCCGGTGCGGTTGCCTTGTAGCTCGTAGCGCCATACGAGGAAACCTCAGTAGTGAGTGGGCGGTTTTCCTCCAGCCACTTCTTGCGTCCACCGTTCATGAGGCGCACATCTGCGTGCCCGTAGACCTTCAGCTGCCACAGGGCCCATGCGGCAAACCAGTTGTTGTTGTCGCCGTACAAGACCACTATCGTGTTGTTGGAGATGCCCGAGTCGCTCATGAGCTTCTCGAGGTCGGCCTTGCGAATGATGTCCCGCTGCACCGGATCGCAGAGCTGGGTTTGCCAGGACCATCCCACCGCTCCAGCGACGTGCCCTTTGCCGTATTCCTCAGTGTCCACGTCAACTTCGACGACCCGAACGTTGGCGTCCCCGGCGTGTTCCGCAACCCAATCAGTCGTTACCAGTGTTTCCGGATGTGCATATTCTCCCATCTATAGCCTCCAAACTTTTTGTTGGTATCAGCCAAGGAAACTTGACTCCTTTACCCAATGGCATATTCCTGGACCTGCGTCTCATCGCCCGGTCGCACGTGCCGTTGATCCTCAATATCGAGGAACGGAAGAATCTACCTGCGTCGACCATGCGTCAATACCTTCCCGGAGGCTTCTCACGTCGTTGCAGCCCGCAGAGGTGAGGATGTGGAGCGCCTGCATCGAGCGCATGCCGTGGTGGCAATACGTGACGATTCTCCGTTCGCCGTGGAGATCGGCGGCGTGATCCGGCAGCTCACCCAGAGGGATGAGCCTTGCGCCGGTGATATGGCCGATCTCCCACTCATGCGGCTCACGTACATCGATGAGCAGGAGGTCAGGATCGGCTCCCATCTCGCCGGCCAACTCGGCTGCCGTGATCTCAGGTCCATCCTCCCGGCGGTCCGGGCCTGCGTCCGCGCCGCAAAAGGCCTCGTAATCGATTAACTCGGTAATCGTGGGCTGCTCTCCGCAAACCGGACAATCCGGGTCCTTGCGCAACTTGAGTTCCCGAATGTGGAAGGTGAGAGTGTCCAGCAGAATCAGTCTGCCGATCAGCGTCTCACCGATGCCGAGGACCAGCTTCATCGCCTCGAGCGCCTGAATACTTCCCACGATTCCGGGCAGCACGCCGAGAACGCCTCCTTCGGCGCAGGAGGGAACCAGACCGGCAGGCGGCGGCTCGCGAAAGAGGCATCGGTAACATGGGCCCTCTTTAGCATAGAACACCGACGCCTGTCCCTCGAAGCGGAAGATGGAGCCATAGGCGTTGGGCTTTCCCAGCAGAACGCAGGCGTCGTTGACCAGATACCTGGTTGGGAAATTGTCCGTGCCGTCCACGACGATATCGAAATCACGCAGTATCTCCAGTGCGTTGTCAGAGGAGAGGCGGGTGTCGAACCGCTCGATCTTCGTGTGGGGATTGAGGTCGTGGATCCGCGCCTCGGCCGAATCGAGCTTCGACGACCCGACGGTGCTCGTGCCGTGGATGATCTGACGTTGCAGATTGGTCACTTCGACGGTGTCGAAGTCGATCAATCCCAGCGTTCCAACGCCTGCCGCGGCCAGATACAGCGCTGCCGGGGAGCCGAGACCCCCGGTTCCCACGAGTACGATACGGGCGGCTTTCAAGCGGCGCTGTCCTTCGAGGCCTACCTCAGGCAGGATGAGATGGCGGGAGTACCGGAAGATTTCCTCCTGCGACAGCTCCGGCAGCTCGGACCGGACGGTCGTCGCTCCTCCAGCAATGCTGGGTACGATCGAGAGTTCATCTCCATCGGTTGTAGGGGTGTCACCTTCACTCATGTCCCGAATGTCTCGGTTGTTGAGAAACAGGTTCACGAAACCGCGTACCGTTCCGTCATCTTTGAATAAATGCGTCTTGAGTTGGTCGTGCTCGGTTGTCAGTCGCTCGAGAACTTCTGCGACGGTTTCCGCCTCCACCTCCACACGGTCCCGGCCACCCACATACGGCCGCAACGGGCTGGGAATGTGTACGATCACTGGCATTTCACTGGTCCTTCACGTGTAAGGTGTGTTCGATGAAACCGCGCCGGTCACCGCGCAGTTCCCATACCCGCTCCTCCCGCACGACTCCCTCGACGATCGAAAGAATCAAGTAGCGGTACCATGGCCAAGCGTGTTCCAGATCGTAGTCTGAAGGTCGGGCGGCCACGTCGGGATGCGAGTGATAGGTGCCCACGATCTGAAGACTCATTCCAGCTGCGTCTCGCTCGGCGGCGAGAAAATCATCGGGTGAAATAAGGTAGCGCGTGCGTGCGGCGCCGTCCGGTATGCGCTTGTTGTTCCCGGCCAGAGCCGACAGCACCGCCGGCTCGCCGGCCGACTCCGGCTCTCCCAGGAGGAATCCGCACCCCTCGAATGGATACGCGGTGGTGAGGTGCCGGCGGATCGTCTTCAGGGCAGCGAGCGTGATCTGCACGTTCAGTCCTCGAGCCAACGACGAGTCTCGGAGAGGTATCTCCCTGCGCCGTCGGGTCCAATGATGACCACCAAAGCATGTTCGCCAAGGACGAGGTCGGCTGCCACCAACGCCGCTCCGGTGGACCACCCTACGAGCAGGCCTTGGTCGCGGGCCAAAGCTCGCACCTTTGATTCCGCCGATTCCGTGTCGACGAAGATCGTCTCGTCGATCAGGGACGGGTCATAGATGTTCGGGACCATGGCGGTGGCCATGTGCTTCAGTCCTTCCAGCCCGTGAAACGGAGAGTCTGGCTCTACGGAGATGAGCCGGATGTCGGAGCGCATCTCCCTGAGGAAGCGACCGGCTCCCATGAGCGTCCCGCTCGTACCGACGCCGGCCACGAGGTGCGTGACTGCACCCTCGGTCTGCCGCCAGATCTCGGGCCCCGTGGTGCGGTAATGGGAGTCGGGATTGGCGCGATGTCCGTACTGATCGGGATACCAATAGCGCTCCGGAGCGGCCTCCGCCATCTCCCGCGCGCGACGGATAGCTCCGTCACTTCCCTCCAACGGGTCGGTTTCAATGACCTCCGCCCCGCAGAGGGCAAGCAAACGAAAACGCTCCGGTGAGGCGTTTGCCGGTACGCACACCGTCACACCAATTCGGGCCGCCGCCCCAAGCATGGCGTATGCCACGGCAGTATTTCCGCTGGATGCGTCCAGCAGACGCCGGCTCGGGAGCGCGCCTTCCGCTATGCCGGCCCGCATGATCTCGCGCGCGGGCCGGTCCTTCACCGAACCGCCCGGGTTCAACCACTCGGCTTTGACGAAAAGCCGGGCTCCGGTGTCACCGACTGCTCCCGTGTTGACCGGCACCAGCGGCGTGTTGCCGACCAAGCCCCACAACGCCGGTTCGGTCGTGTTTGCCGTTGGAACACCAGTCGTAGCAACTCCCACCAAATCGCCCCCCAAAATAAAGAAAACCCACCTCGAACGTCGGAGGCGGGTGGCTGGTTACAACAATGAGCAGAGTTTGTCCCTAGCCGTGTCCGACCTCCTCGGAGGGTTGAGGACAGCAGCAGGTGGCACCTGTCATCGGCAAGGTCACATGCGAAATCTGCATTGATGATACTTAAAGGGTTCCGTAAGAAGCGTCAACCCGTGTTCTCGCGCTGGCTCTTGCAGCGGTGCGCCCGACGCCATAGCGTCAGGGCTGCGCCATAGCCCCCTATTGCTGAGATTGGAGGGATCGTGATTGGGAAAATTGCCTACGCCTTGGTGCTGGCTGCATTGGTGCCCGGTTGCTCGTCGGCGCCGGCAGACGGCAGCTACTTTCCGAGACCCGGCGACGATTGGGAGCATCGGTCTGCGGTGGACGTGGGAATGGATAGCCTGCTGCTTGTGGAGGCCGTGTCGTTTGCGATTGAGAATGAGCCCGACACCCCCCGCGATCTCGAATCGTGGATGCGATCGCGCGTGGGCGATGATCCGTATGGGGAGCTGATAGGGGACTTGAAACCACGGGGAGGGCCCAACGGCTTGGTGCTGCGCCACGGCTACATAATCGCCGAATGGGGTGACACCAGGCGCGTGGACGTCACGTACAGTGTGACCAAGAGCTTTCTCTCCGCCACGACGGGTCTTGCCCTGGCGGAGGGCTTGATTCGCGACACGCACGATCCGGTGGCGGACTACGTGAACGACGGCGGGTTCGACTCTCCCCACAACGCGCAGATCACGTGGCACCACCTTCTCCAGCAAACCAATGAGTGGGAGGGCGAACTATTCGGCAAGCCCGACGTGGCCGATCGGAGAAGAGGGCGCGATCGGCAGCTCCAGACCCCCGGTACCTTTTGGGAGTACAACGACGTGCGTGTGAACCGCACCGCGCTGGCCACCCTGAGGGTGTGGGGACGGTCGCTGCCCGATGTGTTGCGCGAGCGGATCATGGAGCCGATTGGCGCATCCGACAGCTGGGAATGGCACGGCTATCACAATTCCGACGTCGAAGTGAACGGTAGGACGATCAAATCGGTGAGCGGGGGTGGGCATTGGGGTGGTGGCATGTGGATCAACTCTCGGGATCAGGCTCGGTTCGGCTATCTGTACTTGCGCCGGGGCCGGTGGAAGGACGAACAGCTGCTTCCTCAGGAGTGGATCGACGCGACGACCACGCCGACAGAAATCCAACCGACTTACGGCTACATGTGGTGGCTCAATACGGGCCGGGAGCTGTGGGCCAGTGCACCGGCTTCGAGCTTCGCTGCCAGGGGTGGAGGATCCAACATCATCTGGATAGATCCGGAGCACGATCTCGTGGTGGTGATCAGATGGATCACGGGCAACGCGGTGGACGGGGTCTTGCAGCGCGTGCTCGCGGCGGTGAGGGACGGGCGTGGAGAAGGGCGGTAGGCGGCCCGAATCCTGTTAGATTTCAATCTCGCAATGGGTCGTGAGCCCTCGCCGCATCGGGACAATAGCCAACCACAGGACGGTCAATGACACCCTGGATACGAAGGCTGGTGATAGCCAATGCGGCCGTGTATCTAATTACGGCGTACACCCCTGTAGGGCCGATCCTGGCGAACCTGATGGCCTTGCGTCCCCACCCCCTCTGGATCCTTAAGGCACCGTGGACACCCATCACCTACATGTTCGTGCACGCGAACTTCATGCACATCTTCTTCAACATGCTGGTGCTGTTCTTTTTCGGCCCGCGCTTGGAGATGCGTTTGGGAGGTGCCCGTTTCATCAAGTTGTACTTCCTGAGCGGCCTTGCGGGAGCGGTGCTTTCCATGGCCTTCCTGCTGGGGCCACCGGTTCCCATCATCGGGGCGTCCGGCGCCGTGTACGGCGTCTTGATGGGGTTCGCGGTTCTTTGGCCTCGCGATGCCATCTACATCTGGGGCATCGTTCCCGTGCAGGCCCGATGGCTCGTGGGCGTGATGACGGCGATGACGGTGTTCCAAGGATTCGGCGGTGGGCAGGAGGGCGTAGCCCACTTCGCTCATTTGGGCGGGTTCTTGGGTGGCTACCTGTACATGAGGCGCATCGAGCAAAACGCCCCACACCGCAAGTTCAAGGACCTGGCTTACGCCGCCGACCGGCGCCGTCCCGGGCGGGATGGCGAGGACATCCGTCGGTGGGCCAATATCCAACTCGAGGGCCTGCACGAGGTGAATCGTGACGAGGTGGAGCGGCTGCAGGCAAAGATAACGGAGCTGGGGGTGGCCACCCTGACGCTGGAAGAACGGGCCTTTATGAACCGTTTCTCGCGAGAATAGCGGGAACCATTCCCCGCGTTTCGGCCTTTCATGGTATATCCGGGTCGTACCCCTCCCGTTGTGAAACCGGCCCGGACCAACCCTTTTTCTGCGCGATGAGTCCATGGGCGTGTCAATACTCAACGTAGAGCGGGCAGTATCCGAGCGTTATAGCCATGGGGCCGAGCGTCGGGAAGCCGAGCTGTGCTGCCCTGTAGACTACGACCAGCAGTATCTCGAGGTCATTCCCGAGGAGATCCTAATAAAGGATTATGGTTGCGGGGATCCGAGCCGATACCTTCGCGAGGGCGAAACCGTGTTGGACCTCGGGTCGGGCACCGGGAAGATCTGTTTCATCGCCAGCCAGATCGTGGGCCCCAAGGGCAAGGTGATCGGTGTGGACATGAACACCGACATGTTGGCCCTGGCGCGCCGGTACCAGAGGGAGGTCGGCGACCGAATCGGGTGGCACAACGTAGAGTTCAAGCGTGGCCGTATCCAGGATCTAGCCCTCGACCTCGACGCATTGGATAGCTGGCTTGGCGAGCATTCGGTCGATGATACGAGCGCGCTCCATGTGTTGGAAGGCGAGCAGGCGAGGCTAAGGAAAGAAGAGCCTCTGATCGCCGCCGACTCGGTTGACGTGATCGTGTCTAACTGCGTATTGAACCTGGTGAGTGAAGCACAGAAAGCCACGCTCTTCCCCGAGATGTTTCGCGTTCTCAAGCGCGGCGGTCGCACGGTAATCTCCGACATCGTTGCCGACGAGACAGTGCCCGATCACCTGAAAAACGATCCTGACTTGTGGAGTGGGTGCATTTCCGGTGCCATGACCGAAGCGGCCATGCTCGATGCGTTCGAGGCTGCTGGTTTCTACGGCATCAGCGTACTCCAGCGCAGCGCCGAACCATGGCGCACCGTCGAGGGGATCGAGTTTCGCTCGGTCACCGTCGAGGCGTGGAAGGGAAAGGAGGGCCCGTGTTACGAGACGAACAAGGCAGTGATCTACCGCGGGCCGTGGAGACAAGTCGTGGACGACGACGGTCACGTGTTCAGGCGGGGCGAGCGCGCGGCGGTGTGCGATAAGACCTTTGAGATCATGACGAGGGAGCCGTATGCCGGAGAGTTCGACCCGGTTCTTCCCCGGGAAGCGGTCGACATCGCCGATGCCCAACCGTTCGACTGTCACCGCAAGGCCCCGAGGCATCCCCGGGAGACGAAGGGGATGGATTATTCGGCTACGACGGATGCATCCGGCGAGGCCTGTGACGGGCCGGACTGCTGTTAGTCGGCTCCAGGCTCTGATTTCAGCAACTCTCTGAACGAGCTGGCCAGCTCCGGCCCTCCGCCCGTGTCCTCATGCTTGAAGAAGGCAAACCCGTCACTCCACTCTTGGTCGGACATCCAATCCGCCCAATCGTGCAACTCCCGCTCCGTGTATTCTAGCTTTCGCAGGCGCAAGTAGCCCCAGTCGGCGGTTGCAACTCTGGGGACGGATCCTTCGTCGGTTTCTGCTACAACCAGGGCTGCATTCACCCCGCGCAACGCCTCATACACGTCGTCGTCATACCATGATTCGTGGCGGAACTCGAACGCGGCGCGCCACCGCTTGGGGAGGAACGCAAGGAATGTCTCGAGTCGCTCCAGATCTTTCTTCAAGTTGGGCGGTAATTGGAAAAGGGTTGGGCCGAGCTTGTCGCGCAAGGCCGAAGCGGTCTCGAGCAGGTAGCGCAACTCGTCCTCCGCCTCTGCCTTCAGCCGCTTGAAGTGGGTGATCTTACGTGACGCCTTGAGGACGAATACGAAGCTGTCGGGAACCTCGTCGTACCAATTGACGAGTACTCGCTCCGACGGCATGCGGTAGAAGGTATTGTTGATCTCCACCCCGTTGAACTGCTGTCCGTAGTAGTTCAACATCTTGTTGGCGGCGATCTTCTCCGGGTAGAAGTTCCCCTTCCACTCCTTGTAGGAATAGCCGCTGGTTCCGACGAAGGCTCGCATTGTCCCATTCACCTGCCCGTGCGGCTAGTCGCGATCTGTCGTCGTCGCCGGCTTCCGCAGGTGCTTGTTGAACCAGGTCAAGATCCGGTTTGAAACATCCATGAGAAACTTCGGCTCTCTTGGCCCGTGCGGCGTTCTGGGGTACACCACCATCTCGGTGGGAACGCCACGCCGTTGCAGAGCCCGGTAGAACTCTTGGCCCTGGGTGAACGGCACCCGCAGGTCGTTGGCGCCGTGAATCACCTGCGTGGGCGTCGTGACGTTGGCGATGCGGTAGATGGCGGAGTGCTTCTCGTACTCCTCGTAATCGTTCCAGAACTCGCCGCCCATGTGGGCCACGAGATAGTCGCCGATATCCGTCGTCGTGGTCATGCTCACGAGGTTTGGCAACCCCGCACCCATGCTGGCCGCCTTGAACCGATTCGTGCGCGTCACGGCGAACGACGTCATGTATCCCCCATAACTCCAACCCATCAAGAGCAAGCTGTCGGGGTGCGCGACGCCCATGTCGATGACGTGGTCCACACCCGCCATCAAGTCGTCCATGTCGCCGAAGCCCCAGTCCTTGACGTTCGCGTAGCGAAACTCCTTGCCGTAGCCGGTACTGCCCCGGGGGTTCGGGCGCAGAATCGCCACGCCCTCTTGCGCGAATTGCTGGATCATGTAGATGCCCGGTCCACCCGTGAACGACTGGGTGAACGCACCGGCGGGACCGCCGTGGACATTGAGCACCAGCGGGTACCGGCGTCCCGGTTCGTAATCCACGGGGTACGTGAGCAACCCTTCGATGGTGTACTCTCCGTCTTGAGATCTCCAGGAGAGGAGTTCCGTGCGGCCCATGGTGGGGCGGGGGACGTGGGCGTGGACGTCCGTCAACTTGCGCTTGCCGAAGTGGTCCACCGGCGAGACATACACGTCGGCCGGCGTGTATGTGTTCTGCCAGGTGAACGCCATCATGGAGGCGTCCCCGTTGAGGGACACGGAGCGGGCCACGCCGTCACCCTCGAGAATGACGGAGCGGGAGCCACCGTCCACGGGCAACGACTGCAACCCCGTGGTGGTGCCGAAGATCTCGGCCACCAATATGTTGCGGCCGTCCCCGGTCCACCCCACGATATTGGGACTGCGATCGTGGGTCTCGGCGAGCTTTCGAGGCGTGCCGCCGCCGGCCGGAATGACGTAAACATCGTTCAGACTGATGGGCTCCGGCCGGTCGCCGGAGGAGGTAAACGCAATCCAGCGGCCGTCGGGCGAGTAGCGGGGGCCGTTGTGGACACCGTCGGAGACCACCAACGGCGCGACCGCTCCACTGTCGGCTGGAACCGTGGAGATATCTCCCGCTATGAAGCCCGTGTTGATTCGTGGGTCGGGTTGATGGGAGAAGACGATGGTCCGTCCATCCGGCGACCAGTCGAACCCCTGAACGTGGAAGTCTCCCGCGGTGAGGCGCTGCGTGTCTCGCTCGCCGGATTCTCCCGGCTCGACTTCCACGGTGTACAGGTGGTTGTACTTGAAGTTCTGATCCACGAGGATGACGTCGCGCTTCTCTTCCTTCGCCTTCTTCTCTTCCTCCGTCTCCGGATCGGCCATCGTGTACGCGAAGTGGGTGCCGTCGGGCGACCAGCGATAC
Organism: Gemmatimonadota bacterium; assembly: GCA_022566515.1. Taxonomy (GTDB): domain Bacteria; phylum Gemmatimonadota; class Gemmatimonadetes; order Gemmatimonadales; family GWC2-71-9; genus B3T1B10. The sequence continues at coordinate 30,892 of JADFIT010000021.1, forward strand.
GATCCGACGCCGGGATCAGCCTCGGTGATCTGCTGCGCTTCACCGCCCATGAGGGGCATGATCCAGATCTGGTTCTTGCCGCTCCGCGAGCTGGTAAAGGCCAGGTATCGGCTGTCCGGCGAGAACGACGGACTGCCGGCGGACTTATCGCCTTGGGTGTATTGCAGGTTGCGCTCGCCGTCGGCGGTAACGATCCAGACGTGGCTCAGGTACTCGGATTTCTCGCCTTCCATTAGCGGCTTGCGAATCGTGTAGGCGATGTAACGGCCGTCAGGGGAGATGGTCGTTCCACCCACGCCGAAATACCGCATGCTGAGTTCGGGCGTCCACCGATCGTCGGTCGTCTCCTGCGCGCCGGCTCTGGCAGGTAATGCCAAGAGCACCATCACCACGCAGAGAGACACACTGGTCATGCGATAACGCGACATCATCAAATCCTTCCGTCATCTGTCGTAGGGTTCGTCATGCGGCTTGGCTTGTCGCCGTTCGGTCCCGTTCTTGTAACGCGTTCCGGAAAGCCAGCACTGCCTCAAATATCAGCCACAGCTCGAGCACGAAGATCGCACCGCCGACGGCCAGCAGCAGTGCCTGACTGTCGGTCCAGTAGCGCATCATATTGTCGATCATCGCCCAGGTGGTCATGAACAACAGGAACACCATGGGAATAACCGTGATCCAGATGTTGCGGCGGAGCTTCAACAGGAAGAGGGAAACGATCAGCAGGCTCAATCCCGCCGTGAGCTGATTCGTAGTTCCAAAGAGCGCCCAAAGCCGCATGCCGCCGGCGCCACGGTCGATGCCGAGCGCGAGGGCGGCACAGCTTGCTACTGCAATGAACGTTGCGACCCACCGATTCTGGACGGCTTTCACCCCGTACTCAGCGCCCAGTTCGGTGATGATGTAGCGTAGGAGGCGCACCCCCGTATCCATAGTGGTCGCCGCGAAGCTGATCACGACGACCGCGGCGAAGATCACGGCCACCTGCTGTGGGATTCCCACTCCCTGGGCGAGCACGCCGATACCCTGGACAAACGCGGTCGTGGCGCCGGCAGCCGCCGATGCCCATGTGCCGTAGTGCTCGTGCCATCCGTCGATGCCGACGAACACGGCGAACCCGGCCGTAGTCGCAAGAATCGATGTCACCGCCAAGATACCCTCACCGAGTGCACCGCCGTATCCGATGTAACGTGCGTCGGTCTCCTTGTCGATCTGCTTGGAGGACGTTCCCGAAGCAACGAGTGCGTGAAAGCCACTGATCGCACCGCAGGCGATCGTCACGAAGAGCAGAGGAAACCAGCTTGGCGCATCGGCGGGAAGGTCTCGGTTAATCGCCGGGGCGACGACTTCGGGGTTCGTAATCAGAATCCCGAGGAAGATGATGCCGAGTGCCACGAAGAGCTGGTGGCTGTTGATGTAGTCGCGCGGCTGCAGCAATACCCAAACCGGCAGCACCGAAGCAAAGAAGCCGTACACGAACAGAACGATCACCCACCCGGTGCGAACGCCGTCGGTTCTGGCCGCGTCGGCCGCCGCCTGCGCGTCGCCCGCTGCCAACTGCGCCACCGTCGGGCTGAACCCGAAGAAGTCCGGCAAGCTGAACGGAACGTACTGTCCCAGCCAGATGAGGGCGTACAGCGTGAGCAATGCGGCAATCGACGGCCGGAGGATTCCGACGCCGGTGCGGTAGATGAGAAAGCCAACGACAATCGCCACTACCAGACTGCCCCACACGGGTAAGACCGCCCCGGGGTTGCTCATGAACAAGTTGGCGATCACCACCGCGAACACCGCGTTCACCAGGAGCAGCAGGAAGAAAATGATCAAGAGGAATAGGATTTTGGCCCGGCCGCCGACGATCGAGTCTGCCAGAGTGCCGATGGATTGGGCCTTGTGACGGGTGGACAGCCACAGCGTCCCGAAATCGTGAACCGCGCCGGCGAATATCGTTCCCAGCACCACCCACAGAAACGCCGGCAACCATCCCCAGATCACCGCGATGGCGGGACCGACGATGGGCGCCGCGCCCGCGACCGAGGTGAAGTGATGCCCGAACAGGACGTGACGGTTGGTAGGCACGAAATCGACGCCGTCTTCGAACGTATGCGCGGGCGTCTTGAAGTCGGGATCGAGCTGATAG
>JADFIT010000145.1 GCA_022566515.1 Gemmatimonadota bacterium
CCTGTCGGTTAGGATTCGATACGCGCGCTCGCAAATCTCAACCTTGCGCTCCGTATTGTCCGCCTGGCCCTGCTCGTCGAACGCCATGACAATGGTAGCCGCTCCATAACGCCTGATGAGTCGGGCCTTCTCCTCGAACTGTTCTTCCCCCTCTTTCAGGCTGATGGAGTTCACGATGCCTTTGCCCTGGATGCACTTGAGTCCTTGCTCGATCACCTCCCATCTGGACGAGTCGATCATGATCGGTACGCGACTGATGTCGGGCTCCGCCGCGATCAGGCGCAGGAACTTGACCATCGCCGCTTCCGAATCGAGGAGGCCCTCGTCCATGTTCACATCGATCACCTGGGCGCCGTTGGCAACCTGCTGGCGTGCGACGTTCAGCGCGGTCTCGTAATCTCCCTCCTTGATGAGCTTGGCAAACTGCGTAGACCCTGTCACGTTGGTGCGTTCACCGACATTGGTGAACAAAGAGTCGGGACCGATGTTGAATGGTTCGAGGCCGCTCAAGCGACAGCGCACTTCTATCTCGGGGACGACACGCGGCGGGATGCCGTCCACGGCTTCGACGATCGCCTCGATGTGTGCCGGTGTGGTCCCGCAACAGCCGCCGACAATGTTGACGAACCCGCTTTGCGCAAAGTCGCGGATCACAGATGCCATGTGCTCCGGGGTCTCGTCGTATTGTCCGAACTCGTTCGGCAACCCGGCGTTGGGATGACAGCTCACAAGCGTGTCGGCGACGTTAGCAATGTCTTCGAGGTAAGGCCGTAGTTGGTCTGCTCCGAGAGCGCAGTTTAGGCCTATGCTGAAGAGATCCCCATGACGCACAGAGTTCCAGAAGGCTTCGGGCAGTTGTCCGGATAGCGTGCGGCCGCTGGCATCGGTAATGGTTCCGGAAACCATCACCGGCGTGCTCAAGTGGCGTTCGGCCAGAACTCCGCTGATGGCGAATAGGGCAGCCTTGGCATTTAGCGTGTCGAACACCGTCTCGACCATCAGCAGGTCGACCCCGCCGTCGAGCAATGCTCTCACTTGTTCGCCGTACGCCGCCACCAGATCGTCGAATGTGATGTTGCGAAAGCTGGGGTCGTTCACGTCCGGCGACATGGAAGCGGTGCGGTTCGTGGGCCCAATGCTGCCTGCAACAAACCGCGGCCTGTCCGGCTCGTTCGCCGTGAACTCGTCCGCCACCGTTCGGGCGAGCGTGGCAGATACGTAGTTGATATCGTACACGGCGGCTTCCAGCCGATAGTCTGCCATGCCGATGGTTGTTGCGGAAAAAGTGTTGGTTTCGATGATGTCGGCCCCGGCATCGAAATAGGCGCGGTAGATGGCGGAGATGACATCGGGCTGGGTCAGGGACAGCAGGTCGTTGTTCCCCTTCAGAGCCACAGCATGATCGGCGTATCGCTCACCACGAAAATCGTCCTCATCCAGTTCATAGGACTGGATCATCGTGCCCATGGCTCCATCGAGCACCAGGATACGGTTTTCCAAGGCCCGTCTCATGATTGCTATACGGTCGGAGGCAGACGTCATGCTCGTTTGGTTCCCATTGGTCACTAGGGCCTTATAGCACAAGACCCCCAACGCCAAAAGCGCCGAGGGTGGGGCGTTTTAGCGTGTTGTTTAACGTGGCCGCAATATGCCGCAACTCACCACGGTTTCAATTTTCGCCCTGAAATGTAGAGCCGCGGTCCCGATCGCGCCACTGTCGGGGAGAAGGAGAAGGGAGAAGTGCCGTACCTGGGGGGCTGCTAAGCGTCGTCAAGAAGTGACCGTGTGATCTCTTCGGGGGTCATGCCGTCGATGGTGATTCGCTTACGCCGGCTGGAAGCACCGGACACCAGCCGAACCGACCCGCGAGGCACCCCGCAACGCTTGGCGAGAAACCGAATGAGTTCCTCATTAGCCGCGCCATCGACAGGTGGCGCCTTCACGCGGATCTTGATCGCATCGCCGTGGCGACCGACGACCACGGTTCTGGACGCCCGCGGCTGGACGTGTAAATCGACTCCGTGGTGTCGGCCGGCTATAGGGGGAGCATCCCGGTCAATATCAGAATGATGAAATACGCGACTAGGGGACTGATATCGATCATCCCGAATGGCGGAATGATCCTGCGCAGCGGTTCCACGATCCAATCGGTGAGAAAGTACACGGGTCGCATGAAGCGACTGTGCCGTCCGGCAGCGAACCACGACCCGATCACCCTGACGAGGATGGCGAAGGAGATGATGCGGAGGGCGTAATAGATCGCCACCCAAAGGAGAGTACCCGGTCCTCGCCGCCCAGCCAGCGACAGCAACCGGAATTGGCTGAGGATCCAACCCGCCGTGCTGATCACGACGATGCCGCCGATGATCGTGCCTCCCAACAGCCACCATTCGGCGGTCTGCGGATTCCCGCCCTTGCTAAGGATCTTGCTCTCGATCGGCTTCAGGATGGGGTCTGTAGCTCGCCTGATAAAATGGGCGGACTTGCTGAACGGACTGATACGTCGAGTGCGGACGGCCCACGAGCCGAGTGCGGCGGCCGACGCAAGAGCGAATACGCCGAAGACGATGTAGCGGAGGATTTCCATTCTACTCCAGCGCCTCCGTCACGATCCGCTCCTGCTCTTGCTTGTGCGCGGCCGGATACCCCTCGGCGGGACTGGAGCGTTCGGGGCGGGAAATGTGTCGGATGGCGACACCCTCTGGAAGCACCTCCGCCGCCTGAGGTACCACCCACTTACGAGCGCCAAAGTTACTTGGTTCCTCTTGAACCCAAACGACTTCCGCCAACTGGGGATAGGCGCGTATGAGGTCGATGAGCTGTCCTTGAGGAAAGGGATAGAGCATCTCGATTCGTCCAACCGCCACGTGCCGCGCTTCGGGGCGCCGCGGGTGGCCCACGATGTCGTAAAAGACCTTGCCGGAACATAACACGAGGCGCCGAATCTCCTCCCGGGGTGCAGCCAGGGTGGGATCGTCGAGGACGTGGCAGAACCCCCCCTCCGACAGCTCCTCGAGGGTTGCCGTCGCCCGGGGATGTCTGAGCAAGCTCTTGGGAGTCATCAACACGAGGGGGCGGATTTCCTGGTGCAGCGCCTGCCGGCGAAGCAGGTGAAAATACTGGGCCGGGGTCGAGCAATTGGCGACGCGGATGTTGCCTTCGGCACCGAGTGCTAGAAACCGCTCGAGACGGGCGCTGGAATGCTCGGGACCCTGCCCCTCGAGACCGTGGGGCAAGAGCAGCACCAGGCGGGTGGTTTGTCCCCACTTTGCCAGCCCCGCAACAAGGAATTGATCGATGATGACCTGTGCGCCGTTGGCGAAATCGCCGAACTGCGCCTCCCATATGACGAGCACCTCGGGAGCGCGAAGGCAGTAGCCGTACTCGAACCCCACCACAGCGTACTCGGACAAAGGACTGTTGTGCAGTTCGAACGCCGCACCGGCGTTGGAAAGGTGTTGGATGGGTGCGTACTCCTCGCCGGTAGCCACGTCGTGGAACGTTAGGTGGCGCTGCGAGAAAGTGCCCCTTTCGGTGTCCTGCCCGGTGAGCCGCACGGGTATGCCGTCGACGAGCAAGGACGCCAGCGCTAGAGACTCGGCGTGAGCCCAGTCGATGTCCGACGCCCCGTCCACTGGCGTCTTGTTCCGGCGCTCGAGTTGGCGCTTCAGCTTGGGGTGGATGGTGAAGCCCTCGGGAACAGTGACTAATTGGTCGTTGAGATCGGCGAGGAGATCTGCTGCCACAGCGGTGTCAGGCTCGATCTCGATTTCGACCATGCCGGAGATCCGCACTGGCTCTTCACCAGCATCCGCCTTCTCGGTGTCCTCTCGCAGCCGCTGCTGCGTCTCCACGAGTTCGTTGTATTGTGACTCCACCAGGGCATCGATCTCATCCCGGGTGATCACTCCCTGAGCTACCAGTGCCTCGCCGTAGATGTGCATTACGGTTGGGTGGTTGTCGATACGTTGGTACATGAGTGGCTGGGTATAGCGTGGCTCGTCCCCTTCGTTGTGACCGTGACGCCGGTAACCCACCAGGTTGATCAGGCAATCCTCGTGGTACGTCGCTCGATACATCATGGCGAGCCGCACGGCTGCAATGCACGCTTCGGGATCGTCGGCGTTCAGGTGCACGATCGGAACATCGAACCCTTTTGAAAGATCACTCGCAAAATCCGTCGATCGACTGTCGGACGGATTGGTAGTGAATCCGATCTGATTGTTGGCAATGATGTGCAACGTGCCGCCGGTGTCGTATCCTCGGAGGTTCATCAAGTTGAGCGTTTCGGCCACAACACCCTGCGCGGCGAACGCGGCATCGCCGTGAATGAGTATGGGTAGGCACCGGTTTGGATCGTGGGTGATGGCACCGTTGCTGCGAACGGTTTGCACGGCGCGTGCATATCCCTCAACTGACGGATTCACTGCTTCGAGGTGGCTCGGATTGGGCATGAGAGATACCGTGAGGGTTTGTCCGTCACGGCTCTGGAATTGGCCGCGCGCGCCGTGATGGTACTTCACGTCGCCGGTGCCACCGCGCGGCGCCAGCGTCTCCTCTACCTCGCGGCCGCCCTCGAACTCTGCCAGGAGGGTCTCGTATGACACACCGAGTATGTGCACCAGCACGTTGAGCCGGCCACGGTGCGCCATGCCGAATACCACCTCCTGGGTGCCTTGGCCACCCGCGGTCTCTATTGCCGCTTGCAGCATCGGGACCAACATGTCCAATCCTTCAATGCCGAACCGCTTGTGCCCGAGATATGAGCTATGCAGAAACGTCTCGAATCCCTCGACGCGGATGAGCATGCCGAGCAAATGGCGCTGTTCGTCTTGTGTAAGAGGCTTGCGGTGTTGCCCGGACTCGATGACGCGGCGCAGCCAAATCCGCTTGTCGTGATTAGAGATGTGCTCGATCTCGTATGCGATGGAGCCGCAGTATGTCTTGCGAAGTTCTGGTAGTGCTTCCCACAAGCTGTTGCCCTCTACGTATGTCCGGAGGACATCCGTGGGAATGCTGCGCATGATCTCCGGCGTCAGGCCGAGAGGTTCGGGGTCGAGCGAGGGATCGCCCACGGGATCGCTACCGAGGGGATCGAGTCGGGCAGCAAGGTATCCGTGTGTCCGATGGGCTTTCACAATCGACATCGCGGCGGCGACATGATAGAGCATCGCGTGTGATACCTCACCGGCCGTCGCGGTCGCCACGTCGGGCGGTGCCGGCGATACCGTCGGCATGGCCACACCCAGGTCCGCTGCGATGCTCTCGAAGAAGCCCTCTCCGCCTTGCAGCAGCTCGTCGACATGCTGGAGGAACATGCCCGACTCGGCGCCTTGAATGATTCGGTGGTCGTAGGTGCTCGATATCGTCATGATACGCACGCCGCGGTCGCCGTGAATCACGCCGGTGGCGATGATCGATCCCTGCCCTGCCATCAGCCTGGGAACCGAAGCCACGGTGCCTATCGTGCCCGGATTTGTCAGCGTGATCGAGGCGCCCTGGTAGGCATCGGGCAGCAACTTGTTGTTGCGGGCGCCTGCCACCACACGTTCGTATTCTTCGTGGAAAATCCCAAAGGTCATCGAGTCAGCGTTCTTGATGACGGGCACCATGAGCCTGCGCTTGCCGTCCTTCCGTTCCACGTCTACCGCGAGTCCGAGATTGACAGCTCCCGGATCGAATCGATGAGGCTCGCCGTTCTGGGTGACCACCGCGTGCACCATGGATGGGAATCTCTTGGCCCCGAGCACGATCGCCCATCCAATCAAATGGGTAAACGAAAGCTTCAGCCGGCGCGCCTTGAGCTGCTCGTTGAAGGCCTTCCTCACCTCCCATAGAAACGACACCCGTACGTCGCGGAACGAGGTGGCCGTGGGGATCTCCAGGCTGGTCTCCATGTTGTGGAGGAGACGAAGCGCCGGGCCCTTGATGGGCTCGATGATACCATGCGTTGCAGGAGGGGTGGGAGAGGCAGGGGAGGAGGTTTCCTCGCTCTTGCCGAGCGGTGTCGCAGATGCTGGCGCGGGGCCCGCCACGGGTTCCTCGCCCCTCACACCGCTGTCGAAGAACGCCCTCCATTCAGGAGCGACGGACGACCGATCGCGGAGAAAGTCCTCGTAGAGGGCCTGGGCGAAGCCCGAATTGACTGTTTCGAAAATATTTTCGAACACGCAATGACCTGGCTGGCGTTTTTGATGCTGCAGGTGGAAGATAGATGGGGTAGTATGGCAAGTCGAGCGGACGGCAGTGATTTTGACGTCACCCGGCATCTGACTCCTAACACTGGAAACATGAATGTTTACATCTGTGGCCAATTTTCTCGAGGTCTGGCGGCGCGAGTCGGAGTCTACGGCCCGGGTCCTCGGTGCCCTTTCGGATGAGGCCTTGAGTTACCGTGCTCACGATCGCTCCCGATCCGCCGGAGAGCTGGCGTGGCACATAGTCACGGCCGTCCGTGAGATCGGCAAGCACGCAGGTCTCGTGGTGAACGGTCCGGCGAATGATACGCCGATGCCGCGTACGGTACGGGAGATCTGCTCCGCGTACGAGAAGGCGGCGGCCTCCATGGCGGATGCCATCGAGGGTAGCTGGTTCGACGGGACTCTGTCGGTGGAGGATCAGGTATACGGCGAATCGTGGCCCAGGGGCAAGACCCTGTTCGTGCTCCTGTGCCACGAGATCCATCATCGGGGCCAACTCACGCTGTTGCTCCGGGAGGCCGGTCTAGAGGTGCCGGCGGTTTACGGGCCCTCGGGGGACTCCATCCAGCCCTAGCCAGGCAGTACCACACCCCACTCCACGACCGGCCCGGGGCGGTGCTACCCCGCTCCACGGCCCAACCGGCGGTACAACACAGCGCCACGTCCAACCCGGGCGGTACGGCGGAATCCTACCGCCCTACTGACGTGTTCGGGTAGGCAGGTAAGGTGGAGAAAGTGGTAGGGTTGCGGCAGTGTCCGCGGGGCGCAATGTGGAGGCCGGTGGGCTGGTGGCGGCAGGAAGAGCGCTGGACGGTGCCGGGCAGGCCAGTGTGCTCTAAGGCAATGTTATATAATGACTTACGAATGAGCCGACCGGTGACTCGGCTCCCCGTTCGGAACCGCTCGAAATCCGGCTGTAACCTTTGACCAGCTGAGAGCATCTGGCAAATGGGCGGTGGAACGCCCCGCCAGTCGCAGTGGCTGGCGAACCGTCCTCATACACTTGGTCGCTGCCTACCGGCCGCGCAGGCGTGCGTTCACCGGGGCCCTTGATTTCTTAACTTTTTTTATCAAAAGGGAATCGAGCATGTTAGTCAAACCCCTCGTAAAACTGGTCCGGAGCGTCGCAACGCCTACGGCTCTCTTGCCCAAAGCCAGCCCGTGCGGAACTTTTTCCGAAGGACCTCGAAGCCACAATAAGTCCGGTATTTAATCGGTGTCTCATTACCCCTCGTGCTTTGGGGCTGCCAGACTGACGACCCCGTCGTAGGTCCACAACGGTCCCGTGTTTAGTTCCGGCTGGTTGTATTTGACGGTCAAAGACTCCAGCTTACCGCAACAAACGCGATCTGCACAGAAGTACATCACAGTGGACTGGAATGCGTCTGAACCGTGTGAATGATATCCCTCGGAGAGGTCTTTATGAAAAAGTGGTTAATCCCGATCGCATTGCTGGCTGCATGCGGCGGTGCATCGGACGTGCTCGGATTGTCTGGAGTCATAAGTGCCGGACTGGGTCTGCAGCCTGGTATCCTAAAGTTCTATGACGACTCCGTACTGATCGATGTTCCTCAGTCTGCCACTGTGGGCAATCCTGTCATGATTGCCGTGAAGACTTATGGGGGAGGTTGTATCACCAGGGGCGAGACGCGGCTGACCCAGTCGGGATTGTCGGTGGAGATTGCGCCGTTTGACAAAGTCACTGATCCAGGTCCACAGGGGGCATGCACAGATGATCTACGGATCTTCGAACACGACGTAGTCGTCGTGTTCGATACTCCAGGATCAGCCAACGTCGTGATACAAGGCCGGGAGTGGCCAAAGAACAGGGAATTCTCGCGAGAGCTCCGCATTGCCGTGCAGTGAGACCCTGCGGGTAGCATGCCTTCCGCACCCTTGCCACCTTTTCTCATAATCGCCTGCGTGTGAGTCCCCAAATTCGTTTCTAGGCGCGAATCTGAAGCCTTTTCTCATCCTGCCGACTCTCCTCCTGACCGTTGCATTTTGTAACAGCCTCAAGAGCCTTCTCAGCTTCCCGCTCCTTGGACATGAGCATTCTCTCCCGCTGCTTGAACCCCTTCACCCTAATCCCAAATCACTGTCCAAAGAAATCGGGGGCTATATACTGCCGCCCTTCATGTGTCTCTATTTTAGGTCGGACATGACTCGTTTTGCCCAAGGCGGATGGTGCCAAATAGGCACTGATCCCACCGCTCCCACCGCTCCCACCCCGCCCATTTGTGACGGAGTCCACAGCGCCGGTTGGCTTGCGCCTCTAGTTTCGGAGCCTGCCGTAGTTGCACACGCGGTGGGTGAGGGCCGGGAACAGTCTGCTCGATTCCCGTGGAGGTTGGGGAATACACTCTGGACTCGGTCGAAAGGCCCGGTTCTTGCGCGGGCATCAAAAGGCAGGGCTTAGGTTGCATGTTCGAGGGTGGAATGGTTTGTGCGCGGAGGCCTTTCCGCCCGACATTGTTCCCAGGTCTACGGTGCGTCAATGGGGGGGCGGGGAAAATATTCACCGCCGAGACCGCCGAGATGATTGGGGTGAATGACCACCCAGAACAGTCTCTGCGTTCTCCGCGGGCTCTGCGGTGAATACGTCACCGCCATTCTGGCTCGGAGTATAGTCCACGTTTTCACAAATACGATGACGTACGAGAAGGGAGCAGAGCCATTTTTTGACAGGATGACAGGACA
>JADFIT010000022.1 GCA_022566515.1 Gemmatimonadota bacterium
ACAGGATGAGGTTCTTAGACATCCGAGTCTAACGTGCTGTGTCCTGAAGACGGTTGTAGCCTCAATCGACAGTCCAATCGACAGTAACGCTCAATTACAAAACCCTGCCTGGTAGCCAACTCCAAGCAGGGCAAAGTGTTACTCCATGGGCCAGGGAGGAGTTGAACCTCCGACCTCACGCTTATCAGGCGTGCGCTCTAACCACCTGAGCTACTGGCCCGCAGAGTTTTACAAAGTAGATGGCCAAGGTGTCCCGGCCAAGTCTCGCCTGACGACCTGTCAATCCTGATCCTCACGGCGCGGATGGAAGGGGCGGCGCTCGCCTTTCTCGTCGAACTCCTCGTACTCCTCGTACTCCTCGTCATCTTCCTCCCAGTCCTCATCCTTCAACTCCGTCTCGTCACCCTCGAGTTCGTCATCCTCCTCGAATGCCGCGTCGTCGAACGTGTCGTCGTCGGCCGAACCAGCTATGGGCGAGATTTCCCACGGCAACATGGTGAGCTTCTCCTGGGCTCGTACATGGTCTCGCTAAAGTGCAGCGCGGTTCGCAGCACGCGCAACCTTGCGACGCTCCACCGCCGAGAGCGAGCGCTTCCGCAGTCGGATCGCCGCGGGGGTTATCTCTATTAATTCGTCATCCTCGATGTATTCCAGAGCCAGCTCCAATGTGATCTGACGGGGCGGCTCGAGACGGATCATCTCGTCCGCCGACGTGGTACGCATGTTGGTGAGCTTCTTCTCCTTGGTGATGTTCACCTCCATGTCACGAGGCCGGGCACTCTCACCGACAATCATGCCCTCGTACACCGCCACGCCCGGGGCAACGAACATCGTCGCCCGTTCCTGCAGGTTGAAGATGGCATACCCCACCGACACACCGGGCCGGTCCGCCACCAGCACCCCGCGAGTCCGGCCGGCAAGTGGGCCGGCCCACGGACCATAATCCAAGAACCGGTGATGCATCACGCCCTCGCCACGAGTGTCCGTCAGAAACTCCCCGCGCAACCCGAACAGCCCGCGAGCGGGAATACGCGAGCGCATCTTCACCCGTCCGTCGCCGGTATTCTTCATGTCCACCATCTCGCCCCGGCGTACGGCAATCTTCTCGATCACGGCTCCGAGCATGTCTTCCGGAACATCTACCGTCAAGTCCTCGTAAGGCTCCAGCCGCTCTCCGTTCTCGGCCACCTTCGTGATCACGCGGGGCCGGCTTACCTGAAACTCGTAGCCCTCCCGTCGCATGGTTTCCATCAGAATCCCAAGATGCAGTTCGCCCCGGCCCGACACCGTGAGCACGTCGGGCTTCTCGGTCTCCTCCACCCGCAGGGCGACGTTCCGCTCCAGCTCCCGGAACAGTCGCTCCCGCACCTGCCGCGAGGTCACGAACCGCCCGTCCCGACCCGCGAACGGGGAGTTGTTGACCATGAAGTCCACCGAAATGGTGGGCTCCTCCACTGCAATCCCTGCGAGTCGCTCCAGGCACCCGGGATCCGCAAGGGTCCTCCCAATTTCCACCTCCCCGAGCCCCGCCAGAGCCGCGATGTCACCCGCATCCGCCCGCTCCATCTCGATGCGCTGCAAACCCTCGAAACCATACAGATTCGTAACACGCGCCGTTTCGCCCTCGGATGCGGCCACGACCCCAGCTTCCCCCAACGACAGCAGCGACACCGACTGCCCGACGGATACGCTTCCCCGCTCAATACGCCCGATGGCGAGGCGTCCCACGTACGGTGAGTGATCCACCGTGGATACCAGCATCTGGAACGGTCCGTCTGGATCGCAAGCAGGTGGGGGAACGTGGTCGACAATCGCCTCGAACAACGGGGTTAGGTCGGTTCCCCGGTTGTCCAGATCGGTCGACGCCACTCCCTCCTTGGCCGATGCATAGATGAAAGGCGCATCCAGCTGATCCGATGACGCCTCCAGATCCATGAACAGCTCCAGCACCTCGTCGTGCACCTCGGCGGGGCGGGCGTCCCACCGGTCCACCTTATTGATGACAACGACGGGCTGGAGACCAAGCGCCAACGCCTTCCGCGTGACAAACCGGGTTTGGGGCATCGGCCCCTCCGCCGCGTCGACGAGCAGAAGAACACCGTCCACCATGCGAAGGATACGCTCAACCTCGCCGCCGAAATCGGCATGTCCGGGCGTGTCCACCAGATTGACCTTGGTATCGCGCCACCGCAACGAGGCATTCTTGCTGACTATGGTGATGCCCCGCTCCCGCTCGAGTGGGTTGGAGTCCATCACGCGCTCCACCACTCGCTCGTTGGACCGGAACACGCCTGCCTGCCGAAGCATCTTATCCACCAGCGTGGTCTTGCCGTGATCCACGTGCGCAATGATCGCGATATTACGAATTGACGACACTATAACGCCTTGTATTCCAATGAGTTACACTTGATTGGGACATCATTACCAGCCCGCTTATATCCTATTAGGATCCTCACACGTGTGTTGTTGCTCGATTTGCATGGTGACGTGTTGAATGCCCAGCGCGGCCAGCCGGCCGTGCGCCGTCTCCAGGATACCCTGGTTGAGCCCCGAATCCTCCACTACCACGTGCCCGCTCATCGCTACAACACCGCTGGTAACCGTCCAGACATGGAGATCGTGCACACCCTGCACACCTGGGATCTCGGCTAGTTGGGTTCGCACCTCTCCCAGCGAAATGTGGGCCGGTGTTCCCTCGAGCAACACATCTACGCTCTCCCGCACCAGGCGCCATGCGCTCACCAGGATCAGGAGGGCGATGATCACGGAGATAATCGCGTCCACCACATTCCACCCCGTAAGGAAGATAACGACACCTGCCAGTATTGCGCCGATCGACCCCAGCAGGTCGCTGACGATATGTAGGTATGCTCCCCGGACGTTGAGGGAGTCGTTGTGGCCTTCGTGGAGAAGGCGCATCGCGACGACATTGGCAATGAGGCCAGCCGTGGCGACGCCCAACATGATGCCCGGCTGCACCTCGGGCGGCTGACCCATGCGGCGTATCGCCTCCACCACGATCGCTCCGGCGATGACGAAGAGGGCCGTCCCGTTGATCAGCGCCGCGAGAATCTCGATGCGGAGGTAGCCATAGGTCTTCTCAGGAGTCGCGGGACGCCGCGCGATGCGCGCCGCGAACAACGACAGCCCGATCGCCGCCACATCCGTCAACATATGCCCAGCATCTGCCAGCAGAGCGAGCGAGTTGGCCAGCACCCCGCCAACCAGCTCCGCCAGCATGAACACGGCGGTGATCAGCAACACGGCCTTCAACGCGCGCGCGTGCGACTCCGAGAGCGCCGAGCGGTGAACGCACCCGATGTCCGACACACGCCGGGGCGAGGATTTCACGCTCTGACGGCCCTTTTGCCCCGTTGGGTGACGGGCAGGGGGACTTGATGTAGCTTTCCTGCAACGTTCATGGACGAAGTACCCCTATCCTCCATACTGCTGCGTGGGTTCGCGGTTATCGGGTTGATCGCCGCCAACGCTTTCTTTGTTTCCGCCGAGTTTTCTCTCGGGGCGGCACGTCGTGCACGCATCGATGAGCGTGCCGAGTCGGGCGATAGAAAAGCTAAGCTGGCCCGGAGAGCGATACAATCGCTCGACCGTCACATAGCCGCCACGCAACTCGGGATCACGCTCGCCAGCATAGGCCTCGTCTGGCTCGGGGAACCCGCCGTGGCCGCCTTACTGCGGCGGGCGTTCGGCGGGTTGCCTGGCCCCCTCGATCTCGTCACTACACACGCGTTCGCCATAGTGGTCACCTTCGTTGCCGTTGCCGTGCTCCAGATCGTGTGCGGCGCTTTCATCCCCAAGGCGGTCGCTCTGAACCATCCGGTGGATACCGGTCGCTGGGTAGCCGGGCCGCTCATCGGCTTCACGGTGGTGGCCAACCCGTTGCTCTGGCTGCTGAACGGAACCGCCAACAGGATATTGCGACTCTTCGGGCTACGGCCGTCGTCAGAAGTCGAGCGCTCACGCCACCGTGAGGAGATCCTTATCCTCGCCAGACAGAGCCAAGAATCGGGGCATCTCGACACCCAGGACGTTCAGCTCATCAAAGGCGTGCTGGAATTCACGGAGAAGGCGGCGCGGGAGGTGATGACTCCTCGCACGGAGATCGTAGCCTTGGACGCCACGCTCACGGTAGAGGAAGCCGCCGCTCGCGTCGCGGAGGAGGGGCGCTCTCGTTATCCGGTGATTCGCGGATCACTGGACGACATCGCCGGCATCGTGCACTCCAAGCAGATCCTCACGAGCCTCCTCGACGCCAAAGATCACAAGATCGAGAGCATCATGCGCGAACCGTTCTTCGTCCCCAGCTCGAGGGAGATCGAAGACCTTCTGGGCGACATGCAGCGGCTGAAGCGCCACATGGCCGTAGTCCTAGACGAATACGGAGGCACTGCGGGCATAGTGACGATGGAGGATCTGCTCGAGGAAATCGTAGGTGAGATTCATGATGAGTACGACGACGCCGATGAGCAACTCGAGCCCGAGGAAGGTGCCACAGCTCTGCCCGGCAACATGGAGATCGACGAAGCCAACGAAATGTTCGGCTTTCGCATCGACAGCGACCACTACACGACGGTGGGCGGTTACGTCTTTGGCGCCCTCGGCCGTCTGCCGCGGGTCGGCGACAGAGTCTCGGTCAAAAGCGGCACGCTAGAGGTGATCGAGATGGACGACCGGCGTGTGGGAACGCTGCGCATTTGGCCCGCGGTCGATGAAGCCAAGGACATTGAATATTGAATATCGAATATTGAGTATTGGATATTGGATATTGGATATTCATCTAAGGATTCCGTGGCTATCTATCACGCGCCGGCGATTCGCCAATTCGACGGCGAGTTCCACGGCCTTCCGCATGGAAGAAGAATCTGCAATACCCTTGCCGGCTATGTCGAACGCGGTTCCGTGATCCGGCGACGTCCGAACAAAAGGAAGCCCCAGCGTCACGTTCACCGCGCTTCCGAACGCAGCCATCTTGATGGCGGTCATGCCAACGTCGTGATACGGAGCGAGTACCGCGTCGAACTCGCCGCGTGAAGCCTTGAGGAAAACCGTGTCCGCAGGAAGTGGCCCGGCGGCCCCCAGTTGCCGGGCCGCGGGGACGAGCACTGCGGTGTCTTCGTCACCAAACAATCCACCTTCACCCGCATGGGGGTTCACCGCACACACCACCAACCGCGGCTCCGCTATGCCAAACCAATCCCGCAAAGCACGTAGAGTTACTCTCCCGATACGCACCACTAGCTGAGTGGTAAGGAGCTGCGTGACCCGACTCAACGGAACGTGGGTCGTAACCAGCACAACCCGCAGCGCTTCCGCCGCGAGCATCATGGCCACGTCCACATCGCCGGCGAGCGCGGCCAGCCACTCGGTGTGTCCCGGATACCGGTAGCCGGCGAGGTGGAGGGCGTACTTTTCCGCCGGCCCCGTCACGATGGCATCGACATCGCCGGCGCGGACGAGCTGGACGGCCTTTTCCACCGCCAAGCCAGCCAGCCGACCGGCGGTTTCAGGGAGGAGGGAGGAGGAAGGAGGGAGAAGGCCTTGATCGGCGAGCCCCTCCCTCCCCCCTGCTCCCTCCGCCCCCAGCAGGCTGCCAACGCCAACCCCGTCGGCGTACCCCCCAACCAGTTCGTCTGGGCCTACAACGACGAGATCCGCCCCGGGAGGCGGATCTGCTACAACCCGCTCGACGATTTCCGGCCCTATCCCTCGCGGATCGCCGAGGGTAATGGCAACGCGGATGGGCACGAACCTAATAGCGGATGTCGATGTAAGTCGCGCTCCTCAGCGTTGCGACGTACTGCAATATGCCATTCTGTTCCGCAATCCTGTTACGCAGGTTATCGCGCATTTCCTCGAACGTATACTCACCCGCCTCGAGCTTCTGTTGGAATAGGATCACGGAGTATTTCTCACCGCCGGGCGACGGGATGGTGAGCGGCCCGATCACGTCACCCTCCTCAGCGTCGGCGAGAGCTTCTTTATACAGTGGGGGAAGATTGGCGACCTGTAGGCGGTCGGCAAAGCTCTCCTCATCCCTGTCGTGATAAGTGCGGAGGATGGAATCGAGCGATACCCCGTCCCGCAGGGCTTGCGCGACGGTATCGGCGCGCGCCCGCGCAGCCTTGCGACTCGACTCGGTGATCTCCGGAGAGATGAGAATGTGCCGGGCCTGCACCTCGGCCGGCTCAGCTCGTTGTACCTGAATGATGTGAAAGCCATACGACGTTCGCACCAAGTTGGAGATCTGCCCGGGCCGCAGAAAAAAGGCCGCCCGCTCGAACTCACGAGCCATCTGACTCCCCCGCCTGAACCAGCCCACGTCTCCACCTCGCTGAGCCGAGCCAGGGTCGTCTGAGAATTCGGCGGCGAGCGCCGCGAAATCCTCACCGGCGCGCGCGCGCACCAAGATCGATTCGGCTCGTGCGCGGGCTTCTTCCAGCACCGCAGAATCCGGCTCCGGCCTCACCACGATTTGGCGGAACGTCACTAACGGCGGCCGGAGTTGCCCTCCCTGACGTTCCCGCTCCACCGCCGCCTCGAAGACCTCCCGAAGCTCGTTCGCGGTCGGTGGAATCGGTCGGATGGTGCCTTTATCCTGCAGGGTCTGCAACAGCTGGTCCTGCAGCATCTGTCGGCGAATGCCACGGACCATCCAAAGTCGATACTCGTCGGCCGTCGCAAATCCTGTCTTGCGGATTTCTTGCTGAAAATCGAGTTCGGAAACAAAGGCGTCGCGGATAGAGCGAAGCTGAGCGTCCGCGCGGCTCTGCACGTCTTCTTCGACAACGAAAATAGAAGTATCGCGCTCCGCGGCTTGCACCAGCATCTCCTCCACGATCAGCGTATCGAGAATGATCCGTCGCAACGTTTCGAGGCTCGCAGAATCCGTGGGAATACTCGGGTTCTGCAATCGCAACATCTGCAGTTGCTCCTCAACACGCGACATCGGAATGGGAGTGGTACCCACGATTGCTGCGATGCGGTCTACTAGCGTGTATTGCGCTTCCTGCCCCTGCAGTGAAGAAGCAGCGGTCATCATTACCAGGGCCAGCAGCCCCGCGTTCAGCCAACGGTGGTGAGTTCCAGAGTTCACGGCAGGTTTGACTCCCTTGGAGGTTCGGTTCGTGCCGTTGCTGCACGCAGCCGGATGGCACGCTGTAACGCCGCGTTGACGCCGGCTGGTATGATCTCCCAGTCCACCCCCCGGCGCAGCCGTATGGCCAAAAACGGCGGCACAGGGCGGAGCGCTACCTTCCGTGCGGCAATCGCTTCGAAGTATCTATCTACCCGCCGGTGCGCTATCTGTTCTCGGTCAGCCGGTGTCGCACCGGTGGCAGCGAGCGAATCCGGCCACACGCCAACGACTTCCCACACCGACTCCAGGCCACGCCGATACTGGTCTTCGAGGCGATCGTACGCGCTGTCACTCATCTGGATTCCGGCACTGTCCACCTGCTGCCACAGCAGGTCTTGCAACACCAGTTGTCGCGTAAAGTACGCGACTTGATCGTCGGGCGCGACCAGTAACTGTTCGTAGGTTTCGCCTGGAATGTAAAGTAACCACCGTGCGAACTGTCCCGTGGTGAACCGCCCGTCACTGTACGTAGCCAACACCCGTGACGACCCCAGGGCGCGAATCGGATCGGCCAAGATCTCTCGAACCGTGGCTGGCGCCGCCGGCCGTACCTCGACGCCTTTTTCCTCGAGCAGCCGCTCACCGTACAGGGAATCCAGCCGTGCAGCAACCTCATCCTCGATGAATGCAGTGAACGCGTCACGGACTTCCTCGAGCGACGGCCGATAGATGATATGGTAGCCGAACTGTGTCTCGGTCACTGCAGACAGCTCACCCGGGGCCAGTGCAAACGCCACATTCTCGAATCGCGGCACCGTTCCCCCGCGCTTCACCAGACCCAAGCTCCCGTTGTTGGCCCGCGCCGTTTCGTCTTCGTTCTGCTCGTTGGCTTCTTGCCAAGGCGCGCCGGTCATGAGTCTGTCGTGCAGTCGCAGGGCCAGGGCGAGCTGCTGGCCCTTCTCTTCGGGCGTGGTTTCCGGCGTTACCCGGCGCAGCACGTGTGCCAACACGCGCATCTCCCCGACTCTATACGCGCTATCGACCGCCTCGGGGCTCAACGCCACCTGATCGGCGAACAGTTGCTCGCGGAACAGCGAGAGAAGGAATTGTCGCCTCTGGAGCCACATCGTTTCGAGCACAGTAGCCCTGTCCAGTAGCGAATCCCCCACAGCCGCTCGTCGAGAAAGAGCGGTGATGTCTACCCAGTGCCGTGCGAGTTCTTCGGCGACGTCCAGCCGCAGCGGTAACGGCTGTCCAAGAATGAGTAGTTGCGCCAATCTGTCCACCGTGAGTTCCTGGTCGTCCACCCGCACGACCACCTCAGGGTGTGCCGTGAACGCGTCACTCAGCGCGCGACAACCGGAAAGTAAGACCAGACCAACTATCCAAGGAAGCTTCCGCATTCCTTCTCCTATTCTCTAACGTCCTTTATTTTCTACGTCTCTGCCGGTACGCTTGCGGATTCGGGCGCCGATGCCGCCAGTACTGAATGGAACGCCCTTATCAGACCGTCAGCCACGGCCAAGCCACCCAACCGGGTGAGTCGCAGCATCAACGGTTGCACGCGCCGTACGTCCGCCGCGAACTGCACTTCGTCCAGTGCGAGGCTGAGTCCGGCCATACGAGGCTTTGCATCAACTCGGAACTTCAACCTTGCTTCGTCGCCTTGCACCACAATCGACTGGAGCGCGAGGCGGGTCCCCAGAACGCGAAGCTCGAACACGGTCAGCAGCCTCACGGCCTCCGCCGGCAAAGGCCCGAACCGGTCCCGAAGCTCCTCTCGGAGATTCGAAATGTCATCGACTTGTGAAGCCCGCGCCAGCCGGCGATAGAAGTCCAGCTTCGCATCCTCGTCGGGGACGAACCCATCGGGCAAATGCGCCGGGCCATCCAAAATTACTTCCGGCGGCGGAACGTCGCGCGGGATACCATCGCCTTTGAGGGCCGCCACCGTGTCACCCAGCCAGCGCATGTACAGATCGAAGCCGACCGCATGAGCGTGCCCTGACTGGGCTACCCCCAGGAAATTCCCCGCGCCCCGCAGCTCGAGATCCCGCATCGCCAGCAGATACCCCGATCCCAGTTCCGTATGATGCTCCAACAGCTTCACGCGCCGCTCGGCTTCCGGATCCATGTTCTCGGGCGCGACGAGATAGCAATACGCGCGCCGATGCCCTCGCCCTACCCGACCCCGCAATTGGTACAGCTGAGCCAAACCGAACTGGTCGGCCTGGTGGATGATCATTGTGTTGGCGTTCGGGACGTCCAACCCCGACTCTACGATCATCGTGGAGACCAAGATCTGCACCTCTCCCGCACCGAACGCCCGCATCAGATTGTCCAGGTCGCGTTCCTTGATCTGCCCGTGCCCCACCTCCACTCGGGCCCGCGGTGCCAGCCGGCGTACGCGCTCCGCTATGGTCTCTATTGTCTCAATGCGGTTGTGCACGAAGAACACCTGCCCGCCTCGGTCCAACTCGCGGGAAATGGCCTCCATCAACAGGTCATCATCCCACGGCTCCACGAAGGTCAACACCGGCGACCGATCGCGTGGCGGAGTCTGAATCAGAGCCAGGTCGCGCAACCCAGACAGCGCAAGATGCAGCGTGCGTGGAATGGGTGTGGCGGTGAGCGTCAAGACGTCAACTTCGAGGCGCAACGCCTTCAGCCGCTCCTTGTGTCTCACACCGAAACGATGTTCTTCATCCACCACCAGCAAACCGAGGTCGTGAAACTCCACGTCCTTCGACAGCAAACGGTGTGTGCCGATGACGATATCGGTGGTGCCGTTCTTCAACCCCGCCAACACCTCGCGTTGCTCGGACGGCGATCGAAAGCGCGACAGGACTTCGATCTTCACGGGAAAATCCGCCATCCTGTCACCGAACGTGCGGGCATGCTGTTCGGCGAGAATGGTGGTCGGAACGAGAACGGCTGTTTGTTTCCCGGCCACGGCCGCCTTGAACGCGGCGCGTACGGCGATTTCCGTCTTGCCGTATCCCACGTCCCCCACCACCAACAGGTCCATCGGTGTGGGTCGCTCCATCGCCCGCTTCACCTGCTCGATGGCCGCGCGTTGATCGGGAGTGTCCTCATACAAGAACGAAGATTCCAGCTCCATCTGCCAGTGCGTGTCCGGCGGGAATCCGAACCCCGACGCGATGGACCGCCTGGCATACAGCTCCAGCAGTTCAGCCGCCATCTTCCGAATGGAAGACTCGGTTTTCTTGCGTTGGCGCTTCCAACGAGTGCCGCCAAGCCGGTGCAACTTGGGAGGGCCCTGGGCTGCCGCTTCGCTCGCCGTGCGATACCGCTCGAGCTGATCCAGCTTGTACAGCGGCACGTTGAGACGATCGCCACCTTCGTACTCCACCACCACGACTTCCAGAGTCCCGTCGCCTGTGGTCAGGGTTTCTGTCCCCCGGTAGATGCCTATGCCGTAGTCGAGGTGCACCACATAGTCGCCTGAAGCGAGCGATCCCGTCGCCGCCGTAGACATCGCTTGCTTGTAGCGGCGCGGACGCCGAATACGCCGCGCGCGACGGAAAATCTCGTGGTCGGTCAATATCGCGAGGCCCGGCATGACAAAACCGGCGTGAAGCGCACCGATGGCCAATGTCAGATTCCGGGGTAGCCGGCCATCGCGTGAATCGGACAACAACTCATCGAGCCGCTCGAGTTGTCCCTCGTTGTCGCACAAGATCAGCGTGGGCCCTGCAGAGATGATCGCCGAGAGCCGCTTCATCTCCCGCTCCACTGCCTCGGGCGGACTCATCCGAAAGTCGAATTCGTAAGGCTGCTGCTCGATCATCAGTCGCGCAAACCCGTCGAGTTTACTCTCCCACCCCTCGGGTGGAACGAAGATGTCGGCGCGCCCCGGAGCATCTTCACCCAACCGCCGCGCCACATCCAAGTGATGCTCCGCTTCCGACCACATCAGATCGATTTCAGCCCGGTTGGCGCCCGGTTCGATGAGCACGATGGTGTCGGGGGGCAGCAAATCGAGGAGGGATTCACGGAGGTCAACGGCGGTAGGGCGGTCGGGCGGTAGGGCGGTAGGAGTGTCGGACACGTCGGAGTCCCGAACAGCGGTAGTCTTCGCAGCCACCGGAAGCACCGTAACCGACTCGGTCTCACCCTCCGACCGCTGGCTGTCCAGATCGAACGCCCGAACGGAAAGGATTTCGTCACCCCACCATTCGATCCTAGTCGGAGCCGCCATGCCGAACCCGTACACGTCCAAGATGCCGCCCCGAACCGCAAACTGGGCCACATCCAGTACCGTAGGGCGGCGCTCGTACCCCATCCCCTCGAGCACCTCGATCGCGTGGGCGGGTTTGCGCTCGTCGCCCACCGCGAGGGTAAGCTGCATCGACCGCACCGCGAGAGGCATCGCGGTGAGTTCGCCGGTGGCCCGGACCGTTGTCACTACGACGGACACGTCACCCCTCAACAGAGCCTCGACCGTTTCGACACGCTCGCCGGCTATCTCGCAGTGCGGTTCTTCCTCGCCGAGTGCTTCACGCTGCGGGTACAGACGCACCCGAGCTTCCATCAGCACGGACAGGTCCGCCAACCATCGCTCCGCCTCCGCCGGCCCGGACGTCACGACGAGAAACGTGCGCTGGGGAAGGTGCTCTGCGAGGGACGCGAGCATCACAGCTACGCCACCGCCTGGCAGGCCTCCCACCCTAACCGACGCCCCACGTGAGGGAAGCTTTCCTACAAAGCCGCGAAAGCGTGGCAGCTCCTGAAACATCCGGATCAAGTGAGGAAGCATTACGATTCCCGCCGTGCCGTCCCGGCTCCACCGGCCGAGCTGAGCCCGAACTCCGCAAACGCCACGGCGAGCGCGAGGAGGAGCAACCCGCCGGCCAGATCGGCGCGGCGGGCACCGCGGAACAGCTCCCGATCGAGCCCTTGGGCACTCAGCACCTGCACATCACCTCCCAACACGGTGGCAACAACCCGTGACTCCGCCTGCCGCAACATCGTCTCGCGTGGATCGTGGTTTACCTCTAGCGCTCCAATCGTGTCTGCGTTTGCATCCTCCAGGAAGTACACGCCGCGTTCGATCGGGGCCACGATGCGACGGTTTCCGGGAATGGGGACGGATGTGCCATCAACCAGCAGAGCACGTGCAGCGGCCGGTACCTCCTTCACCTCGCCGGGAAACGCGGAGACTATCAACGACGGCGCCGCCCCTATGCGGTTCACCACAAAGTCGATGAACGGGACGAACGCGGCGCTCACAGGCAGCGACGACCAACCGCTCTCCATGCGGCTTCCCACGAGAATCACGTTCCCGTCTCGCACCAACCAGGGCTCGCCCCCTGCCGTTCCGAGGACATCAGCGCCGCCCTCAAGGCGACGCCGCTGGTAGACGGTACTTCCTGCGGCCGGTCCGACGTCTCCCGACAGCTGCCACTCCCCGTCCACCACCGGGCCAAACTGCCAGGAAATTCCCCTTCCGCTCAAGCGACGGTTGAGCGCCCCGATCAGAGCAGGATCTTCCGGGGGGAACACGACGCTCAGTCCCGCACTCACGCGGTCAGAAAACAGCATGTCGCTCCCGTCACGGACGCGGCCGGACCGGTGCAGCACCGCCAGCGCCTGGACCACGAACTCGCCGGCGGCCGAGTCGGCGGACGCCACACCCGGAGGTGCGACGCGAATCGCGAGCGTGCGAACATCGTCCGCCCGCAACTCGTCTGGATCTAATCGGATGCTCGCCACGAACCATCCGTTTTGCGCTGCGGAGCCTTGCAGGACTACTCGATCGTCGCGGCCTCCTACCGACCGGGCAACGTCACGGCCGGCCATCCACAGCCGTATGGCTACTGCGCTGGAATCTGAACCGCCAATTGATGCTATGACGTCTCCCCTCGGAGACCACACCGTCGGCTCGGCGCGCACCGAGTCGATGCCCCGGTTCAATTCCAGCGTAGACGGAGTCCATACGAGCACCCTCCGCACGGGCTCCGCACCTTCATCCTCGGCAGCGGGAGTGAATGCGGTGGCCTGCAGGTCGCTCAGCACCACCACCTCGTGGGCAGGCGATGGGTCGTCGGCCATCGCTTGGGATACCGCCCGAACGGCCTGCGACAGGTCGAGTCGCACCAGCCAGGGGGAGAGAGTATCCAATACCGCCCGCGCCTCGAGGAGTGAGACGCGCCGCGGAAGGCCGTCAGCAAGAACCAGCCATAGCCGATCGTCGTCCCCGGCCCGGTCGAATACGCGTCGCGCTTGATCCGCCAGTGCGTCGAGCACCAACCGCCCCTGCACCACGGCGCCGGAGGAGAGCGAGTTGTCAATCACCACGGCGATTGCCGAGGGCTCATGCGATTTGCCGAACGGAACACGAGCAACAGGTCGTGACGCCGCCAGCGCGATGAGCATGATGAGAAGGGTCCGCAACAGCAGGAGCAGAAGATTGCGCAGCTTCAATCGCCGGGAATGCTTGCGCTCCGTCTCGCTGAGATATCTCACCGCCGGAAACGGCACGACCGGTGGCAGTCGTCTCGCCAATAGATGAAGAATCGGTGGAATCGACGCAGCCAGCAAACCCAATAGCGCCAATGGCTGGAGAAAGCCTATCACCCCAACCTTGCCCGCCGCGCAGTCGCCCGGCGCAGGACGTAGCCGAACGGCGTATCCGTCAAGACGTGATGGTACGCGATCCCGCCGCGGCGGCACTGCGTTCGCCACGCCTCGATGGAGCGACGAACGGTTTCGTTATAGGCAGCCCGCAGTTCACGCGGCCTGACCGACACCGAATCACCCGTCTCGAGATCCTCGAACCGGGCCTCGGGTGGCCCTTCTAGAAAGAGTTCCGCGGGATCCATGATGTGGAACACGAGCACTTGGTGCCGTCTGTGCCGCAAATACTGCAACGCGAGTAATGCGAGATCGCGGTCAAACAGGAGATCCGAGATGAATACCACGAGCCCGCGCCGGCGTAGCAGTCCGGTCACCCGCCGCAGTGCATCCTCCGCCGCCGTGCCACCTCCCGCGGGAAGGTTGTGAACCGCACTCAATAGCGTCCACCATTGCTGGCGGCGTGCCCGGGCGGGAACCAACGACCGCACAGCTTCGTCAAAGCCGATGAAACCGGTCGCATCGCGCTGCCTCAGAAACACCAACGCCAACGCCGCTGTCAAACGCTTGGCATAATCCAATTTCGACAGCCGTCTTTCCGATCCCGACCAATTCATCGACGCACTCGCATCGAGCACGAGCATGCTCCGAAGGTTGGTCTCTTCCTCGTACTGCTTGACGAAGAGCTTGTCCGATCGGGCCAGCATGCGCCAATCCACGTAGCGCAACTCGTCACCCGGCTCGTACGGTCGATGCTCGGCGAACTCTACCGAAAAACCCCTGAAGGGAGACCGGTGAAGGCCCGCGAGAAACCCCTCTACGACACCTTCCGCCACGATCTCCAGGCCTCCCAATTGGGCGACATCGTACGGGTCGAGCAGATCGATCCGGCTAGCGCTTGCCATAGGGTGGGGAACGTAGTGGGCCTGTTGAGGCCTTGCAAATCGTCACCGCCGCGAGACACTCCTCCCTGCGCTAGAAATGTGATAAACTTATTTATACCAACAATTTAACTGCTTTATCCATTGCCGGCACTTGGTGCCCATCCCGAGGGGCGCAAAACGCCCAGGAACACCCCCCCGACCCGAGCGGGCACTCCCCTCTCCCCTCTCCCCTCTCCCCTGTTTCACCGCCTTACAGCCCGCCGGGCGCGTATTATCTTCTCTGCTCTTAATAGAGACTGGAGTTGCCATGCGTAAGGCCACCATCCTTGGTGTGTTGCTCATCGCCCCCCTCCCCCATGCGCTGGTCGCGCAAAACGGGGTGGCAGATGCCGTTAGCTCGATCACCGCCGAGGACTTCCTTCGGCGGGTTGGTATCATCGCCCACGATTCCATGCGGGGTCGGAACACGCCGAGCCCCGAACTCGACCAGACAGCCGAGTACCTCGCCGGCGAGTTTCGCAAGATGGGGCTCTTGCCCGGCGCCGGAGACGGATCGTTCATCCAGCGATATCCGCTGCGACGGGAGCGAGTCGACATCGTGGCGTCAGGCGTTTCGATACCGGGCGGGCGCACGCTGCGTTTCGGCACCGACGTGATCCTCCTTTCTGGGGGTGCGACGGGGCCGCGAGGAATCTCGGGGCCCGTGGTGGTGGTCAGCGGAACCCCGGACAGTGCTCAGTCTCTCGAAGAGCTCGACGTCAGAGGGGCGGTGGTATTGGTGGCGGCGTCTGGTTCGCGCGGTTGGTCGCGGCGGGAGCTGCGGCGGCTACAGCAGCAAGGGCCGGCAGCGGTGGTGATCCTGACCCTGCGGTCCGATAGTGATTGGCGCACCGCTCAGCGGGGACTGGATCGGGTTTTTCTTCGCAAGGCCTGGGGCCGGAGACCGGGCGGAATGCCCGTGGTCGAGGTGCGCCAGGAGGCAATCGAGGGTGCACTCGAGGCAAGCGGCTTTGATCTGGCAGCGGCCCGATTGCGAGGAGATGAGCCCCTCGAGACAGAGCGGATCTCGGGTTTCAACATCACGATCAATCTCGAATATCAGACCGTCGAGGAACTGACCGCTCCGAACGTCGTGGCCATCCTCGAAGGGAGCGACCCCACACTCCGCGACGAGTACGTGACGTTCAGCGCCCACATGGATCATGTAGGCGTGGGGAACCCCGTGAACGGCGACAGCATATACAACGGGGCCGACGACGACGCTTCGGGAACCATTGCGGTGCTCGAGGCAGCCGAAGCCTTTGCCACTTTGCACCCCCGGCCCCGCCGATCTTTGATGTTCGTTATCGTGAGCGGAGAGGAGAAGGGTCTTTGGGGTAGCGAGTACTTTACCGACAACCCGTCAGTGCCGATTGAGAACATTGTGGCCAACCTGAACACGGACATGGTGGGTCGAAACTGGAAAGACACTATCGTGGCGATCGGAAAGGAACATTCCAACCTCGGCGAGACGCTGAATCGCGTGAACGCTCGCCACCCCGAACTCGGGATGACCGCCATCGATGACATCTGGCCCAATCAGCGGTTCTATTTCAGATCCGACCATTACAATTTCGCGCGAAAAGGCATTCCGATTCTCTTTTTCTTCAACGGTACGCACGAGGACTACCACCGGCCCAGTGACCATGTCGAGAAGATCGATGGGGAGAAGGCAGCCCGAATCGTGAAGCTGGTGTTCTTCCTCGGCCTTGACATAGCGAACGCTGACCAGCGGCCGCAGTGGTATCCGGAGAGTTACCGGCGAATTGTCGAGGGGAACTAGGACGGCATGGGGCAACGGGGCGGTTATATTCTCCCTCATGCATCAGCAGCTCGTACGCAATTTTTGTATCGTCGCACACATCGACCACGGGAAATCGACCCTTGCTGATCGTCTGATCGAGGCCACGGGCACACTCGAGCAGCGCCTCATGCGCTCTCAGGTGTTGGATACAATGGATCTCGAGCGGGAACGCGGCATCACCATCAAGCTCAATGCAGTGCGCATGAATTTCACGGCGCAGAGCGGCGACATATATGAGTTGAACCTCATCGATACGCCGGGGCACGTGGATTTCACTTACGAGGTGTCCCGGTCGCTGGCGGCATGCGAGGGCGCCGTGCTGGTGGTGGATGCGAGCCAAGGCGTTCAAGCTCAAACCATCAGCAACCTCTTTCTTGCTATGGACGCGGGCCTCGAGATCATTCCCGTGATCAATAAGATCGACCTGCCTGCCGCCGAACCCGAACGCCGTGCCAAGGAACTCGAGGATCTCATTGGCATGACGCAAGATGAGATCTTGCACGTATCGGCCAAGAACGGAACTGGCATCGATGCGTTGCTCAACGCGCTCGTAGAGCGCGTACCGCCGCCGAATGGAAACAGTCACGGGCCGCTCCGCGCGCTGATCTTCGACTCATATTACGATCGCTACCGCGGTGCGGTTCCCAGCATCCGTGTGGTGGACGGTACACTCGAACCCGGAATGGATATCGCGTTCGCGTCGCACGCGGACGACCGATATGAGGTGGCGGAAGTCGGCTACTTACAGCTCGGGCGCCACAAGAGCACCGCGCTTCACGCCGGTGAGGTCGGATATGTGGTCGCCAATGTTCGCGGCGTCCAGGAGACGAGGGTCGGCGATACGATATTGGATGCCAACAATCCCGCCACAGAGATGCTTCCGGGATATCGCGAGGTCCATTCGATGGTTTTCGCAGGCATGTATCCCACTCAAAGCGGCAAGTACGAAGACCTGCGGGATTCCCTCGAGAAGCTGCAGTTGAACGACGGCTCACTTCACTACGAGCCGGAAACCTCGGCTGCACTGGGATTTGGATTCCGTTGTGGGTTCCTCGGTCTGTTACATATGGACATTGTGCGCGAGCGTCTCGAGCGCGAGTTCAATCTGGAACTCATCACCACTGTGCCCAACGTGGCATACAATGTGTATTTCACGAACGGCAAGATGGAAGAGATCGAGAACCCCACCAAGATGCCAACCGGCGCCCACGTAGATCGGGTGGAAGAGCCCTATGTGAAGGCCCGCATCACTACGCCGGCGGACTACATCGGGGGCATCATGGAACTCGGGCGCGAACGGCGCGGGTCTTATATTGGGATGGAATACATCGACACCGAGCGGGTTCAATTTGAGTGGGAATTCCCGCTGGCGGAGATCATCCTCGATTTCTACGACCGCCTGAAGACCATAACTCGCGGATACGCAACGATAGATTACGAGTTTGACGGGTACAGATCTAGCAACCTCGTCAAGCTAGATATGCTCATCAACGGTGAAGCGGTTGACGCCTTTAGCGTTATCATCCATCGCGACAAAGCACACGAGTGGGGACGCAAGATGGCGGGAAAACTCCGCCAGTTGATCCCGCGCCAGCTGTTTGAGGTAACCATTCAAGCAGCGATAGGAAATAAGGTGGTATCGCGTGAGACCATCAAGGCGTTACGCAAGAACGTCACCGCCAAATGCTACGGAGGCGACATCACCCGAAAGCGCAAGCTGTTAGAAAAGCAAAAAGAAGGAAAGCGACGGATGAAACGGGTGGGAACGGTCGAGATTCCCCAGGAGGCGTTCCTCGCAGTATTGAAGATTGATTCGTGAGGTGGCCACCATGCGCGTAGTCGTAGGCGTAGACCTGGGCGGCACGAACATAGTCGTGGGAACGGTGACTCAGGACGGCAAGAATGTGGCGGGAGTGCAGCGCCGAGCAACGCCTGCTGCGCTGGGCCCCGACGTGGTGGTGAAACACATTGTAGGAGCAGTGCGGGAGTCCATCGCCCAAGCGCGATGTGTGTGGGGCAAGGACATCGACGTAATCGGGATCGGAATCGGCTCACCCGGCCCGATCGACACGAAGAATGGTATCGTGGTGACCAGCCCGAATCTACGCTGGACCAACGTGCCCTTACGTAGATTGGTGAGCGAGATTGTCGATCTCCCCGCCACGCTAGAGAACGACGCCAACTGCGCAGTGCTGGGTGAATGGTGGCGAGGAGCCGCCGTAGGTGCTCAGATTGTGGTTGGCGTGACTATCGGCACCGGGGTCGGCGGCGGGTTCGTGCTCGATGGGAAGATCTTTCACGGTGCGTCCGACGTGGCCGGCGAATTCGGCCATATGACCATCGATTCCACCGGTCGTCGCTGCGCGTGCGGCAACTACGGGTGTCTCGAAGCGTACGTCTCTGGTCCGGCCATCGCCAAACGGGCCATCGAAAGCATCGAGGCCGGCGCCCCTTCCTCGCTCGCCCAGTACGTCGATGGTGACCTGTCGCGTATCACGGCTGAGGAAGTCTACCTGGCTGCGAAAGACGGCGACTACTTGGCTGAAGAAGTGGTCCGCGACACGGCGCGTCTCCTGGGAGCAGGGATCGCCAACCTGGTCAACATCTGTAATCCGGAAGTGGTGGTGGTGTGCGGCGGCGTGACCTCCGCGGGGGAGAAGTTGTTCCGACCGCTGCGAGAGGAAGTCGCCCGTCGCGCGTTTCGTCCGGCGGCCGAAGCGTGCCGCATCGTTCCCGGTACCCTCCCTGGAACCGCGGGGGTGATTGGTGCCGTGGCTTCTTTCAACCTCCAAACGACGGGCTCCACGTGAATCGGCTCGGAGTGGTGGGCACGATGGTGTGGGACACCATACACGGCCGCGAGCCCCAGCCGGAGCCAGTAGAGGAGTGGGGAGGAATCGCGTACGCGCTGGCGGCCTTGGAGGCTTCCCTACCCGATACGTGGCAGATCGTACCGTTAATCAAGGTAGGGAAAGACCTCGCAGCGAATGCCAACGAGTTTCTCAACAGACTCACCCGCCGCTCCGCTGCGGATCGTTTCGTGGAAGTCCCCGAATCCAACAATCGTGTGTCGCTGCTCTATGAATCCAACAACCGCCGTGCCGAACGGCTGACCGGCGGCGTTCCGCCGTGGACTTGGCCTCAGCTGGGACCGATGGTGAGCGATCTCGATGCCATCTACGTGAATTTCATCTCTGGCTTCGAGATGGACCTGGAGACCGCCCAATTCCTGCGTCACGCTTTCAAGGGCCCGATCTACGCCGATTTACACAGCCTCTTCCTGGGCATTGCCAGCGACGGACTGCGCATCCCCCAGACCATTCCGCAGGTGGATCTTTGGATGTCCTGCTTTGACGTCGTGCAAATCAACCAAGACGAGCTAGCTTTACTGGGGCCGGATCCGATGGGTGTGGCGGCTCGGGCTCTGGCTGTCGGCGTTCGCACGCTGGTGGTGACACTCGGGGCAGAGGGCGCGGTGCATTTTTCGACTCCATCGGTCGATTTGTTCAAAAAAAGGGGATCGCCTCCCACCAGCGGTCCGATCCGAACGAGCCGCATCCCGGTCGAGCAGACCCTCGAAGGAGGCGATCCCACCGGATGTGGAGACGTTTTCGGCGGCACACTGGTGGGGCAGCTGCTTCGAGGAGTAGACATCGAGGCCGCCCTCAGAAAAGCCAACGCTCTCGCGCGTCGCAATCTCACCCTGCGAGGAGCCACGAACCTGCACTACCATCTGCGTGGAGAGATAGCCCCGATATGACCAGGGTCGTGGAAATCCCGGTCAATTTCGACCACGACACCTTCGACCAGTTCGCACGAGCCTTTGGCACACCCGAGGACGAGCGGCTACTCTTCGACGCGCACGCGACGAAGTGGGGGTCGCCCTACGGACTGATCGGACTGCTCGCCATCGGCCAGTGGCTGCTGGAACAGCAGCAGGCCAAACCCCTCCTCACGATCCCGAACGACCGGGAGGTTGCGCACTACTGGGCCCGCACGGGATTCTTTCGCCACGCCGACGATCTGTTCGAGTTGCACGGGAAGGTCCCCTACGTTGGCACAACGGGGAGTTCTGACGTGCTCTTGGAGGTGACGCCGGTGCGCGGTGCCGACGACGTCCATAGCGTGGTAGATCGAATTCAGGATCGGGCTGCTGCGATTCTGCGCGAACTAGGGCTCGAACCCCAGGCAACAATGGGGTTTGCCATGGCGCTTTCCGAAGCTTGTCAGAATATTGTAGAGCACGCCGGCACCGGGGGATGGGTTGCGGTGCAAGCCTATCACTGGCGCCGCCGGCTGGGTCGCCGTGTGGCCGTCATTGCCGTAGCAGACGCAGGCGTGGGGTTTCGTACCTCGCTCGCGCCGACACAGGCAAAGCGGGTGGGTGACAGGTGGAGCGACGCGACGGCGTTAGAGGCAGCGCTCTTTCAAGGCGTAAGCCGGTTTCGCGATCCGGGGCGGGGCCAAGGACTCACGGGAATGCGGCGCTACGTTGGGCGATGGGAGGGCAAGCTGAGCCTCCGCAGCGGCACCGCACGACTATCGATCGTTCCCGGGTGGGACGACGACGTCCCTATGGCCGAGGGGCTTCCTCCGTTTCCCGGCAGCCAAGTGCAGTTGATCATTCCTGCGCAACAGAGTAATTGATGCGGTATGCCAACAATTGACCTACGAAGCATTCTCCAAGAGACTGTGT
Source organism: Gemmatimonadota bacterium (assembly GCA_022566515.1). GTDB lineage: Bacteria > Gemmatimonadota > Gemmatimonadetes > Gemmatimonadales > GWC2-71-9 > B3T1B10. The sequence goes on from JADFIT010000022.1 coordinate 21,117, forward strand.
CCGGCTGGTACGGCGATCTGGTCACTCGGTCAACGGGCCACGCCGTGCGGCGTGGTGTCGAGGAGGTGCTCGCCGAATGCGACGGCGAGCAGGTAGCCGTGATGGACTTCAGTAGCGTTCGGCTACTCGACCTGTCGTGCGCCGATGAGGTCGTAGCCAAGCTGTTGCTGCAATACGGTCGCACTCGCCCATTCCTGTTGTGCGGCATCAGCGAAGACCATCAAGAAGCCCTGGAACCGGTGCTCCGACGACACGGGCTTGCCGCCGTAGCCCGAGACCGCATGGGGCGTGCGCGCTTCCTGGGAGTGATCACCGAGCGCGTACGCGTGGCCCTCATCATGCTAGCGGAACGCGGATCCGCCGAAGTGGAGGACGTGGCCGATCACCTGGCCGTCCCGACTTCCGCGGCGCGTGAAGTTCTCGACGAGCTGCTCGAGCGGCGCCTTGTCTTGACGAACGCCGCGGGAAACCAAGTCATCTCAATCGCATGAAACAGCGCGAGCTTGGTCTCTCGACGCGAGCCGTACACGGCCCGTTAGTCCGGCGCGCATCACATTCGCCCATCACCACGCCGGTCTTCCAAAGCAGCACCTTTATAAATCAAGTTGGCTCGTCGGACGAGGTGCTGTACACGCGCCACGGCAATAATCCCAACCAGCTCGAGATTGGAAAGCGGCTAGCCGCGCTCGAAGGAGCGGAAGGCGCCATTTTTCTCTCGAGCGGCATGGGTGCGACGGCTCTGGCCCACCTCGCGGTGCTGCAATCCGGTGACCATCTCTTGGCCAGCCATTGGATTTACGGCGGGACGAGAACCTTCTTCACGCGTGAACTGAGTCGGCTTGGCATCGATGTGACCTATGTGGACCCCTCATCGGCGCGCGAATGGCGCAGCCGCATGCGCAAGACCACGCGGGCCATCTTCGTCGAAACGCCCACCAACCCGTTGGCACGAGTGCTGGACCTGGAACCCTTGGCCAAGCTATGCCAAGGGCAAGGCATGGTACTGATCGTGGACTCCACGTTCGCAACGCCGGTGAACTTCCGCCCTCTGGAACACGGGGCGGACATCGTCATTCACAGCGCGACGAAATATCTGAACGGCCATTCGGACGTGATCGCAGGAGCTGTTGTATCCAACAGCGACGTGGTTGAGGAAGTACGAAGCCTGCTCAAGATATGGGGGCAGTCGCTCGATCCGCACGCCGCCTGGCTCGTCGATCGGGGCATGAAAACGCTGGCGGTTCGCATGGATCGGCACAACAGCAACGCCATGGCGTTGGCAAGTTGGGCAGCTGAACATCCCCGTGTCAGCGCGGTACATTATCCAGGACTCGAGAGTCATCCCGACCACGAGCTGGCCGGCCGAATTCTCGACGGCTACGGGGGTATCGTAGGACTGGAGGTCGAGGGAGGCGCGCCAGCTGCGGAGCGGGTCCTGCGCCGTTTGCAAGTGGCCAGCCACGCGCCGAGCCTTGGGGGTGTGGAAACGTTGGTATCTGAGCCACGGCTCACCTCCCATGCTGCTTTGACTGCAAAGGAGCGGCGGGCCCAGGGAATTCCGGATGGTTTCATCCGAGTCAGCGTCGGCATCGAGGACGCTCGCGACCTGATCGCCGACTTCAAACGCGCCCTATCAGGAATCTAGGATTCGGCCTTGATCAAATTCGTCCGAGTCTATAAGGCCTTTCCCAGCGGCTCGCTGGCCCTTCGTGACCTGTCATTCCACGTCGCCAAGGGGGAGTTCTTATTTCTCACCGGTCACTCGGGCGCCGGCAAGTCCACCGTCTTACGATTGATTTATGCGGAGCACCTACCCACCCAGGGAGAAGTCCGCATATCCGGATTCAACACCGCAAAACTGAACCGTCGTGAAGTGTCCCAGCTGCGGCGGCGACTGGGAATCGTGTTCCAGGATTTTCGACTACTGGAAGACCGCACCGCAGAGGATAACGTCGCGTTCGCTCTCGAAGTCACTGGGGCGAAGCGAAGCGTCATCGCGCCCAAAGTGATGCGCGTGCTCGCACAGGTGGGTTTGACGGCAAAGGCCCACCAGTACTCCAACGAACTTTCCGGAGGAGAGCAACAACGTGTGGCCATCGCACGCGCTCTCGTCAACGACCCGTTCGTACTCCTGGCTGACGAGCCGACGGGAAATCTCGACGAGCGGGCGACGCGCGGCGTCTTCCGGCTGCTGCGCGACATCAACGCCAACGGCACCGCAGTCCTGATGGCCACACACGACCTGGACCTCGTGCGCCACGCCAACTACCGCACGATGGAGCTGCAAGACGGGGCCCTCGTATTTGACTCCAAGGTCGACCAGCAAGCCATGAAAAAGGGAACAGCATGAGTCTCGCCTTTCGAGAGGCGTTCCTCGCGTTCCGCCGATGGCCTGCGCTGTCGATGCTATCGGTAACCACCATAGCTTTTGCCCTTTTCGTTGCCAGCTTGTACGGACTCGTGGCGCTCAACCTCCGCCGCGCCCTGCAAAACATCGAGGAACGCGTCGAGATAGTCATGTACATCACACGCGGCACACCAGTGGAGGTCATCACACTGGCACTCGATGACATCGAGGCGTTTCCCGAGGTTGCACGGGCCGCCTACATCACGGCAGACGAAGCGCTACAGCGCGCACAGAGGGAACTCGTGGAATTCCAGGGAATCTTCAGCGAATTCGACACAAATCCACTTCCGGCTTCCATCGAGGTTCGCCTGCTACCAGGGTTCCGCACGAGTGAAAAGGTCGGCGCCGTGGCGGAGCGCCTGGGTAGCTTCAACTTCGTCGACGACGTGCAGTACGGTGACGATTGGTTGGCGAAGCTCGACCGCCTGAGAAACATCGGCGCCGTGGTTGGGTTGATGATCGGCGGCGCCTTTGCCCTCGCGTCGATTATCATCATCGGAACAACAATCCGCATGGCAGTCCTGCAACGCAGCAGAGAGATAGCTATCATGCGGCTGGTAGGTGCCACCGACAGCTTCATTCGCCGCCCCTTCCTCGTGGAAGGTTGCATCAAGGGTGCGTTGGGTGGCTTGGCGGCGCTCGGCCTCTGCTACGCTGCATATGCCGCAGTGCACCGTCTCCTGTTTCAGGCCGAGTTCTTCAGCACGCAGCAAATGATCCTGGTTGTGGCGATCGGAACCGGGCTCGGGTTCTTGGCGAGCGCAACGAGCGTCGCAAAACACCTGCGGCAAATATGAGAACGGTCCTCGCGTTGGCGATCGTCCTTTTAGCACTTCCCCAAGACGTCGCTGCCCAGCGTCGCAATATTGACCGCCAAATCCGCGAACAGCGTAGTAGGCTCGATTCGATCCGTCAGGAACGTGAAGATCTAGAGGTGCAGCTGCGACAACTTCGCGGTAGAGCGCGGGACATCGACACGGAGATCGCCAACCTGAACCGCCAGCGCACATCCACAAGCCACATCGTCAACGAGTTGGACCGGCAACTCGGAACGCTCAACTCACAGACCGACACGATGACGGCCGAGCTTATCCTGGTAGAGGATGCGCTGGCGGAAAAACGGGCCGTCCTCGAGCGGCGGATCGTAGCCATTCACAAACGGGGGGCCCTGTGGGCGTTCCAAGTACTCCTAGCCGCCGAGAGCTTTGCAGATCTCCTGAGCCGCTACAAATATCTGCACGTGGCAAGCCGCCAGGACCGCGGGCTGGTGAACGAAATCACCACACTGCGCAACCGGATCTCAAACAATCGACGGGACTTGTTGATAATCAAAGACGAAGTCGCGTCCCAGCGCACCGAGCGCAATAGCGAAATCGATCGATACGCCTCCCTGGAGCGAGAGCGGCAACGCGCCTTGTCTACCACGCGACGGCGCGAGCAGTTCGCCACTACCAGAATCTCCGAGTTGGCGAGAGATGACGAACGCCTCAACGAGCTGATCGCCGCCTTGGTCCGCTCGCGGGGCGTCGGCACCCTACCTGCCCCGACCCTCAGCACCGACGACATCGGGAAGCTCGCTTGGCCGGTGGAAGGACAACTGCAACTAGTATACAGCTTCGGACAACAGCCCTTTCGGGACGGGACCACCATCACACGGGAGGGAATCGGCATCCGGGTAGCAGAAGGAACCGAAGTGAAGGCCGTCAGAGCGGGGATAGTCGCTCAAACCGGACCGTTCGGCACCTTCGGTCGGCTCGTGATCCTCAATCACGGGGCGGGATACTGGACGCTCTATTTCCACCTCTCCGACATCAATGTCGCCGAGGGTGACGTGGTCGCCGAAGGGCAGGCCATCGCCCGGAGCGGCGGCGGCAACACCGAGGAAGGCCCACACCTCGGCTTCCAGATTCGTCAGGTGCCACCCGACAGCCCTAGCACTGTGCGCACCGTACCCCTCGACCCGTTGAACTGGCTCAGGCCGCGGTAGCACGGGGGGACCTGGGAGATGACACGTGAGCGGTTGCGCCGCGGCAAGCCTCGAACTCGAACGCCGTGCGGCGCGCGCCGAAGCAACGATCGAGACGTTGCAGCAACGGTGGTTCCTGCAGCGTTACTGGGACGTAAGCGTTGATCACGATCAAGTCAACCGACTGGCGCGCTCAGCGGCGCCGCATGGTGCGGAAGCACCTGCAACGGCGAGGTGTGACTAATCGCCGAATCCTCGCCGCCATGGGGTCGGTCCCCCGCGAGGCCTTCGTCCCCACCGTAGTGCGCCGCCGGGCGTACGCCGACGGACCCCTTCCGATCGGAAACGGACAGACGATCTCGCAACCATACATGGTTGCACTGATGACCGAAGAGACCGGGATAACGCGCAAGAGCCGAGTTCTGGAAATCGGTACAGGTAGCGGGTACCAGACTGCGGTTCTGGCAAGAATCGCTTTGCATGTATGGACGAAGGAGCGCGTCTCCCAACTTCTAGCCGAAGCGACCGACCGACTCAGGAAGCTTGGCATCACGAACGTATCCTTCATGCACGGTGACGGCGCTCTGGGTTATCCATCTTGTGCGCCGTTCGACGCCATTGTGGTAACGGCTGCTGCGCCGTTTCCACCCCCCCCTTTACTGGAACAGTTGTCGTGCGATGGTCGTCTCGTCATCCCCATCGGCGATCTCGCGGCACAACATCTCATGATCTATCAACGCACCAATTCCGGCTTCACAGCGCGCGCGGTGACTCCGTGCCGCTTCGTCCCCCTCATTTCACCGCAAGCGTTCGACGTATAGCAACGGCCCCGGTCCGAACACCAAGGGAGCACGGTTAGTGCAGCGGGTGGAGTTATTGGGCGCCCATGTGTCGACAGCCGGGGGCGTGCACCGGGCGCCGGAGCGCGGTGCGGCGATCGGTGCAACCGCCATTCAGATCTTCACCAAGACACCTAGCCAATGGAGGGAGCCGACTATCACGGATGCGGTGGCTGCCGCTTTCGACCAGGGGTTGCAGTCATCACAGATTCTGGCCGTCCTCGCTCACGACTCATATCTCATCAATCTCGCCTCGCCCGATTCTGAACTTCGCCTGCACTCGATTGCTTGCTTCGAGGGCGAGTTGCAACGCTGCGTCCAATTGGGCATCCCCTACGTCGTCACACATCCCGGCAACTACATGAGCGACCGGTTGGAGGGACTGCAACGAAATGCCGCGGCCTACACCGAATGTCTCGACCAGATGGAGGGTCCCATGATTCTGATCGAGACAACCGCCGGCACAGGGACGGCGCTCGGTTGGCAGTTTGAGGAACTGTCGAAGCTACGCCAAGCCGTGCCCCGCGAATTCCGCCACCGCGTGGGGTTCTGTGCCGACACCTGTCACCTGTTCGCGGCGGGATATGATTTGCGTAACACTTGGGATGCGGTGTGGGATGAGTGGGATGAGACGATAGGGCTGCAGCACCTGAAATGCTTGCATCTGAATGATTCGAAAACGCCGTTCGCCTCGAGACGTGATCGCCACGAGCTGATCGGCGATGGCACGCTAGGTTTGGAACCCTTCCGTAGAATCATGGGGGATCGGCGATTCGCCAACACCATCAAGATCATCGAAACTCCCAAGGGAGCCGATCCCGTCGCGAACGACCGCCGAATGCTGCGACTCCTGCGCAGCTGGGGCGACAGCCGTCGGGGCTCGAACAGCGTGAAATAGCTTTCAAAGCTTGCTGGCTTCTCCCGGCCGCATCGAGTAGTTAATTTGAGGGGTTGAACGGTCTTCACAGCGATTCACGAGCGCACCATGACTGCACACGCATATACGGAAACCCGATCCGAACTCGCTCCGGGGCTGGAGAGCCCCGACACCGCCCGCCGAAACCTGCAACCGGCCGCCCTATATGAGGCGGCCATCCGCGCCGGCGAGGGCCAAATTGCCCGTGGTGGGCCATTCTGTGCCGTCACCACACCCCACACCGGCCGGTCTCCAAATGATAAGTTCGTTGTCTGCGAGCCCAACACGCAGGCCGATATCTGGTGGGGCAAGGTCAACCAACCGCTCACGCCCGAGCACTGGGGAGCCCTACGAGCAGACGTAGTCGCCTACCTAGGCGACCAACAGCTGTACGTGATGGACGTGTTTGCCGGCGCTGATCCTGTCCGGCGCGTTCCGGTCCGGTTCGTGACGACGAGCGCATGGAGCGCCATCTTCGTCCACAACATGTTCATCCGTCCCCAACCCGAAGAGCTGGCTAACTTCGAGCCAGGGTTCACCGTGCTTCACGCCCCGGAACTTCAGGCCGATCCGGAACGACATGGCACCAACAGCGGAACCGCCATCGTCATCAATTTCGCCGAACACACGGCGCTCATCGCCGGTTCACGCTACGCGGGCGAGATGAAGAAGTCGATGTTCACGGTTTTGAACTACATCTACCCGAAACAGGGCGTTTTCTCTATGCACTGTTCGGCAAACGTCGGACCCGGCGGCGACGCCGCGATCTTTTTCGGTCTCTCGGGCACCGGCAAGACCACGTTGTCGGCCGACCCCACACGGGGGCTGATCGGCGATGATGAGCATGGGTGGAGCGACGAAGGAGTGTTCAACTTCGAAGGCGGGTGCTATGCCAAGGTCATCCGCCTGTCCCGTGAGGGGGAACCGGAGATATACGCCACCACAGAACGCTTTGGTACGATCCTGGAAAACGTCGTGGTCGATCCGCACAGCCGCGTCATCGATCTGGACGACGACTCAATCACGGAGAACACACGCGCATCGTACCCCATTGACTTCATTCCCAACCACGTGCCGAGCGGGCAAGGTGGTCATCCGAAGAACGTCATCTTTCTGACCGCAGATGCGTTCGGCGTATTACCGCCGATCAGCAAGCTCACCTCCGATCAGGCAATGTATCACTTCCTGTCGGGGTATACGGCCAAGGTGGCGGGAACTGAGTGCGGTGTCACCGAGCCGCAGGCCACGTTCAGCGCGTGCTTCGGCGCTCCGTTCCTCCCGCTACCTCCCGGGGTCTATGCCAAGCTGCTGGGCGAGCGGTTGGCGGAACACAAGGCCCAATGTTGGCTGGTCAACACGGGCTGGACCGGCGGGCCATTCTGCGAAGGCGAGCGGATATCGCTCCGCCACACTCGCACTTTGTTGCGGGCAGCACTAGACGGAAGCCTGCTGGACGTTGCGACCCGCACTGATCCGGTATTCGGCTTCGAAGTGCCGACCGAAGTCACCGACGTCCCAGCCGAGTTGCTGACACCACGCAACACATGGGCGAACCCCGAGGCATACGACACTCAGGCTCAGAAGCTTGCCGCGATGTTCCGGAAAAACTTCGTCAAGTTCGAAGAGCAGGTATCGGAAGAAGTGCGCCAGGCCGGACCCAACGCCTAACAGAATGGTACACCAGAACGGATTCAAGGTCATCCGAGATCCGCTCTGGAACAACATCCAAATAGATTCGCAGGCACTCCCGGTGCTCGACAGCGAGCCAATGCAGCGTCTGCGCTACATCAAGCAGCTAGGACACGCGTTCCTCGTTTACCCCGCCGCCAATCATACTCGCTTCGAGCACGCCGTCGGAACGTACCACCTTGCGAGGCGCGCGTTGTCCCTCCTCAACGAGCGGGGTGAGCTTGACAGAATAGAGGCGGAGGAAATTGCACTCGTCCGACTCGCAGGGTTGGTGCACGACATTGGGCACTATCCCTTCTCGCACGCTCTCGAAGAGGCCGGCCTGCCTTCCCACGAAAGTCTCGCTAGAGAACACTTCACCCAACCCTCGCTTCGTACCGCCCTCGAGAAAACCGGATTTGCGAATGTCGCGGAACGCTTATTTGCTCTCATCTCCGGAAGCAGCCCCAGCCCGCTGCAAGGACTCATATCCGGATCGCTGGATCTCGACAAACTCGAGTACTTGACACGGGACGCCCGCATGTGCGGGGTACCGTATGGAGCGGTGGACGTTGACCGCCTGCTACACGCTCTCGCCGTCGTCCAGACTCCCGACGGACGGACAGCCGTCGGCATCAGAGAAAAGGGCATAAGTGCTCTCGAGTCTCTCCTATTCGCCCGGTATCAGATGTATCGCAACGTGTATTGGCATCACGCTGTCCGCAGCGCCACTGCCATGTTCAAGCGAACCGTCCGGGAAGCCATTGCGGTGGAGCAGCTCACCATTGACGCCGTGGCTCACAGCACCGACGAGGAGTTGATGGAACACCTCCGAACAATCGAGAACAATGCCATCGCCCTTCGACTACGGCGGCGCCAACTCTACAAGCGTGTGGTGGACATCGCCGGTGAAGAAGTTCCTGATCGCGCGGGTGACTGGGTTGCGGAGAGCCCCGATCTCGTGGAACGAGTCGAAAACCAACTGGCTGCCGAACTGAATCTGGAACCCGGAGAGGTGCTGCTCGACTTCCCGGCCAAGGCCAAGCTGATCGAAGTAGATATGCCGCTGCTCAAAAAGGACGGATCCGTCGAACCTCTCGGAGCACAGGACGGCGTTGCACAAATGGGAATCCAACGCGTGGCCGATGAGCTGCATGCCAGAGCCCGGCGGCTGCGAGTCTTTGCGGCCTCACCCTGCCACGTCGATCCTCGCAGCATCCTCCGTCTGGTAGAGCGCACAAAAAAAGAGGTCGAAAGCGACCTCGTCAGCGATCCGCTGCTGCTGGACCGGTCGTGAATCTAGCCCTCCGTCTCAGGCCTCTTCTCAGTGCCGCCCGCGTCGGCTAACAGCCTGGCGAGCGCGCGGTAGTAGTTCGAGTCTTCCCTGCGCTGAGCGTTGTCCATCGCAGTGGCACAGACCTCCAGCGCGTACAACAACGGGCCAAGATGCTCAGCAACTACCCTGCTGAGGGCTTCCGGGTTCGGTCCCTCGCTCATGCCTGTGCGTCCGACCTGGTCACTCTCCGTGAGTGGCGTCCCTTGTCCCATCGACCCGAATGACGATCACAGTGACGTTGTCCAACCCACCCCGACGATTCGCCTCGTCGACCAGCTCATCCGCAAGCCGCTGAGGTTCCCGCACTCTCTCCATCAACCCCATGAGATCTTCGTCTTCGATCATTCCCGTGAGCCCGTCGGATGCGAGCAAGTATACGTCACCAACCCGTAAAGTACCCGAGTACACGTCCGGCGTGACATCCACGTTGGCGCCAACACAACGCGTAATCACGTTGCTGTAGGGGTGTGTGCGCGCCTCTTCCGGACTGAGGTAGCCGGCGTCTACCTGCTCTTGAACGTAGGAGTGATCCTTGGTGAGCTGCACCAACGTACCGTCGCGCAATAAATAAGCCCTGCTGTCTCCCACCTGACCGATCAGATACTTGTCATCTATGATCACCATCGCGGTAGCGGTGGTGCCCATACCCCTCTTGTCTTGTTCGCTCAGGGTGCGTTGAAAGATCGTCGAGTTGGCTCTTATGATCGAATGTCGGATCAAATCCGAAGCTTCGGTGTTGGTAACGCGGGAGATGTCGCCCAACTCCCGGGCGATGATCCTCACGGCCATTTCGCTGGCCACCTCGCCCGCGGCATGACCGCCCATACCGTCGGCAACGATGAAAACGCCCCGATCCGGCACCATGAGGTAGTTGTCCTCATTGCCGGATCGGATGACGCCAACATCGGTGCGGCCAGCACAGGTAATGTCTAGTTTGCGGGACAAGTTACCGAGCGATGGGTTGAGATTGAGAAATGAAGGACGCGGTCATGCTACTCCTCCGGCAACTTGATCGCGCCGAGAACCTTCGTGCCACCGCCCTGCTCGGCGGAATCATCCTTCGTGGATTCGAACACCACGCTGATTTCTCCAAAGCGAAGCACTGCTCCGGGAGCAATGGGAGCATCTCCGGATACCCGGTCTCCATCGACAAACGTCCCATTCGTGGAGTCGAGATCGACCACCATCCAAATCCCTTCACGAAGCTGAATCTTGGCGTGAGCAGAGGAAACGCTCGGGTCCGGAACGACGATGTCATTGTATTCGGCGCGCCCAACGTTAACGATCGGAACGCGAATCGGGAACCTATGCCCTTTGAGTTGTCCCTTTTGTACGATGAGGCTTGCCAGCGTCCCCTCCGCGGCAGGTGCCAGCGGCGGCGGCTCCGGCCGTAGCGGACTGGGGTCAGGAGCCTGGACTGGCTCAGGGCGCCGCGCCGAATCAGCCGCCGTCGCGATCGGAGATGGAG
>JADFIT010000023.1 GCA_022566515.1 Gemmatimonadota bacterium
GCGTGCCGTACTGTCGGAGATCCGCCTGCGTCGCCTTGAGGCGGTAGCTTGCGTTGAGTTGCGACGGACCTTCTTGCGTCACGATGAGCGTGTCGCCGGCCAACGCCTGCCGTCCCCCAGAGAGATCGAATCCCTCCGGATCGATTCCACCAAGGACCACACGCAGCTCGCGGCGTTCCACGGAGAGGTCGACGTTGGATGCGATGGCTGTTTGTTGAATGATGTCGGCTGCCTCGAAGTCGGCGATGGCCAGACTCCGGTCTCGCTTCTGGAAGTTATTGAAGGCCAGCTCGAACGCGGTTCGCTCGATAGTGAACCCCAACGGTGATGACGCACTGACGACACGGCCCAAATGATCGATCCACGTGTCCATCGACATGCCGTTCGCCTCTTGTTTGACCTGCCACGCCGTGACGGTGTCCCAACGGGCCGCGACCCACCGCATCGACGTGGAGTCGAACGCAGCACTGTCGGGCACGAGCAAGACTGAATCGTTCACGATGCTGACCGAGACATCGATGTTCTTCAGAAGCAACGGGTCGAACGTTCGGATGACGTAGCTCTTCCCTACCTCGGGCTCGCCACCGAACACCAGGCGGAGCGGCATATAGACGGGCAGTACCACAGGCTCATCGAGAGGAACGCGAACCAGCTGCCGACTGTTAGCGCTTTCGAATTCGATGTTGAGAACGGTATCCCCGGACACTTCGCCGCTGGCCGTGAATCGTCCGGCGTCGCCGACCAGTCTTGCGACAAAGCTCTGCAGGCGCAACGTATTGCTGAGGCGTGCGGTGGTGTGCGCCTCCATCCGGCGCATGGTTCCCAAGGCAGGGATTTCCAGCGAGAGTCGATCCTCAACCAGAAGGCCCTCCGGAACAGTGTCGATCGTGTTTGACGCAAAGCCTATGGGGACGCCGCCCATCGATACCGTGTAGTACAGTGCGCCGGGCTCGACGGTACGCATCGCGTCTTCGAGCACGCCGCCGCCGACCGACCGGGTCTGTCGCGCTACCAGCCATCCAAGGGCGCCGGCCCAGCTCAGCAGGATCAGGATAGCAGTGGTTTGCCGGTTCACCATTCTCTCATCCGCAGCAGATTCTCCATTACGGTTCTATCCTCGTCGGTCCCGACCACGATCTTGACCTCAGAAGGAAACGCCTGGTCGCGCAAATGGCTGTGCAGCACGTCACATATGATCCCGGCGGCTTCCTCCAGAGCGAGGTTGCCCGGACCCGTACCGATGAGCGGCATGGCCACGGCTCGAAACTGCCACGCCGCAGCTTGTCGTAAGGCGCTCACCAGGGCGCGTCGTACGCCGGTGCGGGACACCGGTTCCGACATACTCCGAATGATAGCATGGATGACGAATTTGGACTCAAGATCGCCGCCTCCGGTCACGGTTGCGGCACCAACGGCGAGAGGGGCTTGCGTCTTCAGCTGTTGTTGAAAGCCGGGTCCACCGATACGCTCGAGTTGCCTGAGCGAAGCAGCAGTGGGTTCCAGCGTGTCTGTGGCGGGTCGAACCACCGCGTCCGCCTCGACGAACGCGAGATCGTCGACTACCACGCTAATCACCTGCCCGTGAGATCCCGGGAGCGGCGGTACATTTGTTGGGCCTCCTCGGGCCGGTTCAAACGGTCGTAGATGATGCCCAGCCCGTAAAGAGCTTTATCATTATTGGGCACGAGTTCCACGGACCGCTGGAACGCCTGGAGGGCGCCGTCGAGGTCGTCCACGTGGTTCAGCGCGTCTCCCAAGTAGGTGTAGGCTACCGCTCGGCTCGCATCCAATTCGAGCGACCGTCGCAAGTGCGGTAATGCCTCTCGCCACAAGCCCTTGCGCGACATCAAGAGGCCGAGATTGAAGTAGGCCTCCGCGTTGGTGCCGTCGAAATCCAGCGCCCGGCGCAGGTCCGCCTCCGCCTCCTTGTAACGCCCGAGCGAGCCAAGCACACCTCCGCGGTTGACCAACACCTGAGGATTGTTCGGCTCGGTCCTGAGGCAGAGCTTCAGCTCGTGGAGGGCCTCCTCGTGGTCGCCGTTCTGGTCCAACAGGAGCGCGAGATTATTGCGGGCTTTGAGGTGCTCGGGGACAACGCTCAACAACTCGCGGTAGATGGCTAGGGCCCTGCGGTGTTCCCCCTGCGCCTGGGCTTCGCGTGCAGCATTGTACAGCAGCTCTTCTGCCGAAGGTTCTTCAGGCTCCGTAGTCGCCGTGTTGGAGTCGACGGCTTGTTTCCCCTCAGAAAGTTCATCTTGGGGGGCTGTCGGCTCGCTTGCCGCCTTGCCGTTTGCTTCTTCGCTTACCACTGCTGCCTCGTTCTCTTGGGCGATCTCGAAAGGTAGGTCGATCCTCTCGGATTTTCGACTGCGCATAATCCCCACGATGGAATCCTCCGCAAGCTCCGTGGGAGCGGGTAAGGGCTCGGTCACCGGTACGGTTAGGCTGTGACGGTTCGCTTGCTCCACGGCCTTGCGACGACGGTGCCGGCGTCGATATGCGGTACGCTTCATGTCTCGTGCGCCCCCTCATCGGAGGTTTCTCGATTCATCCAGCTGAGGTATGCGTCCAACCCGACTTCCACGGGGAGCGCCAACAACTCCGGCACATCATAGGGATGTCGGTGTTTTACAGCGGCTTCTAGGTCGTGCCAGCGCTCCCGACGGGTTTTGAGGAACACCAGCGTTTCCGATTCTTCGGAAACCACGCCTTCCCAACGGAAGATCGAGGTTGCCCCGACCATCGTACCACAGGCGATGACCCGATCCTCCACCAGTCCCCTGATCAACGCTCGGGCCTCTTCTTCGCCGCCTACGGTCGTCAGCACTACGATATGCGAGCTTTGGCTGAGGATCTCTCCCGACATCGGGCGACGCGTCTTTCTAAATGTCTCGTTCTTAATTGAGCATGTTGCTGAGCCGGGATCCCAAGGTACGGCCCCCCAGGCTCGATTGCAAGAATTACGAGTAAAATGGACAGTTGACCGCCCGTTGGGCTCGGGTCTAGCTTCACAGGTTATGCCAAAACAAAACCTCGTTGTTCGCGGAGCCCGGGTCCACAATCTACGGAACATCTCCGTAGAGATACCCCGCAATCGCCTGACGGTGGTGACGGGCCTGTCGGGTTCCGGCAAATCCTCGTTGGCGTTCGATACGATCTACGCCGAGGGGCAGCGGCGATACGTGGAATCGCTGTCGGCCTATGCCCGCCAGTTCCTTGGTCTCATGGAAAAGCCGGACGTCGACGTCATCGAAGGCCTGTCGCCGGCCATTTCCATCCAGCAGAAAACTGGGGGCCACAATCCTCGTTCGACTGTCGGGACGGTTACAGAGATTTACGACTACTTACGGTTGCTTTGGGCTCGGGCTGGGACCCCGTACTGTCCCAATGACGGTGAGCCGATTCGTCGCCAGAGCGCCTCTCAGATCACCGAGGCGGTGCTCGACTGGCCCGAGGGCACCAAGATCGAGGTGGTGGCCCCCCTCGTGCGAGGTCGCAAAGGCGAGTTCAGGGAGCTGTTCGAGGGAGCCCTGAAGCAGGGCTTTGTCAGGGTGCGGGTGGATGGAGAGATGTTCGATCTGTCGAGCCCACCCCGCCTCAATCGGCGTCAGGCGCATGATGTCGGCCTGATTGTCGATCGGCTTGTGGTGCGGTGTGAAGACCGTAGCCGACTCCACGATTCCATCGAGACGGCTTTGCGATCGGCGGATGGTTTGGTAGAGGTGATTCGCCACGGGAAATCAGGTCGGGGAAGCGGTAAGCCGGTGCTGTACTCCGAGCGGTTTGCATGTGCCCAATGCGGGTACTCGCTGGCCGAGCTGGAACCGAGGCAGTTTTCCTTCAACTCACCGTTCGGCGCGTGCGAGGGCTGCGGTGGGTTGGGGACGCGGCGCACGGTGAGCGCAGAGTTCATACTGGCCGATCCGTCCATCTCCATTCTCGAAGGTGTGGTGTTGCCGTGGGGTGAGCCGTCGGGCTACCTGCGAAAGAACGTGCTTCCGGCGTTGGCCGAAGCCTTCGACTTCGATCCTGCGAAGCCATGGGGCAGCTACCCCGCCGGGGTCGTCAAGGCCCTGTTGCACGGCGTCCCGGGCCGGCAGTTCGCCTTCAAGTACGGGAGTGGACGTTCGAAGGGCACCTACCGGACCGAGTGGGAAGGGATTATTCGGAACGTGGAACGGCGCTACCAGGAAACGTCGTCCGACACCGTCCGGACGCAACTCGGCGAGTACATGACCGAACAGCCGTGCCCTGTGTGCAACGGCAGCAGGCTCAAACGGGAGAGCCTGTGCGTCACCGTCCATGGACGGAGTATCGGTGATGTGCTGGACGACTCGGTGGAGGCGGTGCTGGAGTTCTTCAAGGGGGTACCGCTGCGGACCTCGGGGAACGGCGCTGCGGCGGCTGGCGGTGGTCTCGACGCGGGAATCGCAGGGCCCATTCTCAAGGAGGTCACGGATCGACTCCGTTTCCTCATGGACGTAGGTCTTGGCTATCTCACATTGGGGCGCCCGGCCTCTTCTCTTTCGGGCGGAGAGGCGCAACGGATTCGTCTGGCTACTCAAATCGGCAGTCGGCTCGTGGGCGTCCTCTACATACTGGACGAGCCCTCGATCGGCCTGCATCCCAGGGACAACAAGCGCCTGTTGCGCACGCTCACCGGCCTCCGGGATCTCGGCAACACGGTCATCGTAGTCGAGCACGATGAAGAAACCATTAGAACCGCCGACTACATCGTAGATCTCGGCCCTCGCGCGGGGCGTGACGGTGGTGAAGTGGTCGTTGCCGGAGTGCTGGATGACGTCCTCAAGCACAAGACATCGCTCACCGGCCGCTACCTGCGCGGGGATTTGCGTATCGCCGTTCCATCGACTCGCAGAGCGTCGAGCCCGAGTCGACGCCTCACCATTCGGGGCGCCCGCCAGCACAACCTCAAGAACCTGGACGTACACATTCCCCTGGCAGCGTTCGTTGCGGTAACCGGGGTGTCCGGTTCGGGGAAATCCACGCTCGTCACCGACACCCTGTATCGAGCGCTCGCCCGCCATTTTTACCGCAGCAAAGTGCTTCCCGGTGAACACGATTCCATCGAGGGCTTGGAGCAGCTCGACAAGGTCCTCGATATCGACCAAAACGCCATCGGCAGGACTCCGCGATCGAACCCAGCTACCTATACCGGGCTGTTCACGCCCATCCGGGATCTCTACGCTCAGCTGGGCGAGTCGACGATTCGCGGCTATGGGCCAGGGAGGTTCTCTTTCAATGTTAAGGGTGGCCGGTGCGAGTCGTGTCAGGGCGATGGGTTGGTGAAGATCGAGATGCATTTCCTGCCGGATGTCTACGTACAGTGTGAAGTGTGCACGGGACGCCGATACAACCGCGAAACCCTGGATGTGCGGTATCGCGGTAAGTCGATTGCCGATGTCTTGGAGATGACGGTGGCCGACGCGATGGAGTTCTTCGAGAACCAACCCCGGATTCGCGCCAAGCTCGAGATTCTGAATGACGTGGGATTGGGGTACCTGCACCTCGGGCAGAGTGCCACCACGCTGTCGGGTGGCGAGGCGCAGCGAGTCAAGCTCGCCACCGAGCTGAGCAAACGCGACACGGGCCGTACGCTGTACATTCTCGATGAGCCGACCACGGGACTGCACTTTGAAGATGTGCGGTTGCTGCTGAACGTGCTCCACCGACTCGTTGACAAGGGAAATACTGTGGTCGTGATCGAGCACAATTTGGATGTGATCAAGACGGCTGATTGGGTCATAGATCTGGGCCCGGAGGGCGGTGAGAAGGGCGGATACGTGGTGGCAGAAGGATCTCCGGAGACGGTAGCCAAAGTGAAGCGGTCGCACACTGCCCGGTTCCTGCGGAAGGCTCTGAGGGACAAGAAACGGCCGGCCGGTCGTACGGTCTGAAGACGGTGGATGGTCTGGCGTACCGCTGAGGAGTCGGGCCTGTGCGACAGTCACACCGTCCGATCAAGCTCGGGCATGTTCTCACCCTACCGTTTACATTGGAAATCGGTTCCTGACACCTAAGGGCCCCTCTCTCGTATGGGTGGAGGAGCTGGACTGGAACGGAGGCGCGCCGTTGGATCCCTTCATGTTCATCGTGCCGTTGGCAGGGATGGCCACAGGCATCATCATCAGTATCGGATTCTTCAAGACGGTACGTCACATGATCGACCGCAAGCTGTCTCGCGGGCACGATGGGCAGCTGCGGGAGGAAGTCGCCGACCTTCAGGCCCGGATCGAAGCCCTCGAGAGCGAGCACGGCCGGGTCGATGAGCTGGAAGACCGACTGGAGTTCGCCGAACGGCTGTTGATCCGAGGACGGGAGTCCGGCGCCGCGGCCGAGGAGAGGTGATCCATGCCGGAAGAGATAGTATTCTTGTCGTTTACCAGCATAGTGGCCGTGACGACCATTGCGTTCGGCATCATGCGCAGCATCAACAAGCACCTCGACCGCAAGTGGCGGGTCCAGCAGGGTGGGCCAGGGCATGAACCGATCTTGGCGGAGTTGGAGGAAATGCGGACCCGGTTGGATGGCTCTGACGAACTGCGAGACAGGCTCGTGGAACTGGAGGAGCGTGTGGATTTTGCCGAGCGGATATTAGCTGAGGGAAAGCGACCCGACGAGCTTCGGGCAAAGTCCTCGTAACCTGCCAGGGATGGGCCGAATGGAAGGTGTGCTAGCGATATTCTTTATATTTGGGGGTGGGACGGCATTTCTCTTGGCTATCTCCCCCATCGGGAGAGCCATAGCGGACCGTATTCGTGGTAGAGGGCTTGGTGGTGCGGACCAGCCCATCCGGTTCCTCCAGGATAATTACGACGCGTTGCTGGAGGAAATGGAAGGGCTGCGTCACGAAGTAGTGGATCTTCAAGAACGAGTCGACTTTACGGAGCGGCTGCTGGCCAGCAACCGAGACCGGGCACCGCTTCCAGGGTCGCCGAACGTTCAAGATTGAAACATTCGATTGTCGTTGGCGTAGTAGGTGCTGAGGGATCCCGGAATACCGGAACGCTCCTGTGCGTAGTTCCCCCGCCGGTTGCCGGCGGCTGAGGGTTTGGTTGCACCGAGACCGTGGGGGAGGTTAGGCTCTCAGGAACCGGCTCCTGAGGTGTTCCGGATGTGGCAGGCTCTTTTCTCGGAGGAACGATGGCGAGTCGCGAGGACCTCGAGAGTTTCATCGCTCGGCTGGACGCCGACATAAGCAGCGAGGAAGTAGACTCCGGCATCTGGGTCCTCGCGCCCGGAGAAGACAGCGCTCCGGTCGTGGTGAGCTTGGCCCCTCCCGTGGTCGTGTTCCGGGTCAAGGTGATGGATATGCCTGAGCCCGGACAGAGGAGGACCGATCTGATGCAGAAGCTGTTGGAGCTGAATGCCGCGGGTTTGATGCACGGATCGTACGGCATTGATGGCTCGCACGTGGTCCTGACGGACGCGCTGCAGCTCGAGAATCTCGATTTCAACGAGTTCCAGGCAAGTATCGATTCGATAACGTTGGCGCTCGCTTCGCACATTCCTGCCCTAGCGGCTTTTCAGGAGTAAGGGTTTATGGGGATCTTTGATCGCCTGGGTACGCTGCTCAAGTCGAACATCAACGATCTGATCAGCCGGGCAGAAAATCCGGAGAAGGTGCTGAACCAGTTGATCACGGATATGCGCAGTCAGCTGGCGAAGGCCAAGCAGGAGGTTGCGTCCGCGATCGCCGATGAGAAGAAACTGAAGGCCCAGGTCGAGAAGGAGAAGAAGCAGGCTGAGGAGTGGCAGCGGCGCGCGATGCTTGGCGTGCAGCAAGGGCGGGACGACCTGGCTAAGCAAGCTCTCATGCGTCACAACGAGTACCTGCAGGCTGCGCAAGCGCTGCACGAGACGTGGGTACGCCACAAGGCCGAGACGGAGTCGTTAAAGGCTTCGTTGCGTACTCTGAACGACAAGATCGAAGAGGCGAAACGCAAGAAGAATTTGCTCATCGCACGTCAGAAGCGTGCGGAGGCACAGCAGCGGATTCAACGGACGATGTCGTCGATGTCCGACAAGAGCGCTTTCGACCACTTCGAGCGGATGGCGGCGAAGATCGAAGAGGTCGAGCGCAAGCAGCTTGCGGCGGTGGAACTCAATGAAGAACTCTCAGGCGACGGCTTGTCCCAGGAGTTTGAGGCCTTGGAGTTCGATGGGAGTACGGACCAGCAGCTGCTCGAGCTCAAGAAGCAGATGGGGATGCTCGGCGCCGGCGAGTCCGGAGATCGTCTACAACTCACCGACGGCGACGACGTGGAGGATGCCGATATAGTGAAGGACGAGGAGGAAGAGGCGAAGGGCGGAGGATAGTTACCTTCCCCCGCCATGAGTCTTCGGCTGTTCAACACCCTGACTAGGCGGGTCGAGCCGTTCGAGCCGCTAGCGCCGCCTCGGGTTACGATCTACGCATGTGGTCCGACCGTCTGGAATTACGCCCACATTGGCAACTTCCGGACCTTTCTATCTCAGGATCTGTTGCGGCGCTATCTGGAGCACATCGGCTATGAGGTCTTCCAGGTCATGAACATCACGGACGTGGACGACCGGATCATCGCCGAGGCCAGCAAGGCCGGCAAGAGCGTTACGGAGCACACGCGGCCCTTTGCGGAGGCGTTTTTCGAGGATCGGGACTACCTCCGCATCAAGCCGGCCGATGTCTATCCTCGGGCCACTGAGTCGATCCCTCCCATGATCCAGCTCGTGCAGGAGTTGTTAGATCGCGGTGTGGCTTACCGAGCGGAAGACGGCTCGGTGTACTTCGGGGTGGACAGGTTCGCGGACTACGGAAGGCTGTCGCGGCTCGATAGGCGCGAACTGAAGGCCGGTGCCAGGGTGGACAGCGACGAGTACTCCAAGGAAGACGTTAGAGATTTTGCCCTTTGGAAGGCCGCCGCTCCGGAGGATGAAAAGGTACAGGCGGCGTGGGACGCCCCCTTCGGTCGCGGCCGACCGGGTTGGCACCTCGAGTGCTCGGCGATGGCTCTGGATGAGCTACGGAGGCGGTTCGACGTCGAGACCCTGGATATCCACGCGGGCGGAGTCGACCTGGTGTTTCCCCACCATGAGAACGAAATAGCCCAGTCCGAGGCGGTGACAGGCCAGCCCTTTGCCCGCTTCTGGGTACACGGCGAATTTCTCATGGTGGGGGGCACGAAGATGTCCAAACGGTACGGAAACGTTCTTACGGTTCGCGATCTAAGGGAGGAAGGTGTAGACCCGGCGGCCGTACGGATGCTCTTTTTCCAGCAGCACTACCGCAAGCAGGTCAACTTCACGGATGAGGCCCTGGCCGCCGCCGGCAAGGGCGCCGAGCGGATCGGCGAACTGAGAAAGCGACTGGCGCAGGCTGCTGGCGGGGCGGAGCCCTCTTCTTCGGAGGCCGGGGAGCAGCTCGAGCGGGAATTCCGGGAGGCGTTGGACGACGATCTCAATGCCTCGTCGGCTGTGGTGGCGGTATCAGCGTTCGTGACGCGGGCCAATCGGGCGCTGGATGAGGGCGAGTGGGGGCCGGAGGAGAACGCTGGTGCCCTGTCTGCCCTGGATCACACGTTGGGAGTCTTGCGGATTGCCCCGATTGAGCGTGTCCTGGACCAAGATGAGGCGGTTTGGGTCGAGAGTCGGATTCTGGCCCGGAGAGAGGCAAGGGAGTCGGGGGATTTTGCCACGGCGGACGCGATCCGCGCCGAGTTGGCCAGCCGGGGGATAGTGCTGGAGGACACTGGGGAGGGAACGCGCTGGAGGAAGGTGTCCGGCTAGGTTGTGAAGTCGGTAAAGGCCGGTTTTTGGCCGTTGACGGGTTATCTCCGCCTGATTATCCTACTCGATTACCCTAGTAGTTTCTGGCAAATCGCAAAGCTCGGCTGACGTAGCTCAATATGGTAGAGCAGCTGATTTGTAATCAGCAGGTTGGGGGTTCGAGTCCCTTCGTCAGCTCCATGACGTCTGGCGGGGGTTCCTGCTTGAGGATACACGATCACCCTGGAGAAGCAGGGGATGCCGGGGTGCTGTTTTTGAGAGCTGTTGCTACAATAGCGGGCAAAGGGTGGGGTGCCCGAGTGGCTAAAGGGAGCAGACTGTAAATCTGCCGGCGAATGCCTACGTAGGTTCGAATCCTACCCCCACCATGACCGTTGTGCTGGATTGGGGATGCGCGGACAAAGCCGTCCCAGGGGTTCCCGCGGGTGTAGCTCAGTTGGTAGAGCATCAGCCTTCCAAGCTGAGGGTCGCGGGTTCGAGTCCCGTCGCCCGCTTGGCCGCTCGCGTAGCTCAGTGGTAGAGCGCGTCCTTGGTAAGGACGAGGTCACGGGTTCAAGCCCCGTCGCGAGCTCTCATGGGTGCTGGACAGAGGTGTCAGGTGTCGAGATTCGTGACCTGGTGCCCGACCCTGGAGCCGGAAGCCTTACACGTTGGAACACAGTTAATAGGATTTCAAGTCGACAATGGCCAAGGAAAAGTTTGAGCGGACCAAGCCTCATGTCAACGTTGGTACGATTGGGCATGTGGACCATGGTAAGACGACGTTGACTGCTGCGATAACGAAGCGTCAGGCGGCGAAGGGTATGGGGAGTTTTGTGGCGTTTGACGAGATTGACAAGGCTCCGGAGGAGCGTGAGCGTGGTATAACGATAGCGACTGCTCATGTGGAGTATGAGACGGAGAATCGTCATTACGCTCATGTGGATTGTCCGGGTCACGCGGACTACGTGAAGAACATGATCACGGGTGCTGCCCAGATGGACGGTGCGATTTTGGTGGTGAGTGCTGCGGACGGTCCGATGCCCCAGACGCGAGAGCACATTTTGTTGGCTCGTCAGGTGAACGTTCCCTACATCGTGGTATACCTGAACAAGGTGGACATGGTTGACGATCCGGAGTTGTTGGAGTTGGTGGAATTGGAGGTTCGGGAGTTGCTTTCGAAGTACGAGTTTCCCGGTGACGACATTCCGGTGATCAAGGGATCGGCGTTGCAGGCGTTGGAGTCGTCGGATCCGGATGGTGCGGAGACGAAGAGTATCCAGGAGTTGATGGCGGCGTTGGATTCTTACATACCGGTTCCGGAGCGTGAGACGGACAAGCCGTTTTTGATGCCGGTGGAGGATGTGTTTTCGATTACGGGTCGTGGTACGGTGGCGACGGGTCGGATCGAGCGTGGGAGGATCAATGTGGGTGAGGAAGTGGAGATGGTGGGTATGGGTTCGGAGCGGAAGACGGTGGTGACGGGTGTGGAGATGTTTCGCAAGTTGTTGGACGATGGGCAGGCTGGAGACAACGTGGGTTTGTTGTTGCGTGGAGTTGACAAGCATGAGATTGAGCGTGGCATGGTGTTGGCGAAGCCGGGTTCGGTGACGCCCCATACGAAGTTTGATGCTGAGGTATACGTATTGACGAAGGACGAGGGTGGTCGTCACACGCCGTTTTTCAAGGGTTATCGTCCGCAGTTTTATTTTCGGACGACGGATGTGACGGGTTCGGTGCTGCTGCCGGAGGGTGTGGAGATGGTGATGCCTGGTGACAACACGAATGTGGGTATCGAGTTGATCACGCCGATTGCGATGGAGGACGGGTTGCGGTTTGCCATTCGCGAGGGTGGCCGGACAGTCGGTGCCGGTGTGGTGACGAAGATTCACGAGTAGCTGGGCGGCGCATGCGTTGCCCCCACCGAGGCACGCATAGTTCTCATTACTAGGGGCGAAGTAGGCATCGCCCCCAACCAGATACGGGACAGCATGGCGGGACGAATCAGAATCCGACTCAAGGCGTTCGACCACCTGGTCATTGACCAAGCGGCTGCGGACATCGTGCGCGCGGTTGAAAAGAGTGGGTCGAAGGTGTCGGGACCCATTCCGCTTCCGACTAAGACTCACCGTTGGACGGTGTTGCGCAGTCCTCACGTCAACAAGAAGAGTCGGGAGCAGTTCGAACTCAAGGTGCACAAACGGCTGATCGACATCCCCGATTCGCGCTCGCAGACTGTCGACGCGTTGACACGGTTGGATTTGCCGGCGGGTGTCGACGTCGAGATCAAGGTCGAGTAGCATGAACACGATTATTGGACGCAAGCTGGGGATGACACGTGTCTATGATGACGCTGGACGCGTCATACCCGTGACCGTGATTGAAGCTGGACCTTGTCCGGTTGTGCAAGTTCGATCCGGAGACGACGGAGCGCACTCAGTGCAGATCGGATTTGGTACGAGGAAGGCCAAGCGCAGTACGAAGGCATTGGTGGGTCACGTCAAAGCGAGTGGATTGACCACAGTGCCAGCTCAGCTCAAGGAGTTTGTCCTCGGCGAGGGCGATGAGCCGCCGAAGCTGGGTGATACGATTACGGTGGACATTTTCCAGGCTGGCGAGACGGTGAAGGTCACCGGGACGACAAAGGGCCGGGGGTTTCAGGGCGTCGTGAAGCGCTACGGGTTTAAGGGTGGGCCTGCGTCGCACGGCAGCAGCACGTACCGTCGCCCGGGAAGCCTGGGTCCTGGCACGGATCCTTCCCGAGTCATCAAGGGAAAGAAACTGCCGGGGCACATGGGTTCGGAGCGCCATACGGAGACCGGACTCGAGGTAGTCCGTGTGGATATCGAGCGCAATCTGCTGTTCATCCGTGGGGCGGTCCCCGGGTCAAAATCCGGTATCGTCACCGTCAGGAAACAGGGAGGGCAGAGTCGCTATGCTTGAGGCCCATCATGTTACATCGGCCGGAGGGAAGAAGAAGACCAGGTTTTCTTTGCCCGCCGCGTACGAAGGCGAGGTTCACCAGGGGGCCTTGTATCATGCCGTAAGGGCGTACCTGAGCAATCAACGGCAAGGGACGCACTCGACCAAGACGCGGGCGGAGGTGTCGGGCGGTGGCAAGAAACCATGGCGCCAGAAGGGTACCGGCCGAGCTCGGCAGGGGACGACCAGGGCTGCTCAATGGCGTGGTGGTGGTGTCGTGTTCGGACCTAAGCCGAGAAGCTACCGTGTGGATCTTCCCCGAAAGGTAAAGCGGCTTGCCAAGCAGTCCGCGTTGAACGCGCGAGCTCAGGATGGCGCGCTATATGTCATCGAATCGATGACGTTCGAGAGTCCGAAGACTCGGCAGGTAGTCGATATCCTCACCAAGTTGGGGATTCAAGACAAGAAAGTACTCCTTCTTACAGCGGAGCACCGTCCTGAGGTGTTTCTCTCGAGTCGCAATCTGCCGCGAGTGCATGCTGTGCGATATGTGAATGCATCGGCGTACGAGATACTCTGGGCCGACGCTTTGGTGATAGAGGAAGCAGCGTTCGCCATCCATCAAGAGGAGCGAGCCCCGGTACCCAACGCTCGCGCCAAGCGGGTGCAACAGGCTAGGGAGATAGCGTCGCGAGCACAGGCCCGCACGAAGAAGGTTAGCACCGATGCCTGATCGATTCCGCGCGGTCGTCCGTCCGCTGGTTACGGAGAAGTCATCGGCGGCGTATGGAGCTCTTAAGGAGTACACGTTCGTGTGCGACCTACATGCCAACAAGTACGATATCAAGAATGCCATCGAATCGTTGTTTGCGGTGCGCGTCACGAGCGTACGTACTGCGGTGCAGCGTTCGAAACGGAAGACTATGGGGCGTCATGTGGGTCGGCGCCCGCGGTGGAAGAAGGCTTTTGTGAGGCTTCACAAAGACGATTCCATTGAGATCTTCGAAGGGTAGCCGATAATGGGGATTCGCAAATTTCGCCCGGTAACACCTGCGAGCCGTCGCCGTTCCATCTCCGATTTTGCGGAGATTACCCGGAGTACGCCCGAAAAGTCGTTGCTCGAGCCGCTGAGCAAGAAGGGCGGGCGCAACAACCAGGGGCATCTGACGATGCGTCACCGGGGTGGTGGCCACAAGCGGAGGTATCGTCGGATCGACTTCAAGCGTAACAAGCTCGGCATTCCGGCTCGTGTGTCGGAGATTGAGTACGATCCCAATCGTACCGCGCGCATAGCGCTGCTGGTCTACGTCGATGGCGAGAAGCGATACATCATACATCCGAACGGGTTGCGGGTTGGCGATACGGTCGTGTCCGGGCCGGGCAGCGATGTCAGGGTAGGGAATTCGTTGCCGCTGGCCGAGGTTCCCCTTGGCAGTTCGGTGCACTGCGTGGAACTCAGGGCAGGCAAAGGCGCCCAGATTTGCCGCTCGGCCGGGACTTCGGCGCAGGTCGTAGCCAAGGAGGGCGGGTACGTTGCGCTCAAACTCCGCAGTAGCGAAGTCCGCCTGATACGCAAGGAGTGCCTTGCCACGATCGGTGAGGTCGGTAACGGCGACCACGAGCTGCTACGCGTCGGGAAGGCGGGGAAGACACGCTGGCTGGGCCGCCGCCCCAAGGTCCGGGGTGTGGCCATGAACCCGGTAGATCACCCGCTTGGCGGTGGCGAGGGTCGGAGTTCTGGTGGCCGCCATCCGGTGTCTCCATGGGGGCAGGCTGAGGGTAAGAAGACGAGGCGTAAGAAGAAGGCTAGTACGAGGCTCATTGTCCGCGGTCGCAAGCGCGGCAAAGCAACGAAGTAGCGAGCAAGGAACGGGAAGCAGATGCCGAGAAGTATCAAGAAGGGACCTTACGTCGAACCCTCGTTGATGGCGAAGATCGATCAGCTCAACGAGCGAAACGAGAAGCGGGTGTTCAAGACGTGGTCGCGAGGTTCGACGATTACACCTGATTTTATCGGCCACACGATTGCCGTGCATAACGGCAACAAGTTCATCCCTGTGTATATCAGTGAAAACATGGTGGGACACAAGCTTGGGGAGTTCGCGCCGACGCGGTTGTTCCGGGGTCACTCCGGTGGGAGAGCGGATAGAAAGACGGATAGAAAGACGGGAGGGAAGTAGCCATGGCCCCTCGTGCAATACAGAAGGGTGTTCGGCAATCAGCCCGGAAGGTGCGCCTTGTTGTGGATACGATTCGCGGGAAGAATGTCAATGAGGCGTATGCGCTGCTTCGCTTTTCGAAGAAACGCGCGGCGCGGCAGATAGAGAAGGTGCTTCGCTCCGCGGTCGCGAACGCCGAGCAAGATGCAGACAGGGAAAGCCGGGCGTTTGATGTTGATGATCTGTATGTTTCGTACGCCATCGCCAATGAGGGAGAGACCCTTTGGCGCTGGCGCCCGGCCGCCTACGGTCGGGCTACACCTATTCGCAAACGCATGAGCACGATCGAGATTCGCGTTGAGCCGAAGGAGGAGAAGTAAGTGGGTCAGAAAACCCATCCATACGGTTTCCGGCTTGGGATCATCAAGCCGTGGCGGTCGCGGTGGTTTGCCCGCAAGGATTTCGCCGAGTTGCTACAGGAGGACGATCTCATCCGCAAGTATTTGAGGACAAGGCTCGCCCATGCCGCCGTTGCCGACGTCCATGTGGAAAGAAAGCCTGGCAAGGCGACGGTGACGATCTTCACGGGCCGTCCCGGTGTCGTGATTGGCAAACGTGGTGCCGAGGTCGACAAGCTGCGCGATGAACTTGCTCAGCTGACCGGCAAGGAAATTGGTATCAACGTCGAAGAGATCAAGCGTCCCGAGTTGAGCGCTCAGTTGGTAGCGAACAATGTTGCACACCAGCTCACACAGCGTGTGTCGTTCCGCCGTGCCTTGAAGCGGTCGGTTCAGAACACGATGCGGATGGGCGCACAAGGGATAAAGATCAAGGCGGGAGGCCGCCTCGGCGGTGCGGAGATAGCACGGGTGGAGGGCTACCATGAGGGACGCGTGCCACTCCATACGCTGCGGGCCGACATCGACTACGGCACGGCCACGGCGAAGACGACCTATGGGACGATTGGCATCAAGGTTTGGATTTTCAAAGGTGAGGTTGTCGAGGATCGTCGCGGCCGCACCTACAGTACGGGAGCATAGCGATGCTTGCGCCGAAACGTGTCAAGTACCGGAAGCGTATGAAGGGGCGCATGCGTGGCCTCGCGCGGCGCGGTAACACGGTGGTCTTCGGTCATTTTGGGATGATGTCGTTGGACCCGGCTTGGATCACCAGCCGCCAGATCGAGGCTGCTCGTGTGGCTATGACTCGGCACATGAAGCGTGACGGCAAGGTGTGGATCCGGATTTTCCCCGACAAGCCGATCACGAAGAAGCCGGCAGAGACGCGAATGGGGAAGGGGAAAGGCAACCCGGAGCATTGGGTGGCGGTGGTCAAGCCGGGACGTGTGATGTTCGAGGCAGGAGGCGTTCCGGAGGCGGTAGCGAGAAGGTCGTTCGAGTTGGCGGCTGCGAAGTTGCCGGTCCGGGTCCGGTTTGTAATGCGTGAGGACGATTAATTATGTCTTTGAAGGACGCAGAGAAGAAGCCGCTTGGCGTGGAGTTCATCCGAGAGTTGAAGGACGATGAGTTGCAGGCAGAATTGAACCGGCTCGAAGAGGCGCAGTTTCGGCTGAAGTTCCGATCGGCGACCGAGGACATCACAGGTGGCAATCCACTGCAGTTTCGAACCATACGCCGCAACATCGCGCGGATGAAGACGGTGTTGGCTGAGAGGAAGTCCGCATGAGCGACCAGGCCACCAAGAGCCGATCCACCAGGAAGGCTCGCACGGGTGTTGTGGTGAGCGACAAGATGACAAACACGGTGTCCGTGCAGCTAGAGAGGCGCCTCGCTCACCCGTTTTATGGGAAACGGGTCACGTTGACCAAGCGGGTGAAGGCGCACGATCTGCATGGGGCGAGGATAGGGGACACGGTCCGGATCATGGAGACCAGACCGTTGTCGAAGACCAAGCGTTGGCGTGTGGTTGAGATCGTCAAACGCGCACAGTAGACGGGAAGATACATGGTTCAGCAGGAATCTATTGTCAAGATTGCCGACAACACTGGCGCTCGAAAGGCACTTGTGATTCGCGTGCTTGGTGGGAGCGGGCGGCGTTATGCCGGGTTGGGTGACATAGTGGTGGTCACCATCAAGGATGCCTTGCCCACGGGCCAGGTCAAGAAGGGTGAGATTGCGAAGGCTGTCATTGTTCGAACGGTCAAGGAGACACGTCGTCGCGACGGCAGCTACATCCGATTTGACGACAATGCGGCAGTGCTCATCAACGACGCGCGTGAGCCGCGGGGAACGCGAATCTTTGGTCCGGTGGGGCGTGAGCTACGTGAGAAGAGGTTCATGAAAATCGTGTCGCTCGCTCCGGAGGTGTTGTAAGCCATGGGACGACTGGTTCATAAGAAGTCCAGGCGCCGGCGCAATAAGCCGGTGGTTCACCACAAGATGCACATTACTTCGGGCGATACGGTGCGCGTGGTGTCAGGCGATGACAAGGGGAAGGAAGGGCGGGTGCTGCGTGTCGATCGCAAGCGGTATCGGGTGACGGTGGAGGGCGTGAATATCGTAAAACGCCACAAGCGGGCGCAACGGGAGGGAGACGAGAGCGGAATCATCGAGTTCCCCGCGATGCTCGATGCATCGAACGTGATGCTCCTCGACCCGAAAACAGGTGAGCCGACGCGCATTCGCCGGAAGCGAGACAAGGATGGCGTCCTGGAGCGGATCAGCGTGAAGTCGGGCCAGGCGATACCGAGGGCTAGAGCTTAGGATGGCAGACAAGAAATTGAAGCAGAAGGAAGATCGTAGCAACGGGAAGTCTGCTGAGCCGGTTCCCGTACCTCGGCTCCATGAACGTTATCTCAATGTTGTCCGTCCTAAGCTGGTCAAGGATTTCCAACTGCGGAACATCCATGAGGCTCCGATGCTGACGAAGATCGTCCTGAACGTAGGCATGGGAGAAGCTCCGAAGAATGCCAAATTGCTTGATGCGGCTGTTGCAGAGTTGGGGGCGATTACGGGCCAACGGCCTGTGGTTACACGTGCGAGAAAGGCGATCTCGAACTTTTCCCTGCGCGCTGGTATGGCGATCGGTGCATCAGTAACGCTTCGCCGCTCGCGAATGTGGGAGTTCCTCGACCGGTTCGTGACGCTTACTGTGCCGCGCATTCGCGATTTTCGTGGTCTGCCGACCCGGTCCTTTGACGGAAGAGGCAATTACACGGTAGGGCTCAAGGAGCAGATGGTTTTTCCGGAAGTCGACTACGACAAGATCGAGAAAATTCACGGGATGGACATTACGTTTGTGACTTCGACGTCGCGAGATGACATGGCCAAGGCGTTGCTCCGCGAGCTTGGCATGCCGTTCAGTGGCGATCCCGCAGTGGTTATCTGAGGAAGAGGTCGTATGGCAAGGAAGAGTTTGATTGCTAAGGCAAACCGAAAGCCGAAATACGGCGTAAGAGGGTATAGCCGCTGTAATCGGTGTGGTCGGGCCCGCGGATACCTTCAGAAGTTTGGTCTCTGCCGGATTTGTTTCAGGCAGTGCGCGCTGATGGGCGAGATCCCAGGCGTGCGCAAAGCCAGCTGGTAACACAATATGAATGATCCCGTAGCGGACATGCTGACGCGAATTCGGAATGCCGGCCGTGCTGGACACAAACGGATCGACATCCCGATCTCCAAGTTCAAGACGGAAATAGCGCGGTTGTTGCAGGACAACCACTACATCCAGGACTACAAAGTGTTGGATGACGGACGCCATGGAAGGCTGCGCCTCTATTTGAAGTACCATGACAATGCGCCGGTGATTCGCGAGATTAGACGCATCTCGAAGCCAGGGCTTCGTCGCTACGTCAAGGCCCGGGAAATTCCGCGTGTGAAAAACGGATTGGGTATGGCCATACTGTCTACGCCTCGCGGCGTCATGAGCGATCGCGAGGCACGTCGCCAGCGTCTTGGCGGCGAGTACATAGCCCAGGTCTGGTAGGGGGATTGATGTCACGTATCGGGAGGAAACCTATTTCTGTGCCAGAGGGTGTGACGGTGAACTTGAAGGAGAACTTGGCGACCGTCACAGGCCCCAAGGGAGAACTCTCGCGGCAACTTCCGCGAGAGATGGGCATTGTGATCGACGATGGTACAATTACGGTCACCCGCCCCTCGGACATAGGAAGACATCGCGCCTTACATGGGCTGACACGGACTCTCCTCAGCAATATGATTGAGGGAGTGACGAGTGGCTTTTCCAAATCGCTGGAAATCCGAGGCGTAGGATACAAAGCGGAACCGACGGCCAAGGGGGCCAGGCTTGTGGTTGGCTACTCGCACGTCGTCGAATACGAAGCGCCGGACGGCATCAAGATTTCGGTTCAGGGTGCCATCGTGAAAATCGAAGGCATTGACAAGGAAAAAGTTGGGCAGGTGGCGGCGGATATCCGTAAGGTGCGTCCACCTGAACCATATAAGGGGAAGGGCATCCGCTACGTGGGAGAAAAGGTTAGGACCAAGGCCGGGAAGACTGGAGCTAAGGCATGAGGCCAATACATAAGCCGAAGACCCGGGGCGAGCGGCGTTATCGTCGTCATTTGCGCTTGCGGAAGAAGATCCGGGGGACAGAGAATCGCCCACGTCTCGCAGTTTATCGTTCGCTCAAGCATGTCTACGCTCAAATCATCGACGACGATGGGGGCCGGACGCTCATCGGGCTGAGCGACCAGGCGAAAGAGGTTGTCGCCGAAGGTGAGGGCAAGATCGCTGCCAGCTTTGCGGTCGGCAAATTGCTGGGCGAACGTGCTACTGCAGCTGGAATCAAGAAGGTCGTTTTCGACCGAGGGGGGTATCCGTATCACGGACGAGTGAAGGCCGTAGCCGACGGAGCCCGTAAGGGCGGATTGGAGTTTTGAGGGATGGTGCAGCAAAGACAGCGGGGAGGCCGCCGTGATCGGCGAAGCGAACGAGAGTCGGACCTCATCGAGAACGTGATTGCGATCAATCGTGTGGCCAAAGTGGTCAAGGGTGGTAGACGATTCTCGTTCAGCGCCCTGGTGGCCGTGGGTGACGGGGCGGGAAAGGTCGGCGTTGCTACGGGAAAGGCCAACGAGGTTGCCGAGGCCGTGCGGAAGGCAGTGGAGGCGGCACGAAAGGCGATGGAGGATGTGCCTCGGGAGGGGACGACTGTTTCCCACGAGGTCATCGGCCACCATGGAGCTGGTCGCGTATTGCTCAGACCGGCCTCCACCGGTACTGGCGTGATAGCCGGTGGGCCTGTGCGGTCCGTCCTCGAATGTGCCGGTATCAGCGATATTCTCACCAAGTGTCTCGGATCGCACAATCCGGTCAACATGGTCCACGCGACGATGCAAGGACTGCGTAGTCTCATGACTCCGCAATCTGTGGCCCGTCGGCTTGGAATCGAGGTCGCTGACCTGGACTACCGGCCGCGCCAACGTCGTGTCGAGGAGGTAGTGGATGCCGGCTAAGTCGACCGGAGGGGCCAAGCGCAAGACGGCCAAAAAAGCTGCGAAGAAAACCACGAAAAAGGGCGCCAAGTCTACTACGAAGAAGACAAAGGCAAAGTTGACTGTCAAGAAAGCAGCCAAGGCCCAGTCTACCCGAAGCGCGACTAAGGCGGCACCAAAGGTCAAAACAGCAGCGGTCAAGCAGCCGGCCGCAGCGACGAAGAGCGTGACGTCCCAAAAGGCAGATGTCGTACGCGTGCGCGTGCGACAGATTCGTTCATCGATCGGCCGCCGCAGGGATTTTCGTGAGACGCTACGGGCACTTGGAATCAGGCACCATCAGGGCGAAGTTGTCGTGACACGGAACCCTGCAATAGATGGAATGCTCGCCAAGGTCAGCCACCTTATCCGCGTGACGCCCGAGGAGTAGAAATGTCAGAAGATCAGCCTTTGGGGCTTCACAACTTGCCTGCGCCCCGGGGCGCCACCAAGACGCCGAAGCGTAAAGGTCGCGGCCAGGGTTCTGGGTTGGGCAAGACTGCAGGCCGGGGTCAAGACGGGCAGCGTTCCCGATCGGGGGGTGGCGTCCGCCCCGGTTTCGAGGGCGGCCAAATGCCGCTCATTCGCCGGGTGCCGAAGCGCGGGTTCTGGAATCGCTCGCGTACCGAATACCAAGTGGTCAATCTCCGCGACCTGCAGAAGGTGCAGGGTGACGACGTCACGCCGGCGTCGCTCCTGGAAAGTTGCTTGATCGCCAAGCCCGGCCAACCGGTCAAGATTCTCGGCTCTGGAGAGATGGAACGTGCCGTGGCCGTGCGGGGTTGCGCGGTGTCGAAGAAAGCCCGAGAGAAAATCGAAGCCGCAGGCGGCCGGATCGAGGCATAGCGCATGACCGGTCCCCGTATTCCCAACCTTTGGGCCGTCCCCGAGCTCAAGGAAAAGATCTTATTCACCTTCATGTGCCTGGTCATCTACCGGCTGGGTGCTCACATTGCCACGCCTGGAGTCAACGTCCAGGTCATGGCGGACTTCATGCGGAACCAGGGGGCGCAGACCCTCTTCGGCGTCTACGATATGTTCGTCGGGGGCGGGTTCTCGCGGGCGACGGTATTGGCTCTGGGGATCATGCCATACATCTCGGCGTCGATCATGTTCCAGTTGGCTGGCGCCGTATTCCCCTACGTCGAAAAGCTCCAAAAGGAAGAAGAGGGCCGGAAGAAAATCACTCAATGGACCCGTTACATGACTGTGGGTCTCGCCCTCGGTCAGGCGTACGGGTTTTCCATCTTCACCGAATCGCTGGCGGGGGCTGTAACGAGTCCGGGTTGGGGTTTCCGGCTCATCACCATTCTCACTCTCACCACCGGAGCGGTGTTCGTGATGTGGTTGGGAGAGCAGATCACCGAGCGCGGTATTGGAAACGGGATGAGCCTGCTCATCTTCTTCTCGATAATTGAAGGCATGTGGCCCGGCCTTTTCCGCACCCTCGACTTCGTCAATCAAGGCGTGATCAGCTTCCCGGCGCTGGTGGTCTTGGGTGCGGTCATGATCGGCGTGATTGCCGGCGTGGTCGCTTTGACGGTTGCCGCCCGGCGAATCCCGATCCAGATTCCACGAAAGGTCATGGGCCGCGGTCGGATTCGCGAAGGGGCCAAGACGTACATTCCCATCCGCCTGAATTCGGCGGGCGTGATGCCCATAATCTTCGCGCAGTCGGTCATCATCGTGCCAGGAACGATAGCAACATTCAGCAACCAGCCGGCGCTCCAGGCTATGTCTGACGCGTTTCAGCCGGGCACCGGCACGTATTACGTGACTTATGCCCTCCTGATTATCTTCTTCACCTACTTTTATACATCGATCATCTTCAACCCTGTGGATCTGGCGGAGAATCTCAAGAAGCAAGGTGGGTTCGTCCCGGGCGTCAAACCCGGAGCGGCGACGGCAGACTACATCGATGACGTGTTGAGCCGCGTGACGTTGCCTGGTTCCGTGTTTCTTACGGCCGTGGCGCTACTCCCCTTCTTCATTTTCGATGCGTTCAACGTTCCGTTCTTTTTTGGTGGAACCGCCATCCTCATTATCGTCGGTGTCGCGCTCGATACCATGCAGCAAGTGCAACAACATTTGCGAGTACGGCATTACGACGAATTCATGAAGCAGGGCCGCTTGAAATTCCGCGGACGTCGACGCTAATCATAGGCGCAATGTGCCGACATGAACATCGTGTTACTGGGAGCTCCCGGAGCCGGTAAGGGAACACAGGGCGAAATTCTGGCCGGCAAGCTCGGCGTGCCGAAGGTCGCGACTGGCGACATGTTGCGTAGCGCGGTCAAGGCCGGGACGCCGTTGGGAAAGCAGGCTCAGGCGTATATGGAGCAAGGAGAACTGGTACCGGATGAGGTGATTCTCGGGATCGTCGAAGAGAAGCTGGCTTCAGCCGACGCCGAGAGCGGCGTGATCATGGATGGGTTTCCCCGTACCCTAGCTCAGGCTGTGGCGATTGATGAGCTGCTTTCTGCGCGTGGTTCTCGCGTACATAAGGTTGTCAATTTCGCGGTGCCGGATGGCGAGTTGACGGTTCGTTTGCTGGGGAGAGCGGCAGTGGAGGGTCGGGCCGATGACACTCCCGAGACCGTCCGCAAGCGTTTGGAGGTGTATCGCAAGGAGACTGAGCCGCTCATCTCGTACTATCAGAAGCAGAGTGTGGTAAAGAGCATCGATGCGACGGGAACGGTCGATGAAGTGGCGGTGCGCGTCGACGAGGTGATAGCGGTCCCGTGATCACCATCAAATCCCCGCGCGAGATCGAGGTAATGGCGGCCGCTGGACGCATACTCGCGGACACGCTTGCCCTGCTTGACTCCCACGTCCGGCCAGGTGTGACGACCGGCGACCTGGATCTACTGGCGGAAGAATTCATCCTTAGTCATGTGGGAGCACGGCCTTCTTTCAAAGGGTTGTACGACTTTCCCAAATCGCTGTGTACTTCCATCAACAACGAGATCGTACATGGCATACCATCCGACAACCGCGAGTTGCACGAGGGCGACATCGTCAGTGTAGACTGTGGGGTGGCTTTGGAGGATCTCCATGCGGACTCCGCAGCGACTTTCCCGGTAGGTGACGTCGGCGAGGACGTTGAGCGGTTGCTTGCCGTGACCCGTGAAGCGCTCGACGCGGGCATCGCCGCGGCTCTCGTTGGCAACCATACGGGTGATATCGGCCACGCGGTGCAGCAAGTCGCGGAGCAAGCCGGTTACAGTGTCGTGCGAGAACTAGTGGGCCACGGTATCGGCACCAGTTTTCACGAAGAGCCGCAAGTTCCAAACTTTGGAAAGCCGGGCCGCGGGTACCGACTGACGGAGGGCATGACCATCGCCATCGAACCGATGGTCAATGCCGGGAGGAAGGAGATCCGCACGCTGAGAGACAAGTGGACCGTCGTGACCGCTGACGGCTCGCTGTCGGCCCATTTTGAGCATACTGTACTCATTCATCCGGATGGGCCGCGGCTACTCACTGTCATCCGGACCGCGACGCCGGTAGAATAGCTGTTGCGATCTAGCTTCTAGGTCTTCATCGTCAACAGCGGCTAGCAGCTCCCTCCCACGGCTCTCACCTTCGGCTCCAAGAGTTGATCCCGCAACGGGGATTGCAGCTTCAGGGCCTCCTCATCGATTCCATCGACTGCCGACTCCGGCACCAATCCGACGAATTCACTTTGTGTGACACGGATGCCCATCTGTTGCGCCAGCGAGTTCACGGCCTCGTAGGCCACTGCCGGTGTGGTTATAGCAGGGTCCAGCAGGTTCATCGATACTTGGGCACGCCCGTCGACTTCAAATCCCTTGGCCTGGATATCAGGGAGGCCACCGTCGGAGGCTCTAATCCGCTTGGCGATCCTATCGGCAACGCTGGAATCACTAGAATCGAGGAAAACGTTGAAGGCGACGAGCAACTTCCTGGCTCCTACCGCGGTTGCGCCGGCGGAGGGATGCACGGCTCGCGGGCCGAAATCGGGAGTGAGCAGTGGGGAAGTGCTGAGGGTGGAAGTGAGGCTCTCGAATTCGCCGCGGCGAATCCCACTTAGGAGCCTGCGGTCGGGTCTCGTCGCTGCGCGCCCGTAGAGGAAAACAGGGACCTGGAGTTCCTCTCCGATAAGCCGACCGATTTGGCGGGCAAGCATGACACAACTTTCCATGGGGGTATCGCCGATGGGCGCGAAGGGCACCACGTCTGCGGCACCGATGCGTGGGTGTTCTCCCGTGTGACGGGTGAGGTCGATCTGACTCACGGCGAGCCGTACGGCCCGAAAGGTCGCATCGCGAACCGCCCCGAGTTCACCCACTATCGTGAACACCGACCTGTGGTGCCATGTGTCGCGGTGGATGTCGAGGAGGTGTGCCTCCGGGACGCTTTCAATGGCCGCAGTCAGGTCGTCAATGAAGGACGGATCGCGGCCTTCGCTGAAGTTCGGAACGCATTCTACCCACTCTATACTCGTCACGATACCTCCAGTTTGTTCAGGAGCCATTCATGCATCATCGGGTTCCCTGCTACGATCGAGCCGTGCTTGATGACATCTTGTGACCCATCCGTGTTCGTGACGACGCCGCCGGCCTCCCGCACGAGCAGTGTCCCAGCAGCCACGTCCCAGGGTGCGAGCTGCAGTTCCCAGAAGCCGTCGAAGCGGCCGAGGGCGACGTCCACGAGGTCGAGTGCTGCCGAGCCGGCTCGTCTAATGCCGCTCGTTTCGTGCATCAGGGCGGAGAGTTGTTCGAGGTATCTGGGGAGCAGAGTTGGAGCCTTGAAGGGGAATCCTGTTCCCACGAGAGCCACGGCGGGGTCTGCCGTGGAGGATACCTGCAGTCTGTTTTCCCCCAGCCACGCGCCGCCGCCGGCTACGGCGGTGTAGGTGAGATCTCGGGCAATATCGACCACCACTCCCACTTGCGGCATCCCGTGTTGAACGGCGGCGATGCTGACGGCATAGGCGGGGTAGCCATGGAGATAATTGGTGGTTCCGTCCAGCGGATCCACTACCCATAGCAGCCCTTCGGAAGTTGCGTCCGGGCTGAACTCCTCGCCGCACACACTTGATTCGGGCGCATGATCGAGAAGGTGTTCGGTCACAAGGCGTTCCGCCTCCCGGTCGATCTCAGTAACGAAATCGTTGGGTCCCTTGTGATGCCAGGTGTTTGGGTCGCTGGGCCGCTTCGCCCCTCGAACGAAGGCGGCTGCGCGCTCGGCGGCGGATACGGCGATTGAAAGTAAATTGTGGTATTCGAGCACCTTGCGGTCCATTCCGTGCCTCCGTAGGTTCATTTGATGTCACGCGTATTCTCGGGCATTCAACCATCCGGCGAACTCCACATCGGAAACTATCTTGGCGCGGTCAAGAACTGGGTCGAGCTTCAAGACAGTCACGAGTGTTTCATCTGCATCGTGGATTATCATGCTATTACACAGGCTTACGAGGTTGGCACTTTGCAGCGGCGGACGCTCGAGATGGCCATGGGTCTGCTGGCGGCCGGCATCGATCCGGGAAAGTGCGTGTTGTTCGTACAGTCCCATGTCGTCGAGCACACTGAGCTTGCGTGGGTGTTCACGACGGTGACGCCGATCGGCGAGCTCGAACGGATGACACAATTTAAGGATAAGTCCCGCCGGCAAGAAAGCGTGCTGGCGGGGCTGCTCAACTATCCGGTATTGCAGGCTGCGGACGTGTTGTTGTATAAGGCGGACCTAGTGCCTGTGGGCGAGGATCAGGTGCAGCACGTCGAATTGATGCGAGAGGTTGCTCGGAAGTGGAACGCCAAGTATCACGCTGGCTACTTTCCGGAGCCGCAAGCCGATATCGGCAAAGCCAAACGGATTCAGGGGCTAGACGGGCGAGGGAAGATGTCCAAGAGCCTCGGTAACACAATTGGAATCCTCGACGAACCGGATCAGATTTGGGAGCGGATTCGGCCGGCCAAGACCGACCCGGCACGTGTGAGACGCACGGATCCTGGCACGCCGGAAATATGCAACATGTACGCTTTGCACCAACACTTTTCGTCACCCCCTGTGGTTCAGGAGGTCGCGGAGAAGTGCCGTACAGCTGGTTGGGGGTGCATCGAGTGCAAGCGTGTCTTGGCGGACAACATTGCCGAGGCGTTTGCACCGATGCGGCAGCGAGCGAAAGAATTAGCAGAGGCTCCGGAGCGGGTGGGTCAAATCTTGGCAGAGGGAGCCGAGAAGGCCAGGGTCGTTGCGCGAGAGACCATGGCGGGTGTACGCGCCCACATGGGATTGTTACCGGTGGCCCTAAGAGAGCCAGCCGAACGCTAGCGATGGAATACGACCTGATTCAGAATTTGCGGCTGGATCTGCTCCTGCATCTCTGCCTTGCAGTCGTGCTGGGAGGGGCGATCGGTCTCGAGCGAGAGTTGCAGAACAAGGCGGCCGGACTTCGCACCAACATCTTGATTTGCGTTGGAGCGGTACTATTTACCGAGCTATCGACAGGGATGTCCTCCGCCTCGGGCGATCCTGGGAGGATTGCGGCCCAGATTGTCACCGGTGTCGGCTTCTTGGGCGCGGGCACGATCATTCAGGCACGTGGTGTCGTAACCGGCCTTACTACGGCAGCCACGATGTGGTTGGTTGCCGCCATTGGCATGGCGATCGGATTTGGAGCGCTGTTGGAGGCGACGGGCGCTACACTCCTGGTGTTGTTGGTGTTGAGTTTGCTGAGGCCGATAGAACGAGTCATCGCGACACGATCGCGGAACCGGTCGAGTGGTGTCGAATGACCGTTTTTTGTGAGCCGCGCTCCGGGATCTTCGCCCTCGAGAACACATATCTCACAACGGGTTATTGACGCATGGAACATATCATCAAGGCAGCTGTCAAACGCGGTGCTTCCGATCTCCATATCAAGGCTGGTGATGTATTTCGGGCTCGCATTGACGGTGTGTTCAAGCCTCTCACTAAGCAGCGTCTCACTCCAGAACAAACAAAGGCGATTGCGCTGCAGTTGATTACCAACGAGGCGGATCGTGAAAGGATCGATTCGATCCGAGATTACGATTGTTCGTGGGGTGCACCGGGTATTGGCCGCTTCAGAGTCAACCTACTGCGCCAGCGTTCGTCGTTCATGGTTGTGATGCGGGCTATTCCGTTCAACGTTCCCACGATAGAGATACTCGGGCTCCCCAAGGTCATCGAGGAAATCGCCAATGCCGAACGCGGATTGGTGTTGGTTTCGGGTGCAGCTGGAAACGGTAAGAGTTCCACCATAGCGGCCATGATCCAGCAGATCAATTCCACGATGAGCAAGCACGTGATCACCCTCGAAAATCCCATCGAGTTTTTGCACCGCGACATTCAGAGTTCGGTTACGCAGCGAGAGGTTGGGGTTGATACGGAGAGCATGAAGGTTGGTGTACGAGCCGCGCTACGTCAGGATCCGGACGTGATTGTCGTGAGCGAACTGGTAGACCATGACGTCGCGAGTACGATCATGCAAGCTGCGGAAACGGGATCGCTGGTGATATCCACGTCCTATGCTCTGGATGCGGCTTCAGCCATCGGTCGCATGATAAGCATGTTTCCATCAGAGGAGCAAGAGGTTGCACGCATCCGCCTAGCCGACACGCTTCATGCTGTGGTGTCGCAGCGACTCTTGCCCCGTGCGGATGGCAAGGGACGGATTGCGGTTGTTGAGGTGCTCATCTGTACGCCGGAGATTCGGGATGTGATTCGCAATCGAAGCCGTGCCGGCGAGCTTCGCTCGATGATGGAGGACGGCAAAGACAAGTACCGGATGCAGACATTCGACCAGCATCTGCAGGAACTCGTTGAGCAAAAGTTGATAACCAGCGAGACCGCGGTGGCCGCTGCGAGTGATGCGTCGATCTTCGAGTCGCCTGCACCCAAGCGCCGCCGGGCCAAAAAGAGCAGCTCATCGCGGTGATGATAAGGCGCGACCGTTTCCGAGGAGTTCTCGTCCCGCTGACGACGCCGTTTGATCCGACTACCGGTGATGTTGCGCCAGTAGCACTGAGAAACAACGCCCGCGCGATTCTGGATGCCGGTGCCAGCGGTGTCGTAGTCGCGGGTTCCACGGGTGAAGGGTCCCTGCTGAGCGATGATGAATCGCGGCAGATCGTGGGATGGCTGAGGGAAGTCGTGCCGGAGGAGAAGTTGCTCATCGTTGGTGCTGGTCGGGAGTCCACACGGGCGACTATCGCAGCGTGCCGGGACGGGGCGGAAAGCGGCGCGGACGCGGCTCTGGTCCGCCCGCCGGGATATTTCGCCCGTTTTGTAACGCAGCGCGCATTGGCGGATCACTTCCGGGCGGTTGCTGAGGAGTCGCCTATCCCGATTCTCGTGTACAACATCCCGATCTACACGAACCTTGCCATTAGTGAATCGACGCTGATGTCGCTTGCCAGGCACCCCAACATCGTGGGGGTGAAGGACTCGAGTGGAGATTTGAAGAACTTCGCTGCCTTTCGAGATGCCGTGCCGCAATGGGCGTGCTTCATCGGGGCGGGCGCACTGCTGTACGCCGCCCTCGAGATCGGCGCGGTTGGTGGAATTCTCGCTGTGGCCAACTTTGCAGCAGATACGGCTGTGGAAGTGGCGGAATCGTTCGCGCGTGGCGAGAAGGTAGCTGCCGGGAGGGCCCAAGAGCGGTTGACACCGCTGCACAAAGAGATCGTTGGAAAGATGGGACCTCCAGGCGTGAAGCTGGCCATGGATGCGGTTGGGCTGGTGGGCGGACGGGTTCGCAGTCCGCTGGTGAACGGTTCGGAAGCAGACGAGACTCGGATAAAGAAGTTGCTGCGGACCGCTCAGTTGATTTCAGCGTAGTGTGACTTCCCATTGGGCGTACGATCTCTTCCCGCGCATTGCGGTGCCGCGATTGCCGGGTTCGCGGGCCGTATCAAGGGTTGAGGAACTCGTAACCGAGCGGCTCCGGGCGTTGGGTTATGAGGTCCGACATCAGATCTTCCAGACTGCGCCAAATAGCCTACGTGGCGCCGCCGTTGGCAGCGCAGGTTTGGGCTGCTGCGCCTTGATCTTGTCTCTGCCCTTAGTGCTGCCGTTCCCAGGTTGGGGTGTTGCCCTAACCGGAGCAGCGTTGCTCGCGATGGTCGGTCTTTTGGCGGCCGGAGTCGCTAGGCAGTTGGTGTGGGCGGACAAGTCAGTCGTGACAGCGACCAACGTTTTTGGCACCAGTGGCCGTGAGCCGCGATTCTGGTTGGTGGCCCACTCCGACAGCAAGGGTCAACGGCTGTCCCTTCGGGGCCGAGTGATGGCTTCTATGAGTTTGGGCTTGGGAGCGGGAGGTCTCGTGGTGCTGTTGGCCTTACGCGTGGCGGGGCCACTGCCGGTTGCTGCGGTGGCTCCCTGGATCGTGTTGACGCTGGCTGGCGGAGCGGCCATGGCTGGGCCGGTGCTCGTCGGTTCGTCTCCCGGAGCGGTCGACAACGCAAGCGGTATCATTGCTGCGTTGGTAGCCGCCGAAGGGTTAAGAGATCGTTCCGATATCGGTGTGCTCATAACGGCTGCGGAGGAGTACGGTATGGAAGGGGCCAGAGCGTGGACGCAACTCGATGTGGCGTCCGGGTCGTTCGTGAACTTCGACGGCATTGACAGTATCGGAGTGGTCAACGTGATGTCTCACTCACCGAGAACAGGAGCTACTCGGGAGGCGGACCGGGAAGCCGCGATGCGACTCCGGGTTTCTATATCGGAGAGGCTGGCAGAGGCCGGTTATGCGGTTCGCCGGTCACGTTTGCCACTTGGCGTTTTCGTAGACGGCTCTGTGCTCGCTGGCGGTGGATTGGGTGGGATCACGGTGAGCCGCGGTAATTGGACCACACTAGGCGTGGTCCACACTGCCAGGGACACTGTGGAGCGGACAGATCCCAA
Organism: Gemmatimonadota bacterium; assembly: GCA_022566515.1. GTDB lineage: Bacteria > Gemmatimonadota > Gemmatimonadetes > Gemmatimonadales > GWC2-71-9 > B3T1B10. The sequence goes on from JADFIT010000023.1 coordinate 30,190, forward strand.
GAGCGCGATTGACATAGGTCGGATCGTCGCAGAAGCGGTGCCAGCCCTGTTCGGTTGACGCATATCGAGTCGCGATCTACCTTTCGTCAAAGGACCTCCGCCGGGGGAGACCCCTGCGGGGGTTTTTTGTCGATCTCTTGTTTCGATGATACCGAGAGGATTCGGAGAGAATGTTCGATCCCGACTGCTATTGCATCGTGGTAGTGGGCGCACAGTGGGGTGACGAGGGAAAGGGGAAAATTGTCGACGTGCTGGCGGAGCGTGCCGATCTCGTCGTGCGTTACCAAGGCGGCGCTAACGCCGGGCACACGGTGGTCCAGGGAGAGAACGAATTCGTTCTCCACCAAGTCCCGTCAGGAATACTCCATGAGGGCACGCGTTGCATTATTGGCAACGGCGTGGTGCTAGACCCGGAGACATTGCTGCAGGAAGTGGACGATCTCGTCGCCCGCGGTATCGACGTGACGGGGCGTTTGATCGTTTCCGATCGTGCCCACCTTGTCCTCCCATATCACAAGGTGCTGGACACCGCGATTGAGAAACGGCAGCGCATTGGTACCACCGGGCGCGGTATCGGTCCGGCGTACGAGGACAAGATCGGACGGCGGGGAGTGCGCGCAGGCGACCTCCGTTCGCTGGACCGCTTGCGTGGATTCCTGATTGATCGCACGGCTCAGGTCAATCTGAGCCTCGAAGTGATGGGAGTAGAAGAGCGCGTGTGCGCCGACGAGCACATCGAGCTGTTGGAGCGCTTGGCTCCACGGTTGATTCCGATGCTGGCCGATACCGGCCTCCTGGCGTCGCAAGCCCTGGAGCAGGGATGCCGGGTGTTGCTGGAGGGCGCCCAGGGCGCGCAGCTCGACGTGGATCATGGAACGTACCCGTTCGTGACGTCGTCCAATACCACGGCGGGCGGTGCAGCGGTCGGAGCTGGAATAGGTCCAACCAAGATCGATGCAGTGCTGGGTGTGGTGAAGGCCTACACCACCCGAGTGGGCAACGGGCCACTACCCACTGAGGCCAACGATCGCGACTCCGCCGCTCTCAGAGAACTCGGGGATGAGTTCGGTGCCACCACCGGTCGCCCTCGCCGTTGCGGCTGGTTTGACGCCGTGGTGGTGCGGTACGCCGCCCGCGTGAACGGTCTGACAGATCTCGCTGTCACAAAACTGGATGTCCTCGACACGCTTCCAACGATCCCGCTGTGCGTAGGCTACAGGATCGAAGGGGAAATAATCGAGGAGATGCCGTCGGACGCATGGGCCCTCGAGCGTGTAGAGCCGGTACACGAACGTTTGGACGGTTGGCAGCGCCCCACGACCGAAGCGCGTAAGATGGCCGACCTTCCACCCCAAGCCCGTGCATACCTCGACCGCATCCAGGATTTGATTCGCGTGCCGATCAGCTACGTGAGCGTGGGAACGAGGAGAGATCAGATAATTGGGGTGAAATAGGGGAGTTG
>JADFIT010000024.1 GCA_022566515.1 Gemmatimonadota bacterium
ATCGACAGCCTCATAGTCCCGTAAACGCTTTTCTGCGGCGCCGTGTTCCCCGGGCCCAAGTCCCAGTCCTATCGGACTTGGGGCACTCGGCGCTATTGTAGGGCAGCGGAGGTAATATGCACAGGACTGCCCTGCTTTTCACAGTCCTCCTCTTCACCGCGCCGGGTCTTCAGGCACAACGGGCTACGCTGGTCGGCGTCGTCCGGGACTCACTCACGGGTAATCCGATCCAGGGTGTCACCGTCTGGGTACCTCAGCAAGCGCTCGCTACCCGCAGTAGCAGCACGGGCGGATTTGCCCTGCAGGGCGTCGAGGCCGGGCAATTCGAGATTCTCTTTCGGCAAGTTGGCTACCGTGTCGGCAGTATCACATTCGAGTTGACCGTGGCGCGATCGACCACCGTGGATCTGGGGGCGGTCGTCATGGTACCTATCGCGACCGAGCTAAGCCCTCTGGTCGTCACAGGGGAAGAGCCCAACGACAGGCTCCGCAAGGTCGGATTCTATCATCGGCGCCGGTTCGAAGCCGGCACATTCTTCACCCAGGCGGACATCGCCAAGGAAAACGCGACGCTTACGTCAGATCTGTTTCGACGCATTCCCGGTTTTCGCGTCTTCACCGACGGCTCGGTCGCCAGCACCCGCGGGATTCCAAGCATCAGCGGTGGCTTCAGCATGTGCGAGGTTGACTACTACATCGATGGCCTTCACATGATGGCACCCGACGTCGACGTAGTCATACCGACGTCGATCAGCGCAATGGAGATCTACCGCGGCGCCGCATCGATCCCGCCGCTCTTCCGTCGATCCAGCAATCCCAAGTGCGGTGTCGTCGTTATCTGGACCCGCGACGGAGGCGCGCCGTGAGCCGACGCACAATGCGCCTGCCTCGACCGAGAGTGGGAGGTCCTCATCCTCTTGGCTTTGCTATTACTCCGGTTGGCTTTGCTAATACTCCGGCGCTATATAAGATTAACACACGCTCGTCTGAAGAATCAACTGGAACACGACAATCCCAAAGAGGAACCTCTGATGCTCCCCCGTTGCATGATCCGCCGACTCATGGCCCTACCGGCGACCGTCTTGTTATGCGTTACATGGACGGCCCCAGCCGCTGCGCAGACCTATCCCGAGAAGCTCTACGACGCCCTTTCCTGGACCAACATCGGACCCTCTCGCGGTGGCCGTTCCCAGGCCGTCGCCGGCAGCGACGCCCGGTCTCTGGAGTATTACTTCGGCGCCGCGGGTGGTGGGCTCTGGAAGACCACCGACGCCGGGACCACTTGGAACCCGATGACCGATGGGCAGATCGGCAGCGCTTCGATCGGGGCGGTACAGGTGTGCGAGGCCAACCCCGACGTCGTGTACATCGGCACCGGTGAGACGGAGTTGCGGGGCAACATCCAGCAGGGTGACGGTGTGTACAAGTCCACGGACGCCGGCAAGACCTGGACGCACCTGGGGCTCGAAGAGACACAGAACATCTCGCGCATCCGGATTCACCCCCAGGACTGCAACACGGTGTGGGTCGCGGCGTTCGGGAAACACTCGGTGGCGAACCCCGAAAGAGGCGTGTTCAAGTCGGTGAACGGCGGCGTCACCTGGCGCAAGGTCCTCTACCGCGATGAGCGATCGGGTGCCGGCGATCTCATCTTGGACCCCAACAACCCCGCGATCATGTATGCGACGCTGTGGGAGGCGTGGCGCAAATCGTGGGGCATGTCGTCGGGCGGTCCGGGCAGCGGGTTGTTCAAGAGTGTTGATTTCGGCGAGACGTGGACCGAGATAACCCGTAACGAGGGGCTGCCGCAGGAGGGTGTAGTCGGCAAGATCGGTGTCGTGCTGTCACCGGCGGCGCCTCATCGCGTGTGGGCCATCGTGGAGCATGAGAATGGCGGAGTCTTCCGCTCCGACGATGCCGGTGCGACATGGACCCTGGTCAATGATGAACGGCGCCTGCGGCAGCGGGCGTTCTACTACTCCCGGGTGTACGCCGATCCCCAGGATCCCGAGGTCATGTACGCCCTCAACACGGGCCTCTACCGCTCGCGCGACGGCGGCAAGACGTTCAGCCAGATCTCCGTGCCCCACGGTGACAACCACGATCTGTGGATCGCCCCGAGCGACCCGAACCGGATGATCAACGCGAACGATGGCGGCGCCAACGTATCGTTCAACGGCGGGCAGACGTGGACCGCGCAGGATTACAGTACCGCCCAGTTCTACCGGGTGGCGACCACGAATCACTTCCCGTACATGATTTGCGGGGGGCAGCAGGACAACAGTACGGCTTGTATTCCGAGCAAAGGGTGGAACCACCTCTCGCGCAGCGCAGGGTCACCTGCTTTCCTGTTCTCCGTGGGCGGCTGCGAGAGTGGAAATGTGGCCAACAGCGCCGTGAATCCCGACATCTTCTTCGCCGGGTGTTACGGCGGCAGCCTCAGCCGCTACAATCACGCGAACGGCGAAGTGCGGCAAGTGAACGTGTGGCCGGAGAACCCGATGGGTCAGTCGTCGGAAGATCTCATCGAGCGCGTGCAGTGGACCTTCCCCATCGTGTTCTCTCACCTCGCTCCCGATGTCCTGTACACAGGAACGCAAAAGGTTTGGAAGACCACCAACGAGGGTGCGTCCTGGGAGCAGATCAGTCCTGACTTGACCCGCGCCGATCCGTCGACGATAGGCCCGTCGGGTGGGCCGCTCACCAAGGACCAAACCGGCGTCGAAACGTACGCCACTGTCTTTGCCATCGCGCCTTCGTATCACGATGCCGACGTGATCTGGGTGGGATCCGATGACGGGCTCGTGCACGTGACGCGAGACGGTGGGGCCGGTTGGGACAACGTGACGCCGCGCGATGCGCCGGACTTCGTTCGCATCAACACCATCGAAGCGTCGCCCAATACGCCGGGTAAGGCGTACGTTGCGGGCATCCGTTACCTGGTCGACGACGATAGGAGCCCCTACATCTGGAAGACGGAGGATTACGGAAAGACGTGGACCAAAATCGTGAACGGCATTCCGGAGGATGACTTCGTCCGTGCCGTGCGCGAAGATCCCCAAGCGCCTGGCATTCTGTATGCGGCGTCGGAGCGTACGGTGTACGTGTCGTGGGACGACGGTGCCAACTGGCAGTCCCTCGGGCTCAACCTGCCGACCGTACAGGTGTCCGATCTCATCGTCGAGGACAACGACCTGGTGATCGCGACACACGGCCGCTCGTTCTGGGTGATGTTCAACATGGCGCCGCTGCGCCAACTCAACGAACAAGTCGCCGGCGCGCAGCTGCAACTGTTCGATCCGGTCGACCCGGTGCGCGGCGTCGACAGAGGCGTGGAGGTGTTCTATTACCTCGCGGAAGATGCCGACGACCTCAAGATGGAGTTCCTCGACGCCGACGGGAACGTCATCCAGACCTATGAGGCTGGGGACGAGGAAGACTCTGAACAGCAAGGTGGATTCGGGTTCTTCGGTGGCGGTAGTAGGTCACCGTCTGACTCGGCGGGCTCGAACAGCTTCCTCTGGAACCTCCGGTATCCCGGCTATACTGACTTCGACGGCCGGATCTTTTGGGCTGCCGGGAACAACGGGCCGATGGCCATTCCGGGTAGCTATCAAGTTCGGTTGACCGCCCATGGCGAAACACAGACCCAGAGCTTCGAGATCAAGATCGATCCGCGGATGGAGCACGTCACCGTTGCCCAACTGCGCGAGCGGTTTGAGTTCGCGCTCCGCATCAGAGATCGCGTCAGCCAGGCCAACGATGCGGTGATCGAGATCCGTCGAATCAAGGGAGATGTCGACGACCGGCTCGAGCAGACCGACGATCAGCGGATTCACGAGCAGGGCGGCAAAGTCGAATCCAATCTCAGCGCAGTCGAGTCGGAGATCTATCAGGTTCGTAACGAATCGCGACAAGACCCCCTGAACTTCCCCATCAAGCTAAACAACAAGCTGGCCTCATTGTTGGGGGTGGTGGAACGGGGGGAGACGGCGCCGACGGCCCAGTCCTTTAGAGTGTTCGATCACTTGTCGGAGCTGCTGCAGACCGAGTTGATTCGGATGAACACGATCATCGAACAGGATCTCCGGCGCCTGAACGAGTTGTTGCAGGAGGAAGGCCTGGATCCGATCGAGATCAAGGAGCTGATTGGGTGACAGGGAGCAGGGAGCAGGGAGCAGGCCCTGCCGCCCCGCCCCTGGTGGGGTGGGATGGGCCCGCTCCCCGCTCCCCGCTCCCCGCTCCCCTCTCCCCTCCATTGCCCTTCCCCTGCATTCCTGGTTAGATAACAGTCATGGCCAAAGGAATAGACGTCACTGGGGAAGCCGTCGGGGACGGCCGCTACCGGTTTCAGGTCAACGCGCCGGTGCACGCGATGGCCCCGGGCGCGTATCGCTTTGAGTCTCCGGGGGACGCAGCAGGCGTGCCGGTGGCCGAGGCGGTGCTCGCCGTTCCCGGTGTAGATGCGGTCGTGCTTTCGGATGACGCCGTGACAGTCGAGAAACAATCCTCTCACGAGTGGTGTGATCTCGAGGAGCAGGTACAGTACGCCATCACGACCGCCATGTCGGGGATGCAGGCGACGCCCGAAGGGGTGGCGCCGGCCATGGACGACGATGCCATGTTCGACAGCGTGGTCGAGATTTTCCGAGCGGAAATCAACCCGCAGATAGCCAGCCATGGCGGCGCGGTGGAGTTGATCGACGTTCAGGACGGGACGGTCGTGCTCCGCATGCAGGGCGGTTGTCAGGGTTGCGGCATGGCGAGCGTCACTCTGCGACAAGGCATCGAGGGGACGCTGCGCCGAGCGCTGCCGTCACTCCAGGGGATTCAGGACGTGACCGACCACGCGGCCGGCACGAATCCCTACTTCAGTTCAGCGAAGAGCTGAACGTCGTGGAGGACCTCCTCCGCGCCAGGCTGTTACTTCTCCTCCCCACTCACACATACCGGGCCGACGAGTTCGTGGACGCCACAAAGCGCCTCGGCGTGGACCTTACTGTTGCCTCGGAGGTGCCCAGCGCTCTCGAGGAGGGGCATGCCACCGAGCTGCTCACCCTCGAGCTGGACAACCCGGAGGCCGCCGTAGCCGCGACCATCGCGTTTGCGAAGCGGTGCCCGATTTCGGCGGTCATCGGCCCCGATGACGACACGGCCGTGCTGGCCGCAATCCTGAGTAGTGAGCTGGGGTTGGCGGCGAACCCGGTGAGCGCCGTGCAGGCCGCCCGGAGCAAGATCGTGCAGCGGGAGCGGCTGCGCGACGCTGGGGTCCCGGTGCCCGACTTTTGCGTTCACTCGATGGGTGCGGACCCCGGGGCGGCGGCGTCAGCGGCGCCGTATCCCTGCGTCCTGAAGCCGATTTCCTTGTCCGCCAGTCGGGGGGTAATCCGCGCAAACGACCCGGACGAGTTCTTGGCGGCGCACGCCAGGCTGCGGGCCATCCTGGAGTCGGAGACTGGAGACGGGGGAGGCCAGGTGAAAGATCAACAATATCTGGTGGAGCGATACGTCCCCGGACCCGAGTACGCGGTGGAAGGTCTCATCGTAGACGGTGGCCTTCATATTCTCGCCGTGTTCGACAAGCCGGATCCGCTGGAGGGACCGTTCTTCGAAGAGACCATCTACGTCACGCCGTCGCGGGCTGACTCACGGGTGCAGAACAGCTTGGTGGACGCCACCGGACGGGCGGCTGCGGCGCTGGGTCTTGTGACAGGGCCGGTACACGCGGAGTTGCGCTACAGCGACGGAGGGCCTTGGCTGATCGAGCTGGCAGCGCGTCCGATCGGCGGTAAGTGTAGTAGGGTCTTGCGTTTCGGCAAAGAGAGTGAGTACTCACTTGAGGACGTGATAGTTGGTCACACTGTGGGGGTAATGCACGAAGTGCCTCGAAGGGAGGAGCAGGCAGCCGGAGTGATGATGATTCCCATATCGGCTCCGGGAACCCTCGAGAAGGTCACAGGGGTGGAGGCCGCCGAGGCGGAGCCGGGCGTTGAGGAGGTGCTCATAACGGCCCACCGGGGCCAGGAACTCGTCCCTCTGCCGGAGGGGTCACGGTACCTGGGGTTCATCTTTGCCAGAGCGGACACCCCTGAGCTGGTCGAGTCCTCGCTGAGGCGAGCGCACGAGAAGCTGGAGATCAGAGTGAGCGGGAAGCAGTGAGCGGGTCACCCATCCACCCCGCGAGATTGGAGATGGGGCAAGGCTGTGCTACCCGCCCCAGTCGGGGTTGTCGCGCGGTCGTGTCCACGATTAGCTTGTTGCCTCTGGGCGACGCCCGGAGCTTGCCCTGGTGGTGGAATCGGTAGACACGCTGTCTTGAGGGGGCAGTGGCGAGAGCCGTCCCGGTTCGAATCCGGGCCAGGGCATTCACCGCCACCGTAGCTCAGGGGTAGAGCTCTCGATTCGTAATCGAGTGGTCGTCGGTTCGACTCCGACCGGTGGCTCTCGGCAACCGAATCATCCAGGCCCCCACGTTCTGGCTTCATCTGAGCCTAGATGCGCCCCCTAGCCCAGCGGTTCCCGCCGTACCGGCAGCGCGAGGAAACATGGAACAGGAAGAACAGCCCACACCACTGGAGAACTACATCGCCGCCCTCGATCGGGCGGCCGACTACTGCTCCACGCTGGCGTCAACGCTTCGCGCTGTCCGCACCGAAGAGGCTCTGCTGCAAAAGAACCTGCTCGACCTGTGGGTGGACTTGACCGATAAGCTGGACCGGGAAAGGGTCATCATACTGCGGGGGCAGGAGCAGTACCAGCGTTGGGCCCTAGAGCACTACAAGAAGAAACAGGAGCGGGCCATCTACAGGCTGCCGTCGTATCAGCGCTAAACGCCGATCGTGCTCCCTGTCACCGAAGTCGGCCCTCGGGCCCTATGTTTCGGAGCGTGCGTTTCCCATATCAACGACGACTAACTCGCGAATCCAAGGAACCGACTGATGTCACGCATTCGGGCCTTGCCTCTTGCCGTCTGGGTCGGCACCGGGCTTGTGTGGGGCACCACGTGGGGCGTCATTCGGCTGGGATTGCAGGACATGCCGCCCTTCACCTTCGCGGCATTGCGTACGTTGCTGGCGGCCGCAACGCTGTTGGTCGTCGCCCAGCTGGTGGATGGTCGCCGGCGGCCAACGGGGCCGGAGTCATGGTTTTGGGCGGTGATAGGGTTGTTCCAAATCGGGGCGCCATATGCGCTGATCTTCTGGGCCGAACAGTCCCTGTCATCCGGGATGACGGCGATACTGTTCGCGACGTTCCCGGCATTCACGGCGATTGCGGCGCATTTCCTGTTGCGGGACGAATCGCTGTCTCTCGGAACAGTCGCCGGGACGCTGCTGGCTCTCGTGGCGGTGGGTCTCCTGATGACGCCGTCACGAGGCGCGATGCCCCCTCCGGGAGCAGTAGGCGCCGTGTTGGTTGCGTCGATGGCGGCGGCGCTGGGTGTGGTCCTCGTCCGCCGGCACGGTCGGTCGACCTCCACCTTGTGGCTCACTGCACTCCAGGTCTCTTCGGCGGCGGTATTCCTCGGCGTTCTGGCCCTCACTCTCGAGAGGGGTGACCAGGTGGTGTTTACGGCGACGGCGGTCGTCAGTATCGTGTATCTGGCCCTCGCCGTGACGGTCGGGTGTTATCTTGGTCTCTTCTGGCTGCTCAAGCGGCTCGATGCGACCTTCGTCAGCATGGGAGTGATCTTCGAAACGGCTGTGGGGGTGTTCTTGGGAAGTGTGGTGCTCTCTGAGCCGTTGGGGTTGCGGGTGTTCGGAGGGCTGGCGTTGGTGGGGATCAGCGTATACCTGGTAACGGTTGGGCGGCGAGGGGAGGGGGATGGTGCGGAGGCGGTGGTGCTCTAGGGGTGAGACGCGAAGCGGCGAGAGGGAGTAGGTCGTGGATGTCCTGATAGTTGAAGACGCACCCGAAGTGCGCAGCGCCTACGGCAGGGTGCTCGAACACGCCGGTTACATGGTCAAGGCCGTGGATAATGGTCTGGCTGCACTCGCGGAGGTGCAACAGGGACACTACTCCGTCATTGTGCTGGACATCTTGATGCCGTTTCTGGAGGGGAAGGGTTTTTTCCGCCAGCTCGAAGTGAATTTCCCGGATATGACGAAGAAGGTGCTCTTTGTGACGGGGATGGCTGGGGACAGCGACACTCGGGACTTCCTGGAGCAAACGGGGCAGCCGGTCCTGAAAAAACCGGTCGATGCCGACCAGCTAGTGGAGGCGGTACGAAAAATGACGGGGGAACAATAGCTCATCCAACTGCCTCCTCCCTGCACTCTCCTTCTTCCTCCCTTCCCAGTTGAATCCTCGCATCAATCGCCACGGCTCTCTTCGCATACGCCACCAGCGGGTTGATGTCCATTTCCACTATTCTTGGGTGACGCTCGGCGAGCTGGCTGATGCGGAGGAGTGTTTCGGCGAGGGCGTCGAGGTCACGGGGCGGCTCGCCGCGAATACCCTCGAGTAGTTTGTGCATCTTGACCTGAGCGATCATCTGTGCGGCGTCTGAATCGTGGAGCGGGCACAGGCGGAGCACCACGTCCCGCACCACCTCAACGTACACCCCGCCGAGACCGAACATCACCATCGGACCGACCCTGGGGACGCGCGTCAGACCGACAATGGTTTCTCGGCCTTTGCGAGCCATGCGCTGGACTACCACCCCCTCAACGGTCGCGTCGCTCGAGCGGGTCACTGCCTGCAACATCGTCTCGACGGCCTGGCTTACCTTTTCACCTGTCTCGAGCCCCAATACGACGCCACCGACGTCGGTCTTGTGGCTGATCTGGGGGCTCACGATTTTCAGAGCGACGGGGAAACCGAGTTTCTCGGCGGCGTCGGCCACCGTTTGGGGAAAGGCTCCGTCATCGGTCTTTTTCGCGAACGACCACTGCACGACGTCGATCCCATAGGCTTCGAGTACCCGTAGCGCGTCTGGTTCGCTCAGTTTTAGCTCTCCGCGACTCAACGTCGCTTCAATGATTCCCTCGACTGCGGCGTCATCTGTTGGGTACGACACCACATCGCCGGTGGGCCGTTGGCGCATGCGTGCGTACCGCCACATGGCCGCCAGCGCTCTGGCGGCGGACTCCGGAAAGATGTATCCGGGAATGTTGGCCTCGTGCAACTGCGCCAGGCCGGCGGGCAAGCCCTGTTTGCCCATGAGTACTGCGAGCAGCGGTTTTTCGGGGTGCCGCTCGTTGACTCTCACGATCGCCTCGGCGACGTCTCGGGCGTGTATGCCGAGTGGCGGCACGAAGGCGGCGATGGCGGCATCGATGCCGGGATCCTCCATGACGCAGTTGAGAGCAAACTGATACGCCTCTGCCGTCGCACTGGCGATGAGGTCCACCGGATTTCGCACGCTCGCCTCGTCAGGGAGTCTTGAGCGCAGCCTCTCCCTCGTTTGTGGTTCGAGGGCGGGGATCTCGATCCCCTGGGCCTCGCACGCATCGGCGATGATGATGCCGGGACCGCCTGCGTTCGTGACGATGGCGACACGATTCCCCGCAGGCAGTGGTTGGTTCGAGAACGCCATTGCCAGATCGAACAGATGGTTGATGGACTGCGCCCGGATGGCCCCGGCCTGTGCGATGATCGCGTCGGTTACCAGGTCTGTCTGGCCCAAGGCACCCGTGTGAGATGCTGCTGCGCGCGCGCCCGCCCCCGTGCGCCCCGATTTCAGGATGAACACGGGCTTTTCGCGTGTGATCGCTCGACCCAGCTCGACGAAGCGAGACGGGTTTCCGAAACTTTCGAGATACATCAAGATGAGCTTGGTGGCGGGGTCGTCTTTCCAGTACTCGATGAGATCGTTGCCGGAAACGTCGGCCTTGTTTCCGGACGACACAAATTGAGACATCCCGATTCCCAGGCTCTCCGCATGGTCGAGAATGCTGACTCCCATGGCGCCAGACTGGCTGATGAACGCCACAGGGCCGGCCGGAGGCACCGCCGGGGCAAACGTCGCATCCATCCGGATGCTGTCGTGCGTGTTGATCACGCCCATGCAGTTCGGCCCCACCATGCGGATTCCGGTTCCCTTCAGGATCTCGAGCAGCTCGCGTTCGCGTTCGACGCCCTCGCCCCCGATTTCCTTGAATCCGGCGGAGATCACCACCAGTCCCCCAACGCGGGCGTCCACGCACTCGCGCACGACGTCGTTCACCAATTTGCTCGGCACGACTATCATGCCCAGGTCCACCCGTCCAGGTACGGCGCCTATCGAGGGGTACGCCTTTATGGAATGAACGGACGAGGCCGCGGGGTTGACGGGATAAACCGATCCGGTGAATCCGTGTTGCAGCAGGTTGTCGACGATCTGCCAGCCGATGCTGTTCTCGCGCCGCGATGCGCCGATCACGGCGATGGATGCGGGGCGCAGAATCGCGTCGAGCGAATTCGGCGAAGTCATGGGAGGAATGTATGGAAGCGAAGCCCGAGGTGCGAGACATGACCTCCAGGGTTGTTACTCATCTGTACAGGAGAGAAAAAAGATCGCACTTTCCAGTCATGCTTCTTCTCCGGCTGTTACAAAAGCTCGTCCGCACACTCAATTCGGACGGAACGCCCGGCCAGGTGGCGCTGGGGATCGCGATGGGATCGGCGCTGGGCCTGACACCTCTGGTCAACCTTCATAACGTCCTCATCATCGCAGTCGTATTTCTTCTCAATGTGTCGCTTCCCGCCGCGATGTTGGGATGGATACTCTTTGCCCCCGTCGGGTTTCTCTTCGATCCGTGGTTCGACGCCCTCGGACGCGTGCTCCTGGCCGATACCCCCGGGCTAGTGCCGATGTGGACGGCGCTGTATAACATTCCCGTCGTACCGTTGTCCAACTACAACAACACTGTTGTGTTGGGAAGCCTGATCGGTTGGATTGTCCTCGCTGCGCCGATCTTCTACCTGGCGCGTTGGGGTGTGGGGTCGTACCGGACCAAGGTCCTCCCCCGGCTCCTCGACACGAAGGTCTTCAAGCTCCTCAAGGCGTCCAAGCTGTACAACCTCTACCAGCTCTTCCAGACGGATTGACGGCATGAGAATCTTTCGATGGAAGGCCGTTACACCACTCGCCCTGCTTCTGGGTTTGATGGTAATCGGGTGGTATTTTCTGCTCGATTCCACCGTGCGCCGCGCCATAGAGGTGGTGGGCACTGAACTCGTGGGGGCCAAGGTGGATCTCGCCGAAGCGCACGTGCGGCTAGCCGACGGATCGGTGGTGCTGCGTGGCCTGGAGGTCACGAATCCCGACGCGCCCATGACCAACTTGGTGCAGATCGACGAGATCGTCGCCGATTTGAGACTCGGTCCTCTGCTGCGAAAAAAAATCTTCATTGATACGATCGCCGTTCGTGGAGTGCGATTTGGTACGGCACGCGAAACGTCGGGAGCGATCGAGAATCCGGATCCACGGAGCGGTGCGCTGCGGCGGCTCATCAGCGAGTGGGCCAGTTCGGTACCGGTACCGGAATTCGGTATCGCAGGACTCACGGGAGTGGTGAATGTGGCCGCAATACGGCCGGAGAATCTCAGGACCCCGGAAGTCGCGCTCCGAATCAGGACCGCCGCCGACTCGGTGCGGCAGTTGTGGCTGGGGCAACTACAATCGCTCGATCCAGCGCCCGTCATCGACTCCGCCCGGGCCCTCGCCCAGCGGCTTCAGGGATCTTCCCTACGGAGCCTCGGCGTGCAGGGCGTCGTCCGGTCGGTTCAGTCCGTGCGACGGACGCTCGACGGCGTGACGGTGGCGCGCAACGGGATCGAACAGCTGGGACAGAGCGTCGGCGAGGGCATTCGGACGCTCAGGGAAGAGGTCGCAGGCTTGGCGCGCGCCCGGGCGGAGGATCTGGCCAATGCACGTAATCTCTTGCAGATACCATCTCTCGATGCGCCGGACATCTCGCCGGCTTTGTTCGGCCAGGTGGCGCTGGCGCGCATCCAGCCGCTGTTGTACTGGGCGCAAATGGCGGAGCGGTACATCCCCCCCGGCCTCGATCCCCGCCGCCGGCCGGGTCCTTCGCGGGCGCGGCTTGCGGGTTCCAGCGTCGAATTCCCGCAGGAGCGCGGCTATGCGGCGTTGACGGTGGCCTTCGCAGAAATAGATCTGCAGCTCGGTGGGGAAAGCGCCGCGGCGGGTCGCTACCGCGTGCAGATTGTAGACTTTTCATCGTCCCCGTCCGTTCACGGCCGGCCGATACGAATCTCCGCTTCTCGCACTGACGCCGGTGCCGGTCCGGACGCAGTGCACTTGGTGGCGGTGCTCGATCATGTGACGCCCCACATTCACGATTCGGTGAACCTGCGGATAGCCGGCTTTCAGCTTCCGTCGATCACGTTGCCAGGTATCGGGTTCCGCATGGACCTGGGGCATGGCGTGAACGAATTGACCCTCGTGCGCAGCGGCGACAGTCTTACCGGCAGTTGGCTCTGGAGTTCGTCTCAGGTTTCGTGGGACCGGGGCTCGATTGGATCGGGGCGCGTAAACGACATTCTGTGGCGCACGCTATCGGCACTGCGCAACGTGGAGGTCGAGGTACAGGTTGCCGGCAATATCACCGGGCCGCGGCTCGCGGTGCGCTCCAACGTCGCGTCTGCAATTTCGCGGAGTCTCCGGGGGGAACTGGCAAACGAAATCGCTGCCGCCGAGCAGCGCGTTAGGGATGAGGTGGAAAGGCTCGTCGCTCAACCCATCGCCGACGCCCGAGCGAGCGTGAACGAAGTCGCAGCAACTGTTCAACGCCTCGTGACCCAACATCAGGAGCGATTGGATGAGGTAAAGGCGGAGCTGGAGGCGAGGTTGCGGCAGCTGGGAAGGTGATGAGGTAATTACGCCTACCGCTTACCTATTGGCACATAATCCCGTTTGCCGTATCCCATGTACAACTGGCGCGGCCTGGCGATCCGCTGCTCCGGGTCCAGATGGCCTTCCTGCCATTGGGCCAGCCATCCGGGTGTGCGCCCGATGGCGAACAGGACGGGGAATATCTCAACTGGGAAGCCCATCGCCTGGTAGATGATCCCGGAATAGAAGTCAACGTTGGGAAAGAGCTTATGTGAGACGAAGTACTCATCTTGGAGTGCGATACGCTCCAGCTCCAAGGCGACGTCTATGAGCGGGTTCCTGCCGGTGACCTCGAACACCTGGTCGGCCACCTTCTTGATGAACGTGGCACGCGGATCGTAGTTCTTGTACACACGGTGGCCAAAGCCCATCAGGCGGATTTCCTTGTTCAACACTCGCTTGATGTAGGCCGGGACGTTCTTCTTGTCACCGATCTCCCGCAGCATCCTGAGGACAGCCTCGTTGGCGCCCCCGTGCAACGGGCCGTATAGCGCCGCGGCCGCGGCGGCCATGGCGCAATACGGATCGACCTCGCTCGACCCCACGAACCGCATCGAGCTGGTCGAGCAGTTCTGCCCATGGTCACCGTGCAGGATGAACAGGACGTCGAGAGCTTTCTCGAGTACCGGATCGGGCTCGTACTTTGCCTCCGACGTCCGGTACATCATGTTCAACAAGTTCCCGGCATAGGACAAATCGTTGTCCGGATACATGTACGGGAGCCCGATACGATGACGATAGGCGAACGCAGCGATGGTCGGCGTCTTGGCGATCAGCCGTTGTATTTGGTGTTTGCGGCATTCGGCGTCGTCAAGGTTCTTGGAGTCGGGGTAGAAGGTCGACAACGCCGCCACTGTGCTGACGAAAATGCCCATCGGATGCGCATCGTACCGGAAGCCTTCCATGAGTTTCTTCACGTTCTCATGGAGAAACGTGTGAGTCGTGATCTCGTGACTCCACTGATCGAATTCATCTTTTGCGGGAAGCTCCCCGCAAACCAACAGATAGGCCACTTCCAGGAAGCTGCTTTGCTCGGCTAGCTGCTCGATGGGGTAGCCCCGATACATGAGGATGCCCTTCTCGCCGTCAACCAGACTGACCTTGCTCTTGACCGAGGCCGTGTTGGCGAATCCTGGGTCGTACGCCATCAGCCCGAAGTCCTCGGAGTTTTCCTTGATCTGCCTGAGATCGAGAGCGCGAATGCTTCCGTTCTCTATCGGGAGTTCGTAACTCTTTCCAGTCCTGTTGTCAGTAATGCTCAACGAATTCTTTTTGGTCACGTTCTCCTCGTCGGTCAGCTCTCCGGAGAGTGGTAAGTTCTGGTAGCCACGGTATGCTCGACAACTTGGTATGGAGGGTGAGCTTGAGTGGTGGCTGTTGGAAGATAGCCAGGTTAGCCCAAAGCCTCTACTGGTGAGACCTATCGTTTCTCCCACCGGTATCGTACTCTCCCTTCTTCATTGAAAGAGAGCCATGTTGCCAGATTCCTTGGTCTGCAAGCGCGGCCGCAAATCGCGGTGGTCAACCCCCCTCGTGATCGCCCTGCTGGTTCTCGCCCCATCAGCAGCGAACAGCCAGGCTCCCACGTTTCAGGACGTCACCGGCCACGCGTTCGGGGAGCGGATCACCGTGCATCACGAGATGGTGCGGTACCTAGAACGCCTGGGCGAGACATCCGATCGGGTCACATTGGTCGATCAGGGAGCGTCATGGGAGGGCCGCCGACTCCTGCTGGCGATCGTCACCTCCCCCGGCAATCAGGCATCGCTGGAAGTGATCCAGCGGAACGCACGGCGCCTCGGCGATCCGCGCACGCTCTCGGCGGACGAAGCCGCCGCGCTGATCACCACGCACCCGGTCGTGGTGTGGTACGGCGGCTCGATTCACGGCTTCGAGCTGTCGGGAAGTGAAGGAGTCTTGAAGCTGCTGGAGCACCTCACCACGCGGAGCGACCAGGCCACGATGGACGTTCTGGACAACACGGTGATCCTGATCGACCCGATGTTGAACCCTGATGGCCGCGACGCCCACGCGTATCTCAATCACGAGAACATCGGGCGGGTGCCCAATCCGCAGCGTGAAGATTGGGCCAATGACTTTACGTCCTGGCAAGCCATCAAGTTCCGAACCGGACACTACTACCACGATACGAACCGTGATTGGTTCGCCCACACACAACCCGAGGCGCGATACCGGATCAAGACGATTGTAGAGTGGCGTCCTCAGTTCGTCATCGACATGCACGAGATGGGTCCCGACGTCGAGTTCTACTTCGACCCACCCGACATGCCGTACGGCCCGTTCTTTCCCGACTTCGCCTTCCGCGGTTTCCAGCGGCTCAATGAGGCCTATGCAGCTGCGTTCGATTCCGCCGGCTTCCAATACATGACACGGGAGCGGTACAACTACTTCTATCCGGGCTATACCACGTCGCAGGGGAGCTACCAGGGCGCCGTTGGGATGCTCTACGAGCAGGGCTCGACACGGGGTCTGGCGCTGACCCGACCCGACGGCTCGGTGCGCACACTCGCCGACGCTCTCGAGCAGCAGTATCTGGCGGCGTGGACGGCCGCTCGTTATGCAGGAGCCAACCGGGAACGGCTGCTCCGCGACTACTACGACGCGCATGTGACGGCGATTGCCGACGGGAACGAGGGGTTTCGCCGGTACCTGCTGCCCGCCGAAGGAGACCCGGGCCTCGTCGCCGAACTCGTCAACTCGCTCATGCGCGGCGGAATCGAGGTCCATGTCCTGACCCAAGACACGGAAGCCTCCGGTGTGCGGGACCGTGTGGGGAGGGAAGTGGGTCGACGGAGATTCGCCGCCGGCACGTACGTGATCGAGGCCGCCCAGCCACGCAACCGCCTCATCCGGGTACTCCTCGAACCGGATGTGCCACTGCCCCAGGAATTCCTAACGCTCGCCCGTCGGCGCGTCGAACGGGACGAGAACCCGCGGTTTTATGACATCACCGCCTGGTCGCTGCCGCTCATGTTCAACGTTGGAGGATACAGCTCCACCGACCCCACCAAGTGGACCACGGAACGAATCACGAGTCCCGTCGGTCCGATGGGTGTGGGCGTCACCGGCCGGGCGGAGTACGCGTATCTCATCGGCGGAGAGCAGGCTGCCTCGGTGGCGGCGCTGTATCATCTCACGCACGCGGGCCACCGGGCTGCGGTTACGTTGCGCGCCACACGTATTGAGGGCCAAGATATTCCCAGCGGTACGGTCGTAGTTCGTATCGGGCAAAACGACGAATCGATACACGAGGCGGTCCGCACCCTGGCCGACCGTTTCGGGCTGCACGTAACGACGGTAGCCACCGGGCTTGCCGACCCAGGTCCGTTCCCGTCGCTCGGCTCGGCTGATGTGCTCCCCGTTCGCAAGTCCGAAATCGCAATCCTAGCCGAGGACAGCATCCAGGGCTATTCGTTCGGCTATGCGTGGCACACCCTCGATCGCCAGTACCAGATTCCTACGACCGTGTTGCGTACGCAGTCGGTGAGCGGTACGCCCATCGACCGGTTCGACGTGATCGTGATCCCCGCGGCCAGCGGGCTCTCTGCCGCACTCGATTCGGCCGGAGTGGACCGGATCCGACGTTGGGTACGGGACGGCGGCACGCTGGTTACGATCGGCAGCGGCACGGACTTCGCCCGCGACTCGACGGCTATCGGCATCCACCTCGGGTCGTGGTATGAGATGGATGACGGCAAAGACGCTCGAGCTTTTGACGTTCCCGGGGCGATCGTGCGTGTCGAGCTGGACCCGGAGTATTGGCTGGCGGCAGGTTACAGTGAAACAGCGTTCCCCGCGCTGGTGAACGGCGCGCGGTTGTATGTCCCGCCCGAGGGACCTCCGTCGGCCAACCGGCGGGTCGTGGGGCGCTATGTCTCACGCGATTCACTTCTGATATCGGGGCATGTGTGGGACGAGAGCCTCGACAGACTGCCGGGCAAAGTGTTTCTGTATGAAGAGCGGGTCGGGGCAGGGCGGGTGATCGCATTCGCGGAGGACGTGAATTGGCGCTCCTACTGGCGGGGCGCGAACAGGTTGTTCCTGAATGCAGTGGTGATCGGGCCGAGTGCCCAATGACGGCGGGCGGAAGGACGGAAGGACAGAAGGATGGAAGGCTGGCGGTACGGCGGTACGGCGGTACGGCGGTAGATTCGTTCCGTCTTCTCACCACGCTCTCGATGCTCGTCCCGTCCGCCGCCACCGCCCAGGTCCCAACCTTCCGCGACATCACCGGCCACTCCTTCGGTGAGCGCATCACCCAGCATCACCAGATGGTACGCTACCTCGAGAGGCTGGCGGAGGCGTCGCCCCGGGTGACGATCGAGGTGCAGGGCCGGTCGTGGGAGGGCCGCAAGTTCGTGATGGCGGTGGTGACATCGCCGGACAATCATGCGCGAATCGGGCAGATTCAGGCCAACTCGCGGCGCCTGTCGGATCCTAGGTCAACCTCGGCGGCGCAGGCGGAGATCATCCTGGCGAATCAGCCGGCCGTCATCTGGTTCGGCGGATCGATTCACGGCTTCGAGCTTTCGGGCAGCGAAGGGGCGCTGAAGTTGTTGGAGCACCTCTCCACCAGAAGCGATTCGGCGACGCTCGAAGTGTTGGAGAATGTCGTCGTGCTCATCGATCCGATGCTCAACCCGGATGGCCGAGACGCCTTCGCTCGCCTCAACCATGAGAACATCGGTCGCGTGCCAAACGCTTACGGTGACGATTGGGCCAACGACTTCACTCCATGGCAGGCGCTCAAGTTTCGGACAGGCCACTACTACTTCGACAACAACCGAGATTGGTTCGCTCAGACCCAGCCCGAAACGCGAGAGCGGACGAAGACGCTGGGTGCTTGGCGTCCCCAGATGATCACCGACATGCACGAGATGGGACCGGACCGTGAGTTTTTCTTCTATCCCACGGCGGGCCCGATATCACCCCATGTGCCTCGATTCGCTTTGGAGTGGATGGACCGTTTCGCGGGTGTCTATGCGGGGGCGTTAGACTCGAGCAGAGTTGATTACGCCACTCGGGATCAATACGACTATTTCTACCCGGGATACACCGACGCCTACCCCGTCCTTCAGGGGGCGCTCGGCATGCTCTATGAGCAGGGATCGTCCCGGGGGCTCGCACTGATGCGGCCGTCGGATCGTTCTACCCGTACGCTGGTGGACGCGTTGGAGCACCAGTACACCGCCGCATGGGCGGCCACCCGGTTCGTGGCGACGGAGCGGGAGACGTTGCTACGCGAGTACTACAGCGGATTGGTAGACGCGATCGCGGCGGGAAGCACGGGGGTGCGCCGATACCTGTTGGTTCCCGATGGCGACCCCGGCCACCGAGCCGAGCTGGTGAACGTGCTTATTCGGGGCCGATTGGACGTCGAGATGCTTACTGATGCCGCAGTGCTCGACGGGGTTCGCGATCGCAACGGTGCGTTCATCGGGCGGAGGACGTTTCCAGCGGGTACCTATGTCGTCCAGGCTGCACAACCCGGTTCCCCTCTGTTGCGCTCCCTTCTCGAACCGGAAACCGCGATCCCGGAGGATTTCGTAGCCGAGGCGCGAGCCAGGATCGATCGGGGCGAGCCTACGGAGATCTATGATATCACGGCGTGGTCGCTGCCGTTGCTGTTCAATGTCCACGGTTTCAGTACGACGGATGGGAAAGCACTGGCGACTCGAGCAGTTGCCGAGGAGGTCCGGCCGTCCACCGACGGCGTGTTCCGCCGCGCCGAGTATGCCTATCTGCTCGATGGCAGCAACGCGGCATCCGTTGCGGCTCTGTATCACCTGACCGATCGCGGGCTTCGGGTGGCGATGACGCTGCGGCCGACGCGGCTCGAGGGAGAAGATGTGCCGAGTGGGACCGTTGTCGTACGCATCGGTCAAAACGATGCTTCCGTGCATGACGTCGTGCGAGAGGTTGCCAACCGTTTCGCAGTGGACGTGCGTGCTGTAAGCACCGGGCTCGCTCCCAGGGGGTTTCCATCGCTGGGGTCGGCGGACGTGATTCCCGTCCGGAAACCGGAGATCGCCATCCTCGCCGAAGATCCCATTGAAGGGTATTCATTTGGGTGGGCGTGGTTCACGCTCGATCGAGAGTACGGCATTCCGACGACGGTGATCCGCACCAGATCGGTGGCCGGCACGCCACTCGATCGTTTTGACGTTTTGATCGTGCCTGCCACGTCGGCTGATTCGCTGCGAGCGACGTTGGGCGACGATGGCGTCACGCGCCTTCGGCATTGGGTGCGTGACGGCGGAACGCTGGTGACCATCGCTGGTGCTACGGACTTCGCTATCGATGGTCTCGATCTCATTGCCCTGAGGTCTTGGTACGACACCGAGGACGGCGAGGATGCCCGGCGTTTCGATGTACCGGGAACCTTCCTGCGGGCGAACCTCGATCGCGAATATTGGCTGTCTGCCGGCTACGGCGCGTCGGAGTTTCCCGTCTTGGTGGACGGCAGTCGAATCTACCTTGCGCCGGAGGGGCCCCCGTCGTCCACGCGGAGGGTCGTGGCCCGATATGCGAGTAGGGACAGTCTGCGGATCTCCGGTCTTGCCTGGGACGAATCACTCGACCGCATGGCCGGATCGGTGTTTGTCTACGAGGAACATGTCGGCTTGGGCAGGGTGATCGCGTTTGCGGAGGATGTGAATTTCCGGGGCTTCTGGCGCGGTGCACGACGGCTGTTCCTGAATGCGGTCGTTGTGGGGCCGAGCGGACGGTAGGACGGAAGGACGGAAGGACGGAAGGTTGTAGGATGTCACTTGCCGGCTACCTTTGATTGATGCTCGTGAACCGGTGCCATCGGAGAATGACGACAATGCGAACTTTCCGCCTTTGCGGCCTGGCAGCACTCTTGCTGGTGGTGGCAACATGCTCCCAAGCCGACCTCCCCTCGCCCATGGGCCCCGTGGAGTTCTCGGGTCTTCCAGGCGGCGGCGAGCCCAACCTCTTCGCCACCAGTGACGGGCGGGTCTTGTTTTCATGGCATGAGCCCACCGAGGACGGGGGAAGTGCGTTGCGGATGGCGGTGCGCACCACGGAAGGATGGTCGGAACCGAAGACGATCGCAGAGAACAGAAACTTCTTCGTCAACTGGGCGGACTTCCCGTCGCTGATCGAGTTGACGGACGGCAGCCTCCTGGCACATTGGCTGGAGAAGACGGCGAGGTCTACGTACGCGTACCACGTGATGCTCTCCAGCTCCACGGACGGGGGCGTCACGTGGAGCGAGCCCGTTCGCCCTCACCGCGATATGTCCCCCACAGAGCACGGGTTTGTTTCGATGGTTCCGCTACCGGACGGCGGTGCGGCCCTCCTGTGGTTGGATGGGCGGGCGATGGCGGGTGGTGGAGACATGTCGGTGCGATTCACGACAATGGCCGGCGGCCAAACATTCGGCGAAGAGCTATTGCTGGACGATCGTACCTGTGAGTGCTGCCAGACGGCGATGGTGCGCACCGACGACGGCAATCTCGTGGCCGCCTACCGTGACCGCAGCGACCAGGAAATCCGCGACATTGCCGTTGCTCGGCTCGTGGACGGGAAGTGGTCCCAGCCGTATCACGTGGCCGACGACAACTGGTACTTCACCGCGTGTCCCGTCAACGGACCGTCGCTCTCCACGGCAGGCAGCACCGTAGTCATTGCCTGGTTCAGCGCGCCCGACGGAGAGAGTCGTGCGGCGGTGGCGTTCTCTCGAGACGGAGCAGTAACGTTTGGCGAGCCAGTTCGCATCGACGACGGCAATCCCCTCGGCCGCGTGGATATCGAGCTGCTGGCTGACGGCGCGGCCCTGGTCATTTGGCTCGAGAAAGTCGGCGGCGCGGCCGAGATACGGGCCCGGCGCGTCGAGGCGTCGGGAGTGGCCGGTCGGTCGTGGACAGTTACACGCACCAGCCAAGCGCGACGCAGCGGGTTTCCCCGGATGGCGCGCGTTGGCGACGAGATGGTGTTTGCGTGGACCGATGTGGAGGGAGGGGTGAGGGTCGCCGCGGCGACAATTAGGCAGTAGGCATGCCTCCTGTCTACAGCTCCGCCAACACCCCCAACATCACCACCGTCTCGTCTTGGCGGTGAAATTCTCCCTGAATCGAGGGTCCAAACGCCACCTCCAGCACGAAGCGTAGCCGCCTCTCGTTCTCCGGGAAGAGAATCACACCTGTCTGCACGTTCACCTGAGGACGCCATGAGGTGTCCTGGTCCAAACTCACGTTCACGCCGCCGAAGAACTGTTCTGGTCCCGCGTTGGCGACGTCAGCAAATTCGATCCCCCCAACCAACCTGAATCGCTTGCTGCCGGTCGGTTGGACGTGGAATGCAAAGTCGCCGCCGGCGTATGCACTGAAGCCGGAGGTGAGCTTTCGGTAGGCGGTGACCTCGAGGGCGTCACGCGAAAAATCAGACCGCTCTGCGTTGAACTCCTCGATGTACTCGTCCCCCAAATGCGAGCTGAAGTGTCGATAGCGGAACCGATACCAGTTTTCGCCTCGCCAAATGATCAAGGGGATCGCGAAAACCCAGTCGGTCGAAATGAGTTCCCGTGCTTCGGTTTCCATCAGAAACCGGCCAAAGACTCCCCCTTGCAGCCCCAGCACGGTGGCGTGGTCGGGGGATTCTCCCGACAGCAGCAGGAACGGTAATGAGTGTCCGATGGCAGCCTCGCCCTCGATTCCGGTGCCGAACTGACTCACCGCCTCGAGCACGCCCAGCAGTTTTGCACCGACTGCCGGTTCTCTGGGATCGGCGCGGATGACCGGCGCCAACTTGCCGCCGGGCAGCAGCCGCTGCATTAGTTGCGCTTCGGTCGATGGAGGTTGAAACACGAACGCCACGAGAACCGTGGCGTGAATAGAAGTGAATCTCAGCAGTCGATGCATTCGGTCTTGCCTTCCTCTATGGATTGTCAATTGGTCGGGAAGATGTGTTTGGAGAGGCCGGATAACAAGGCAGTTGGGTAGGGCTGCGGCGGCAAGAAGTACAATCGGCTTCCTTAGCCGCTCGATGGCGTAGCGGTCTGCGAGGGCGTTTTTGAGACGATCTACAAGCTCTGGCACTTCATTTTGGCCCCGTTGGCGACGTTCCTAGAACACGGGTTTGGGTCTTAGACGGCCAGGCAGGGAGAGGATGAGCCTACGCAGTCGCGACCCCTGACCAAACATTCGTCTTTCCTTATGGAAAGCTCTTTGCCTCATAAGAGGCCCTTTGCCTCGCTGCCATTGCGTGCCTGGGTACCCAGCTTCATAGTGATGTCTTAGATGATGGCCGCAGTTGCCCCGCCGCCGCAGTAGACGCCCGTAGGACGCCCGACGGATGCGAAACGACGCTGGGGGTGGGACCGGCTTGTGCTGGCGCCAGGAGGAATCGAAGGGATCATGCCAAAACCCTTCGGGAAAACCTCGGCCAGTGTCCGTCTAAACGATCATGTGGCGAGCCCACTGATTGAGGCATTGTGGGCAGCGTCTGTGTACTTTCGTAGGAGACGTCGTGCGCGGGACATCAGGTGGGCGAGTGGGCCTGCCGCTGATATCTGGTGATGGTCGGCCGGTGGCGACCGGTGCCGTCGAGTTCATTCCCGGGCTCCGTTTCGCCAAGCCTACTAACTGAACTCCGGTGCCAAAATGGAAAACCAAGAAGCCCCTATGACAGTTACTGTACCGTTTGAGTTTTCCGGCAGGGCCGGAGAGTACTTCAAGATTTGGATAGTGAATATCTTGCTCACTTTCTTGACGCTTGGGATTTATTCGGCGTGGGCGAAAGTCCGCACGAGGCGATATTTTTATGGAAACACGTTTCTACAGGATTCTTCTTTCGAGTATTTGGCGGACCCAGTAAAGATCCTCAAAGGCAGATTGATTGTCTTCGGGTTTTTCGTCCTCTATGCGATTGCGACGAGGATCGCTGTGGCCGCGGGCGCGCTCTTTGGTCTTTTCTTCCTGCTGATATTTCCGTGGGTGTTTGTCCGGGCGCTTGCGTTCAACGCGAGGAACTCCTCATACCGCAACATTCGTTTTGATTTCAACGCCTCCTACGGCAGGGCTGCCGGGGTCTTCATTGGGGGCGGCATTCTGACCGCATTAACTCTTGGGCTCGGGTATCCCTATTTTGTTTACTTGCGCAGCAAGTTTGTGGTTGGCAACAGCGGTTACGGCAGTACGCCGTTCGGGTTTTCAGCGCGAGCGGCGAACTTCTACGGCGTCTACCTCGTGGCGTTTGTCGGCATAGTGCTCGCAATCGGGTTGGCCTGGGTTCTACTAGCGGCTGGTGCGGGCCCAGAGGAGTTGATGACAGGTGGCTGGCTCGCAGTGATCTTGTTTTATCTGTCGCTCGGTTTTCTGATGGTCTACCTGCAAACGTCGATCACAAACCTCGTGTGGTCTAACGCTCACCTGGGAGATCATCGTCTCGAGAGTACCTTGCAGACTACCCAGATGTTGTGGATTCACGTCTCGAATACCGTAGCCATAGTGCTCTCGTTCGGATTGTTGATTCCGTGGGCAATCATCCGGAAGGTGCGCTACAGGCTCGACAACCTGAAGTTGTTGGCGGCCGGCGAGCTTGATGATTTTATTGCCGGCGAGCAGGAAACGGTTGCGGCGGCCGGTGGGGAGATTGCCGATTTCTTTGACTTCGACCTGGGAATATGATCGAGATCGCCGCATCCTTCTACGACGGTAAGACCTCACGGAGACAGGAAGTGCGGATATCGTTTCACCCTTCAGGTCTGCTGCGCATTACGGGGCTAGAGAGCGACCTCGTCCATTCTTTGTCGGAGGTACGAATATCGCCCCGAATCGGCAACACGCCCCGCAGCATCTATCTACCCGGGGACGCGAAGTGTGAGACACTGGATAACGACGCCATCGATGCCGTCTTGGAATTTCACGGGAGGAGTAGGTGGCACCGGTCTCTGCACAAACTGGAAAGCAGGCTTGGATGGGCCCTGGCCGCCCTCGTCATAACCATCGTTGGAGCGTGGGGGCTTGTGCAATTCGGGGTACCTGCGCTTGCAAAACAGGTGGCCTTCGCCCTACCCGAGTCGGTCGATGCGGCGCTAGGTCAAGATGGACTAAAGGTATTAGATCGGTTGGTCTTTTCTCCCTCAGATCTTCAAGAAGATGTTCAGGACCAATTCCTCACGATCTTTGACGGCATGACGCAGGAATTGACCGATGCACGTGATATGCGGTTGGAGTTTCGTAAGAGCGACCTGGTCGGACCGAATGCGTTCGCGCTCCCTTCCGGCGTCATCGTTGTCACCGACGAACTCGTCTTACTCGCCGAGCACGAGAAAGAACTCATAGCCGTACTGGCTCACGAAATCGGTCACGTCATGAATCGCCATACGCTGCGAAGGCTGCTGCAGAACTCTGCTGCGGTATTGGTCATCGCCAACATCACTGGTGATGTCACGTCCCTCACCGCCCTTTCTGCGGGTATGCCGACGCTGCTTCTGGAAACGAAGTACTCGCGGGCATTTGAAACGGAGGCCGACGAGTTCGCTATGGAATACATGCGGGCACATGACATTCCACTCGAGTACTTCGCGCGCATCTTGTTGAGAATGGAAGAAGCGACTGGGCATGGTTCGTCAACGCACAACTATCTGGCGTCTCACCCCGCGACGAGTGATCGCGTGAAAATGTTCAAGGGACACAAGTAGGGAACTTGACGGGCCAATGGCTCGCCCCAGGTTGAATTGCGAGAACCTGAAAGATGTCGACGAGCTGCAGCGGCTTCTCCACGAGGTGATTTTCTTGCGACAGGAAACACTTCGCGCAATTTCAGCTCACGAACTAAGCGAGAATCCAGCATGGGGGCTGTTTTATTTACATGTGCCATGCCCTCAGTACCAAGATATCTCGCCAGCGGCTCGATAGCAGATGCACGAAGTCATTGAGACGATGAAGCGCGCCGGCATTGTTGCGAAGGCCAGCATATAATCGCATGGGCAGAAGGGACTATCTTGCGTGTCGGCTTGTCGCGCTGTAGGTGATAGGCAGATCCGTTCTATGAAAGTGATTGTCAAGGGCAGACTTCTTCGGCATCATTCACCTCGATTCGTCTCCCGATCCGACTGGACATATGCAAGCGCCGTGTTCGCGCGATACGAACGATGGTTCTATCTGAGACTCGCCACGAACGTATGATCAGCACTGGACCAGGTCACCACAGCCTGTAGCCTCGATCTCACGTCCGTGCTTTCTGAGTGTTCCGTGGCCATGTTTGTGGCCATGTTTAACGAACCTCTCGCCGTGAACATCACCGACATCTCATCCCCATCCCCTCGGCCACCGCGACCTGGTTATGGCGGTCGCCCGCGAGATCGGCGCGGGGCTGGAAGTACACAGGGTGTTTGGCGACATTGGCTAGGGTCCATAACCCGGAAGTCGTCCTCAGACACCATCTCGTGATCAAAACCATTGCCTGAACAAGAACAAGCGTCCCATTCACCGGTTGGCCCCATCCGCATCGCCGCCGGGACGATCGCCTTGGCCGGCACGCTCTATGTGGGCGGTGTTGGTGTTGGGCCGCTCCCGCCCCTGGGGCCGTTCCTGGACCCGGTGGCGGGCGTGTGGTCCGTTGCCAGATCCGCGACGTTGCCGCAGGAACTGTCGGGTTCCATTCCGGGCCTGACCGGCGAGGTGGAGGTCGTGTACGACCGCCGGGGTGTGCCCCACATCTGGGCGTCGACGACCGAAGATGCCGTTCGGGCGCTGGGGTTCGTTGTGGCCCGTGACCGTCTCTTTCAGTTGGAGCTACAGAGTAGGGCGCCGGAGGGCACGCTTACCGAGCTGGTGGGCTCGGCGGCGTTGAGGCTCGACCGCCGGCAACGGCGGCTGGGTTTTTTGTGGAGCGCCGAGCGCGAGCTGGGGCAACTCGACCCGGAGTCGCACACGGCGAAACTCCTCAGTGCATACTCGGAAGGCGTCAACGCGTGGATCGATGCGATGGGCGCGTCAGACCTGCCGTTCGAATACCACCTCCTGCACGCCACGCCGCGACGGTGGGAGCTGCTCCACAGCATGTTGCTCAACAAACGCATGGGGTACACCCTGGCCTACGATCCGCAGGAGCTGTGGCGCCCCACGGTTGAAGCCTTGGTGGGCAAGCCTGCTGCCGACGCCCTGTTTCCCCTGAACAACCCCATCGTCCAGCCTATCCAACCCAACGCGTCGCCCGAACCCCGCTTCGACTTCGCCGAGCTGCCGCCGCCTGCCGAGGCGAGTCCCGACGCTGCGCGCATTGCGATGCTCGCCGAACAGATGTTGCCTCCCGATGCCGCCGGGAGGAGCGGTGCGGCGAGGGCAAGCAACAACTGGGCGGTGTCGCCGGCGCGCACGGCGAACGGAAACGCCTTGCTGAGCAACGATCCACATTTGGAGCTCACGCTGCCGTCGATTTGGTACGAAGCTCACTTGTCGGTCCCCGGACAGATGGACGTTTATGGGGTTACGATTCCCGGGCTTCCCGGTGTGATCATCGGGTTCACCCGAAACGTTGCGTGGGGCTTCACCAACGCCGGTGCGGACGTGCTCGACTTCTACCGGGAAACGTTGGACGACGACGAGGCCCCCACTCGGTATCTGCTCGACGGTGATTGGCGAGAGTTGGAGAGACGAGTCGAACTGTATCGCGACCCCGACGGCCACGTTATCGCAACGGATACGGTGAACTACACGCATCGTGGACCGGTGCGCCCTACAGACGACGGTCCCGTCTCCATGCGATGGACGGTCCTCGACCAACCGATCTCCTCGTCCACTTTTGCCGATGCGTTCGATGCGAGCAACGTCGAAGAGTGGCTCGCGGCCATGGCTTCGTATCCGGGGCCGGCGCAAAACATGATCGTGGCTGACCGGAGCGGAAGCATAGCCATTCGGTCGACGGGCTTGTATCCCGTCCGTCCCGACAACGGTGACGGCCGCGTGGTGCGCGACGGCAGTTCGAGCGCCAACGATTGGCAAGGGTATTGGGCGGCGGAAGACTATCCCGGCGCGATCAACCCCGCTCAGGGTTTTCTCGCGTCCGCCAACCAACAACCGTTCGATCCGGCATTGGGGAAGCCCTACCTCGGCGCCAACTGGCCCTCCCCGTGGCGAGCGATGCGCATCAACCAGCTCCTGGCCGCAGATTCGCGGGTAACACCGGAGGCCATGCGGCTCTATCACACGGACCCCGGAAACGTCAAGGCCGACCTCTTCGTGCCGGTATTTCTCGATGCAGCCAGGGGGAGGGACGATCTCGCTGAGGCTCGACGCTTACTAAAGGAGTGGGACAGACGCTACACCAAAGACAACGAGCGAGCGATTCTCTTTGAACTCGCCATGAACGAACTCAACTTCCGAACCTTCGACGAGCTGTTCCTTCCCGATGGCCGGCGCTTGGCTGCTCGGCCCGGCCAGTCGGTGATGGCCGGCCTGTTGCGTTTCCCGGAAAGCCCGTGGTGGGACGACCGGCGTACCACGGATCGGATTGAAAGCCGTGATGATGTTCTTGCCGCAAGCTTGAAGGCGGCGCTGGAATTGGCCAAGCGGCGATACGGAGATCCGACTGCCGGAGGTTGGCGTTGGTCGGAGGTGCGCCACAACAACGTGAACCACATCCTCGGTCTTCCGTCGTTGTCGCGGCGCGGCCTTTCGGTGCAGGGTGGATCGGGCAACCTGAATCCATCGTCCGGCAGCGGTAGCTTCGGGGCGAGTTGGCGAATGGTGGTGGAGCTGGCACCGGAGCTGCGTGCCTGGGCCACCTATCCGGGCGGCCAGTCCGGAAACCCGGCGAGTCCATGGTACGCGAACCGCATCGAACAGTGGGTTGCCGGTGAGTTGGACGACGTACTCTTTCCTCAGGACCGCGGTGACCTGGCCGGTGATGATGTGGCGGGCGTCCTGACGTTGCGGGCCGGCGCCCGATGAGGCGGCCGGCGTCGCAGGTCTTGCTCTTGAGCGCGGCGTTTGCGGTCATGACGGTCGCGCTCGGTTGGGTTGCGGTTCCGGCGGTGGCGTTGTTGTGGGGGCTCGTCGCCCGGAGGGAAGAGCGCCCCGGGCTGGTGGCGCTGTTGGGTGCCGGGCTGGGTTGGGGGTGGTTGCTTGGCTGGCATGCGGTGGTGGGTGAGGTGGGGGAGTTGGTCCGGGTGGCGGGTGGTGTCATGGGGCTGCCGGGGGTGGGCTTCGTTGTGTTGACGCTGGCGTTCCCGATGGTGATCGCCGGGGGAGCGGCGGTTGTGGGAGAAGCGGTGAAACCGAAGTAGAAGCGTGGATTGGGACAGAGTGTTCTGGTGGTCGCCGTTGGGTTGATCGCCGCGGGTTGTGCCTCGGCGGGGGCTCCGGGGCCTGTGTCGTCGGCACCCGCCGGCCCGCCGATTGCTCAGCCCGGTGATGGTTACCTCATGTATTACGCCGACGCCACCGGCGTTCGAATTCGCAGCACCGGTAGCGTGATCGACAGCGTACTCATTGCCGGGGCGACGGACATCGAGGCCAAGCCCTCCCCCGACCGGAGTGCGGTAGCCGTGTCGTACCGGCAGGGCAACTCCACCAGCTTGGTGCTGATCGATGCTGTGAGCGGTGCCGTATCCACGGTGCACTCAGCCCCAGGCCGAGGTTCGTACACTTTCGTGTGGGCTCGCGGCAGCGATGCCCTGGGTGCCGCGTATCGCCCCACGGTTGGATCGGGGAGCGGCGCCGTGTTGATCGCCGATCGTGCGGGGAAAGTCAGGAACGTAGGCTGCACCGCGTCGAACAGGTTCATTGCCTGGAGGTCCGGGGGACAGATCGTCGTGGGGGACGGGACCAACATCTATGCCGTGGATGCCAGGGATTGCCGAACGCTCGCGACGCTTCCGATGAGTGGGAAGTCACACATCACCTACTCGCCCGACGGTGACCGAATCTTCTTCAAACGCGCTAACTCCTTGTTCATCGCCGAGTACAATGGAGCGGACGCGCAGCAGATTGCCGCGCCGCGCTCCAGGGCCGAGAACATGAGATGGTCGCCTGACAGCAGGAAGATCGCGTTTGAAATCCAATCTCCGCGCTACTCCAACGTTACTCACGTCGCGGTTTACGACTACGCCACCGGTCAAGCCGCCTTCAACTCCGAAGAGCGGCCGCTGGGCGTACCACAGGACAACAACCCGTGCTGGTCTCCGGACGGAACTCGAATCTCGATCGACAGGACGTATTCCCGCACAGGTGAGGCGGGAGACTATGTACAGAAGCAAAAGGTGATCGTGCGGGTGCCGGGCAATGACGAAGACGTAGTGGTGGAGGAGCTGATCCGCGGCACTGTGCCCGATGAACGCGACTCTTGTTCTTGGGTGGACGATCGGCACATCGCGCTCGTCTTGGCCGACGGACCGAGGATACTCAATGTGAACACAAAAGTCGCCTACAGAATGCCGAGTGATGCTAGATTACTGTACGTGAGGGTGGAGAACTAGTGAGAGGTGAGAAGTAATATGACGAAACTCCATATCTCGTATTTGGAAGAATCTCTCACCGCCTGGCGCGACGTTCGGCTGGGCGTCGTCGACGAGGTCAGGAACATTCCGGCGAACAAGTTCGGCTTTCGCCCCGTGTCGGAGACCCGCAGTGTCCGGGAGCTGGTGCAGCACATTCTGGAAGTGTCCATGTTCATGACGGCGGAGTTGTCCCGGTCGGACACGAATCTCAGGCGCCACCCGTGGCCCAAGATGCTGCGCAAGTACGGAGCGGTAGCTTACAAAGCGAACACGAAGAGGGAACTCTTGAGCCTGCTCCGTTCGCAGATGAAGGACGCGCAGGCCAAGTTCCGAAAGGCTGGGGACTTGGAGCTGTGGCAGCAGATCGAGCAGTTCGACGGCACATGGGCCACCAAGTTTCAGTGGTTGCATCATGGGATTGCCCAAGAGATGTATCATCGGGGCCAGTTAGCGACCTACGCGCGGTTGATGGGACTCGAACCAGCACTCACCAAGCGCATCAAGGGTGGCGGCTAGGGAACGTGACGTGTTGCCGAACGTTTGCCTAGAGGAATCTCGGTAGATTCAGCCAGATGGAGGAAGCCCACCAGGAGTTGGCGCACGATAGATCGCAGCGGCTCATCGTTTCGAATGAGCTCCCGGTCTTTGGCATTCAGGGACGAGCCATGCACAATTCGGCTTCGAGTCTGATAGTAGGTCTTCATCCTGTTGAAGTAAGTGACCCGCTCGTCGTCATCCGTGGCGAGTAGTCCTGCAACACGGTAGGCCAACTTGAACGTCAGTTCAGCGTTTGTCGGCAGGCGCGCCTCAAGGGCAGTAACGCTATCCACTACGCGGTCCGCTCCCTGATACAAAGCACGCTCATACACGGAGGTGAAGCTCCGCAGTGCTAATGCAATGTTGGATAACTTGTCCTCAAACTTCGCCTGAAAGCGCCCAAGCAATAGATATCGGTCCCGAATGGAATCTACGTCCGAAGTTTCTAGGCGGTATGGGTTGCCCGGATTCCACTGAGATTGGCCACTGGATGACATTGCATCGATCAAGTTGAACGCTGCTCGTCGCGTGTACCAAGTACGCCCGACTCGGATATCCCCTGGCTTAAACAGCCTCATCGCGAACAGGGCTCTAGAGGCCTTGGTAGACGGTTCTTGAGCATTTACCAAGGTAAGGTTGTTAGGCGCTTTAGGAAGTTTGTGCTCTGTTAGGAGGATGTAGGAGCTAGCACCACTACTTTGCATCCAATCCTGGAACATCGCCTCTAGCTCGAAGTCGCCCCAACCAAACGAGCCCTTAAGTTCATCGAAATTGCGACCCCTGACACCGATTCCATCGCCGAGATCCAAAGCAGCAAAATTAGCTTCGATGTTTTGCAGATTAGCTACCGAGTTATAGGTCCATTCTGGGTTTTCGAGTTCCGCCCAGAAATTAACCCAATATGTGTCGAATGCTCCTATATCAAAGACGGATCCCTCACCTCTTTCCAATAGCTCACAGATAAACTGAAGTGCGACTCTGGAGGATGCACTTTCACCGAACCGGCTCCGAAACATGTCCAACTCGCGCAACGCCAGATCAGCTTGTAAGAATTCCGGCAACGAAGTGAAACGCTGGTCAAATTGCGAATCATGTAAGGCCGTTCGAGTACGGCCACGGTAGTTAACGAAGTCGTCCCCGCCGTTGTCCGCGATTCGGGCAATGGACGCCTGAGCCAGCGTCACGAATATTGCTTTGATTGCGGCTTCGCTCATAGTTGCTGGTCTGAGGTCGCGTCGGACCTAGCGATCAGGTAATTCACGAACGCCGAGCAGGCAACGAGCATGTATCGTGCTGCCGCAAACCCTGGGTCGGCGCCTGTCGTGAGCGAATGACGAATGCCGCTTTCGTTGCTCATCCAGCCGTACATCTCCAACCAGGCTTTCTTGAGAGTGGTGTGCACCGAGTCTAGCCCGAGAGTCTTGAGCCCCGCGCCCAAGGTGATCTTTGGCTTCCCTGTTAGTATCCGAACCACCGCCTCGACGGCCGAGATGGACTCCTTGACCGAATTCCGATAGTCGGGGTTGTCGCGGTCGCTAAGCATCTCCCCGGCCGTGACTATGTGGATCCCTGCGGCCTCAAACTTACTCGGAGGTCGCGCGGCACCCTCGACTTCGGCGATCTCT
>JADFIT010000146.1 GCA_022566515.1 Gemmatimonadota bacterium
CGATCGTCGATCGACCAACTCGTTGCCGATTTCGCTCTCAGGGCCGAACGCGGGAGGGCAACTGGTGCTCCGCTCTCGCGTCCGCGAATCGGTTTGTACCGCCCGTGGAATGCGAGCAGCGATGAAGGATGGACGCGCTGGCTCCTCGAACGTTACGGATTCAACTTCAGCAGTCTGTACAACTCAGATGTAATTGCCGGCGATCTCGGGCAACGTTTCGACGTCATCATCATAGCAGATATCGGCGGACGCCAAATACTCAACGGATTCGCCAAAGGCAGGGTGCCACCACGCTACGCCGGAGGCATCGGTAGGGAAGGCGTACGGGAGTTCGACGCGTTCGTGCGAGGCGGTGGAACGCTGGTGACGATCAATAACAGCAGTCTGTTCGCTATCGACGAGCTCCATCTGCCCGTGAAGAACGTGGTTGGAGAACTCGAGCGCAAAGAGTTCTTCATGAGCGGATCGATCGTGGAAATGTTGGTGGACCCGTCCCACCCGGTGATGTCCGGCATGCCCGAGCGCAGCAAGATATTCGTGAGTCGCAGCCCTGTCTTTACCGTGACCGACGATTTCGAAGGATCGGTGCTAGCGAAGTACGCCGAGGACGGTTCGCCGCTACTCTCCGGATATCTACTGGGCGAGGAACACGTTCAGGGTCTTGCGGCGGCGTTGGAGGTCCACCACGGCAACGGGCGCGTGATTCTGCTGGGGATGCGGCCACAGTGGCGGGGTCAGCCGTTCGGCAACTTCCGTATTCTCTTCAACGCTGCACTGTACTCGGGCGAAATGGCTGCGTTAACGCCAGCGAATCCCGATTTCTGGGAGGCGCCCAAGGAGGAGGAGAAAGAAGAGAAAGAAGAGAAAGAGGGGAATGAGGGGAATGATTTAGGTAGGAGGTAGGAGGTGGGAGCGGCACCCACATCCCACCTCCTACTTCCCACCTCTACTCGTGTCCCAACGCCACAATCGGATCCATACGGGCGGCGCGACGTGCCGGCCACATGCCGAAGAACACACCGATGACGGCGCTGAACACAAACGCCACCACGACCGACTCGACCGACACCAGCGTGTTCCATCCCTGGAAACGCGCCAGCGCCACGGCGGTGCCCGCTCCCGCCACGACTCCGATGGTGCCACCCACCACGCACAGCGTCACGGCCTCAACCAGGAATTGCAGCAAGATGGTCCGCCGCCGAGCACCCAGCGCCTTGCGGATTCCGATTTCTCGGGTCCGCTCCGTGACCGAGACCAGCATGATGTTCATGATGCCGATGCCTCCCACCAGCAAGCTCACCGCTGCGATCCCTCCTAGCAGGAACGTGAACGTCTGAGCCGTTTCCTGTTGGGCGGCTAGGAACTCGGTCCGGTCCCGAATCTGAAAATCGTTGGTGGCACCAGGCTGGATGCCGTGCTCACGGCGCATCACGCGTTCGATTCCAATCATGGCCACCATCATGGAATCCTGGTCGACCACCTGAACCGTGATGGCGCGAAGCCGATCGGTGCCGAACACGCGGAACTGACCGGTCTTGAGGGGGATGAGGACCTGCTCATCGGGATTGTTGTGCCCCTGCGCGCCCTTTTCGTCCAGCAGGCCGATGATCTCAAACGGAATGCCACGAATCGAGAGTTGTTGGCCGATCATGGCCACACCGTTGCCACCCAGCATTTCGGGCACGGAACTACCCAAAACAACCACCCGGCGCCGCTGATCGCTGTCCGCTTCGGTGAACATCTTGCCGGCCACGATGGGTTGGTTCTGAATCTCGATGTACTCTGCAGTCGAAGCCATCACGTTCACGCTGGCGTTGGCGTTCCCGTACTCGATCTGCTGCCTCCTGCTCATTTCGGGCACCACAGCCCGGAGGGCATACCCATCGATGGCCAGCGCTTCAGCGTCATCCATCGTCACGCTGACTCGGTCGCCTCGAGCGACACCATGCATGAAGGATTGTCCGGGATAGATCGCCAGAAGATCGGTACCCAACGACTGAATCTGCTCCTCTACGGCAGCCTGCGCTCCCGTACCCAGGGCCACCATGGTGATGACGGCCCCGACACCGATGACCATACCCAGCATTGTGAGGAACGAGCGAAGCGGGTTCGCTCTGATCGCGCCGAACGCTACTCCGATAGTCTCCATCAACGCCCTCCTGGGGGGCCACCCTGCCCCCTTTGACCTCCACCTCGCAGCCCTTGAACCGACCCCAGGCCCGACAGCATGAAGACCGAGTCGGACGCGGCCAGTCCCGCCACAACCTCACTATAGTCTAAGTCCGTCAACCCTGTCCGGATAGATACGGCGGTGGGGACGCCGTCCCGCAAGACGAAGACAATGAAGTCACCGCCGAATTGAAAACCGGATTGACCCAGGGCTTGGGCGGGCCGACGGACCGCTCCTCCGGCCGTCGGGAAAGAGCCCGAGCGGCGAACCCCGTCTCCGTCTTCTCCTCGGTCTGTGTTCTCCCGCCCCGTCCTGAGTCGCTCCCTGCCCGCGGCTAGTTGCGCTTGCACCGTATCCATATCGATCCCCAGCACCGCAGCAGCAGAGGCCACATCACTCCGTGTCCTCAGCGCTGCATTGGGCACTGTCAACACGCCCCGGCGAAACCCGATGCGAATCTCGACCTCCGCATTCATCCCCGGCCGCAGAAGCCCATCCTCGTTGGGAATCCGGATCAACACCGGAAACATGGTCACGTTTTGCTCGGTGACGGCCTGCGGCTCGATCTTCAATACCCGTCCCTGGAACGGCTGATTGGGGTATGCATCCACCCTGATGTTCACCTGAAGGCCGGGTTGGATCTTTCCGATGTCTGTCTCATCGACCAGGGTGCGGACCCGTACCGTGTCCAGATTGGCCATGAGCAGCAGCACGGCGCCACCACCGACATTGCTGGTGGCCGACTGAATCACCGTCCCGACCTCGACGTTCCGCTGGAGAATCACGCCGGTAGCCGGTGCCCGGACCTCGGTATCCTCGAACGCAATCGTAGCATCCTGCAGTGACCGTTCCGCGCGCACCAACGAGGCGTTGGCGTTGGCCTGGCCCAGCAATGCATCATCGAATTCCCGCTCGGTGATGGATTGAGTTTCGTAGAGCGCTTCAGCGCGGCGCCATTGGGCGTCGGCATTGCTGAGCTGGGCCTGGGCTACCTCCAAGTCCGCTTCCGCCTGCATTAGAGCGTTACGCGGAATCCGCTGATCGACGCGGACAAGCAAATCGCCCCGGGTAACGAGGTCACCCGTCTCGACCAGCACGTCCAAAATCTCACCGGACGCCTTGGATTTCACTTCGACGGTGAGCACGGGCTCCACGGAACCTGCGGCGCTCGCGGAGACCAGAATGTCCCTAGTGGAGACCGGAAGGAGCTGGAAGACCTGTTCTTCGGTCTTCTCTGTACACCCCAGGATCACTACCGCTAGGGCGGCTAGAAGTATTCTCATGTATGGAACTCTTCAGTCTAGCGGTCGGAGTGCAGGCTGTCCTGCACCAGACCGTCATTGCGCTGTTCGGGCTACCTCAAAAGAAACCGACGAGCTGTTGAACGCACTGAATACGCCCAAGCCGTTTCGGATGTTGCTCGGCGGCTCGTTGAGGTCCCGCGAATCCTGGGTGCGGTTCTCATATAGCTGGGCGTATTCGGCGTTGACCCGATACACCTTCGCCTGGTGGGCCCCCAGGGCCTCCAACAGCAGGAGCCGGACAATGAAAAAGTTATCAATTGTCGGCTCGGATATGAAGCGGAACCTACCCAGACGCTCTTGCAATTGCTCCGGGAAGATGGCCTCGGCGGCATCGTCCATCCCCTCGACGACCACGAAATGAAGCAGATCGGCCTGGTTGTCCCACGTCACCACCAGCTGCGATTCCTGAAGGTTGAAGCCCCCGCCCCCCCCGCCCCGGCCTCCTCCGCGGCCCAGTGTAGGGGCGAACAGCGTGTCGCCGTCCATCGCTACACTCAACGGGGGTCCGGGGACCACGGTCTCACCCCAAGCGACCCTGCCGAAGTACTCCACTTCCAGGCGGAACTCGTCACCTTCCAGAATCGCGAGGTCGGTCCCCGTATACTCGTAGCGGCCCTCCTCGCCGAACGGAGTCAGGGCATAGGTAACACCGTCCTTCATGAGGCGCACGACGGCATCGTCGATGACGGGAGCGCTGTCGGGATCCTCGCCGAGCGGCACCGTAGAGGTCAGGCGGATGTCCTGAACCGGCTCGCCCGCAAAGAGGAAAGCCTCTATCACGACCAGGTCGTCGTCCCCTTGGTCGAACGGATTGTCACACCCAACCAGAACCAGTGCGCCCACACCAAGGGCTATATGCCGTTTCGTCATGCCGCCACCTCTTACCTTCATCTCTTGGCTGCTTCTCATTATCCCCCTCACTTTCTCCCCCTAAAACTCGAACCGGACGGACAGATTAGGCGTGACGCCGAGATAGGTCACATCCGTAACCAAAACCGGTGTCTCGGTCAGCTCGAATTCCCGGTACCAGACGTTGGTGCGGTTGTATGCGTTGAACACGGAGAATCCCAGATCGCCGGACCATGTTCCCAGCGAGAATCGGTAATGAGTCGCCAGGTCGAGACGGTGATACGGTGGCAGGCGCAGAGAGTTCTTGTCGCTCACGTGGATGTAGCTCTGTTGCCGCCCGTCCAGGAGTTCGATTGCGTACTCAGATTGGGGGGCCGTATATGGTTTGCCGGAGCCGAACACCCACGTGCCCGAGAGGTTCCAACGACCCAACGACAAGCTCGAAACCGCCTTGAACTCGTGTCTCTGGTCGTGAAGTGCAGGGAACGCCTCGCCGCTGTTCAGTGCCGGGAACGTGTGTTCCACGCTAGCGAGTGTGTAGCTCGCCCATCCGGTGAGCATCCCTGCTTTCTTCTGCACCAATAGCTCGATGCCTTTGGCAACGCCGGCCCCCCGGAAGAATAGATCTTGAGGACCCGAGCGGCGCGCCCTCTGGAACCGCAGTGAGAACTCCGAGAGACCATCCATGTCTTTGCGGTACAACTCCACATCGACCAGGTATTCGTCTGTTTCATAGCTCGCGCCGGCGACGTAGTGTTCCGAACTCGTCACGTCCACCAGGTCGCCGTCGGCGAGGAGCCAAAAGTCTCGCGATCCCTCGGTGACATTTTCGTTCACGACCCGATTGACGAATTGGTGATAGCGCCCGTACGCCCCTTTGACCTTGAAGCGGTCGGTGAGATTCCACGACGCCGAGGCGCGCGGCTCCCAATATGTCTTGGCGGTGTTGTCGTAGTAGGCCACCCGTCCACCAAATGTGATATTGAAGGCCGAGCCAATCGACCAGGTGTCCTGGGCGTATCCAGCCACACGCAACCCCTCTTGGTCTCTGTCGAGCACCGTCGTCGTATCGTTGCGCATAAACGTAAAGCGGACGTCGGACCGGGTTATCCATGTGCCGAAGTCTATCTTGTGCGAGCGTAGGATCTGCCACTCATTGTCGAGCCTGACAGTCAGGTCCCTGACTTGGTTGTCTTCCCTGCTCCCGGAACTGCGTGCCTGCAACAACGAATCCGCGTCGGCGTTGCGAATCTCGATGTCCGTCTGCCGTCGGTAATCGCTGAAGTATTCGGAGTAGGCCACCAGCAAATTTGAGTAGAGCCTTGCACCCCACTGTCTCGCCCATTTGCCGCTCACCCCTTTGTTTCCCCAATCGGTTAAGTCCGTGATGTCGCTATTGATCGCTCGGGTGGGCTGAGTCCCCTGCGACGGGAAGCTCTGATTCTGAAGACGCGACTTGTCGAGATAATCCTGGCCGTTGTAAACACTGACCGCCAGAATGTCTTTGCTCGACGGCCGATAGGTTGCCTTTCCATTGAAATCGTAGAAATAGAAATCTGGATTCGTCGTGGAGAAGTTGGCGTCCCCAAACTGTCCTCCGAACCTTCCCCCAGCGCGTTGGGGCGCCGTAGTCGTGGCGACTTGGTCATCCTCACCGTTGAACATGTTGAAGATGCTGTTGTACAGGCCCGTCTGCAGCACGTCCGTATAGGATCGCCTGGCTGCCAGGATGACGGATCCCTTTCCGAACAACGGAATCTGCACAGACGTTTGAGCACTCAGTAAATTGGCGCCCAGGGTTAAATGCGCACGATTGGGATCACCGGTCTTGCCCGTCATATCCACGACGCTCGAAACCCGACCGCCGTACTGCGCCGGAAATGCGCCCTTGTAGACCTGAACGTCCTTGATCGCATCCGCATTGAAGGCGCTGAAGAAGCCAAAGAAGTGATCGACGTGATAGACGGTCATGCCGTCGAGCAACACCAGGTTCTGATCCGGGGTGCCTCCGCGAACGTAGAGTCCCGACGAACTCTCGTTCGTGCCGCTGATGCCGGGCAGAAGTTGCAGCGATCGGAAAATGTCCACCTCACCCACGTTCGGCAGGATCGCCATGTCACGTGGCGAGGCGGTGATCCGGCTGACGCCGTCCGTGACCCGCATGATGCGGTAGTCATCAGCCACAACTGTGATCGCCTCCAGTTGGAACGAGACTCGCGACATCTCGACTATCACCTGTCGAGCCCCCAGTTCCACCCCCACCAGCACTTCTGCGACACTAAACCCGACGGAGGAAACCCGCAGCATAAACGCCCCCGGCGGTGCACCAACCAAAGCGAAGTACCCGTCGCGGTTGGAAGCGGTGCGAAGCGTCGTGCCTGGAATGGCAATGATGGCGAAGGGAACTGTCTCGCCGGTCGTTGAATCGCGCACGATACCCTGCACCGTTCGCGTTTGTTGTGCGTCCACCACGCCTGGTGGCTGCAACACCAACGCCACCACCAACACGGGAATCACCCTGAACGTACATTTGATCATGTCTGACTCGCTGCGCATGTGACGTCGCGTGTGCTCCCTCGGGACCTCCCGACACCCTACGGCGACGTGAGTTAGACAGCAGGTGAGGACCTTTTGTTAGGCCGATATCGAGGCCAGTGGAGTACCCGCTCCCAATCCTCTCCTAACAGAAGGCCGGAGTTGGGTGTCCCACATACCAGAATGGCTAACACTCTGACCTGGTTGGATGTCTTTTATACACAGCACGCCGTCTTCGGATGAAACGACCCCCGACGCCACGTACGTAGAGCGCGCGCGCCGGGGAGACTCCTCGGCGTTTGAGGCCCTCGTGCGCCGCTACTACAGAGCGGCGTATGCCGTTGCCCTGGCGTTACTTAGCAACAGCATGGATGCTGAAGACGTCTGCCAAGACGCGTTCCTAAAGGCCCTGGAGAGACTGGACGATTGCCGAGAGCCCGACAAATTTGCATCCTGGTTGCTGCGGATCGTCCGAAATCGTGCCCATAACTTTCGGGCGTATCGGCGCGTCCGGGCCACGGAATCTCTCGAGCTGGCCGGCGCGGCGAGCCGGGAAGACTCGGCGAAGGACGCCGAACGTGCCGACCTGCGGGAGCGGCTTGAAGACGCGCTCGG
Organism: Gemmatimonadota bacterium; assembly: GCA_022566515.1. Classification (GTDB taxonomy): domain Bacteria; phylum Gemmatimonadota; class Gemmatimonadetes; order Gemmatimonadales; family GWC2-71-9; genus B3T1B10. The sequence continues at coordinate 7,474 of JADFIT010000146.1, forward strand.
GGAGCTGAGCGAGATCCAGCGGCAGGTAGTACTGCTGCACGACCTGGAGGGACTGAAGCATAGAGAGATCGCCGGGCACCTCGCGATCTCCGAAGGGATGTCGCGCCAACACATGCTCAAAGCTCGACGGACGCTGCGCAAGATCCTGGGAGCATTGGGGGAACACTTACATGAATAGAGACCACGAGCAGCCGATCGATTTTTCTCCTCTGGATCCAACCACCGACCAGGAGCGATTCGAGGCGATGGTGGAAGGAATCGTTGCGCGTGCGGCCCACGAGCTTGCCACCCGGCGCACCCGGTTCAATCCCTTCATCCAGCTCGCCTCTTGGCGAAGGCCGATGTTGGCTGCGGCGGCTGTCGTCGCCGTTGTCTCGGCGACGATCCTCACTCGAACTCAAGTTCCCCAGCCTGCCGTCGAACCGGAGACGGACGGAATCGCCGAAGCCGTGGGTGTCCCGGTGGAATTGGCCCAGTGGATTTGGGACGGAGAGGTGCCGACGACGGCGGACCTCTTTGCGGCGTTTGACCAATGAACATGGCAGATAATTCACAGCCCACCCGGCGCCTGCGGTTTCAGGCCGTAGGCCTACTCGCCGTCGCGTTGGTGGTTGGGATACTCGTTGGGGTTGCCGGAGAGCGCCTGAGGGTCACGCAGAGCGAGCCCTACCGGCGGGGGTTCGTGCGGGACTCCGGTCTCCTGCCTCCCCCGCTCGAGGGGATCGGCCTGACCGAAATCCAGCGGGCACAGATCGAGGAGATTCTCCTGTTGCGCCGGAACCGGACCGATTCGATCATGCGCGTTGTGCTACCGCAGATTCGGTTCCACATCGAGAACGTGCGTTCGGAGATCGCTGACATCCTCACCCCGGAACAACTGGACCAGTTGGACAAGGACTTCGAAGCCATGCGGCTACGCCACGGCGATCGGCCGGGCGGGAGACGGTGGCTTCACAGAGGAGGGGGCGAGGGAGGGGAGAGGGGGGATCGGCGGCGGCCGCCGGAGCAGTAGCCGCAATACCACTGGATGCAGAAGCGCTGGCCAACCTAGCTGACATGGAGGAGAAGCAGAATGAAGAGACTTGGCGCATTGTTCGTTGCGAGTGCACTGACCGCGGCCCTGGCTGTACCACTGAATGCCCAGAGCAGCGATATCTCAGGGG
>JADFIT010000025.1 GCA_022566515.1 Gemmatimonadota bacterium
TACCACCGCCCAACACGCGAAAAGAGCCCGATCGAGACCCTTGGCTCTGGCTTCACCTCTCACTTCCCACCTACCGTATCCTGATCACATTCAACCGGGGCGCGGCATCCACGAGCGCCTGGCCTGACGGTTGCGTCAAGGTCGCCACGAAACCAGCATCGTTGGGTGGCTGCACGACTCGGTAATAGTCCCCCGAGCCCGCCCGTAACGTCCTGACCTGATCGAACCCCCCGGGCGACAACAATCCCGGATCGATGGGAAACGCCTTCGGAAATCGATCCTCGAGCTGCTCATTGAAGCTCGCGAAGGTGATACGGAAGCTCCACGAGCTGAACCTTAGCCGATCGGGCTTCACGGAATCGGCAAGGATCGAATCCGGCAAATCGGAAACCCAGTTGGCCAAGAACCATTCCGACAACAGCTGCCCGAAAGAAGCTCCTGCGACTGACCCAACGTTGCCCGACCCTGTCGCGCCAGTCTCCGACATCCGACGCACCACGTCCTCTCCGAACTGGTCAACGACCCAGCGGAGAAACAGCCAAGCCGCACCACGTTCTTGCAGGGTACCACCACCCCGCGCCGGCAACACGAAAACGTCGCCGGGTTCGAGTAGGTAATCGTAAGCGTTGATGAGATTGCCGACGGCGAAGCGCTGGAAACGAGTCGTATCTCCTTGGGCAAGAAAATGCTGCGCCGCCAACTCCTCCGACAGGTGCGATAGCCCTTCGTTCAACCAAAGCTCTTCCGGAACTCCGCCCCGCAATATCACGTGCTGGTGGAAGCTGATCATGTGCTGAAACTCGTGAATGAACGTGACGGGAACTTGCCCGCGCACCTGATCAACAGTGAACGTGCATGTGAACTCGCCCTCAGGGTCGGGCACGATGGAATAGAACACTTCCGCCTGATTCGACCTCGGGTCGCCGACGCTCCCCGGATTGATGTCGAGGGCTAGGAAGAAACCGGCAATAAACGAGTCGTCGCACGACGCTACCTCCGTGAGACTGTTGACGACCGGGGTCAGGAGAATGGCGACCCGATCATCGCCGTCGATGTCCGACTCCGCCCCGAACGCGCGGGTTCCTACGTCATACAGCTCCAAGTCGAAGATTTCCCCCAAATCGTCGAAATCGCCCGGTCCGAGCCCGCCGGCTGGGGCATTCAGGTCCTGGTAGATCACGGCGTGCCGTCCCACGTATTTGGCTTCGGCGCGTACCGTGGCGAACTCGCCCTCACACCTGACGTTGGAGCACACCCGGAAGATACGTTCTACGCCGGGTTTGATGATGCCGGGAGGAGCCTCTCGTGCCGTGGCGCCTCTCGCAGACGGGAGCTGCGCCAGTTCGCGCTCAAACTCACGCAGGCGAAAGTGAAATCGATCGGCATGGGAAGGTTCGGATCGCGCTGCCGCGTTCGGCATTGCCGGTGCTGAGGGGGAAGCACCGATCCCCCGCAACCGGTAAGCGGCGGAGTCCCCGGCGAACCCCGAAACAGATTGGACAGCCAAGAGATACTCGGCCCCGCTAGCACCGGCAGGGGGAAACATCGCGCACCCCTCCAGAGCGCTGGGAGAGAGAGACAGATACTCGCCGACCGCCAGGGCGATCGATCCGGCGGCAGCGGCGAAGTCGCCGAACAGCGTATCAGAGACCGCAGTACCGGCGAACGCTCGAATGGCAACTTGGCCGGGCGTGAGACACTGAGGGACCAGGAGAGTCGCGTCACCACCGTCGCCCGAAACCGCGATTGGACCCACCACCACTCCCCCGACCTCGAAGCCGGTAGCGACATCCAGGTTGCGGCCGCTCACGACGATCTGATCTCCCCCCCCGAATGCAGTCGGCGACACACTGGTCAGAACGGGCGTTCTGGTGGCAGTGCTGGTGAGGTCGACGGATTGGGTCCTGTCGGCTCGGAGCACCGCACGGACGATGGTAACGCCTTCGGCCCGCCCCAGCGTGAGTTCTACTTCCGCCAACCCCGTCCCGTCCGAAAGCGTCAGGGAATCGCTCAAGCTCCCGTCTCCCGCCTCCCCCGGCTGTGATAGTATCGACCACAGCACTTCTCCTCGCACGGTCGCCGTTCCGTCAGCCGTGGCAACCGTCACGCGTAGGGGCAAGCGGCTCCCGCCCGGAGCCTGTTGCTGATCGGTGGAAGCCACTCTTGCGATCATCAAAGGCTCCGACCCGGTATCGGTGAGGCACCCTGTCGAAACCGCCGTCAGCGCGAGGGAGGCGGCGCAGGAAATCCTTCGCAACATCATCTTCCCTCAAGATTGTTCGTTTCTGTGATCTCCGACGGGCCCGCCGCCAAGACCGAACAACGCAAGCTGCGACCCGGCAGGCGGATTTCCGTCGCGGTGAGACCATCAACCAACCGCCTCGCAGAACAAATCAGTGGTCAGACTGGAAAGTTTGGAACCCTTCCCTCGGTTCCTCACGTCTCCGACTCCCCGTTCCCGATCCGCAGCCACCGAGCCAGGCACTGCACTACCACTCCACACCGTAACTTACTGAATTTCAATAACATACGGCCACCTTCCCTATTTTGACAACGTGGTGGAGCCGCGGTAGCTTTCGGACATCGGGAGTCGGCCAGCGGGCACGATTTGTTCGTGCCCGTCCTGTTTCTGGGCCGCAGCACTGAATAACATAGCCCCCACATCCTATGACGCTGTGAGCTTCGTCCACCTCCACACGCATTCGGAATACTCGCTGCTCGACGGAGCGAACCGCATTCCAGACTTGATCGCGCGGATTCGCGATCTCGGAATGGACAGTCTGGCCATCACGGATCACGGCAATCTTCACGCGGCGTGGACCTTCTACGAGCAAGCCAAGGCCGCCCAGATTAGGCCCATTCTCGGTTTCGAAGCGTACGTGGCGTTCGGGTCGCGTCACGATCGCGGGCGTGCGAAAGATGCACCCGCCAACTATTCGCACCTGGTTCTACTCGCCAAGAACCACACCGGCTACAAGAATATCATCAAACTGTCGTCGATCGGATTCGTCGAAGGATTCTACCGTCGGCCTCGGGTGGACAGGGAAGTACTCGCCCAGTACCGCGAGGGCGTGATTTGTCTGGCCGCATGTCTCTCGGGCGAGGTGGCGCTCTGGTTGCGCCGGGGAAACTACGAGGAGGCCAAGCGGTCGGCGGAGTGGTACGCGTCGAACTACGGTGCCGACGGCTACTGGCTCGAGGTGCAGGACCACACAATCGATGATGAGAAAGTCGTCGCCGAGGGCATGTTCGAGCTTTCTCGCGAACTCGGCCTTCCGGTGGTGGCAACGAACGACGCGCACTATCTGCGGCGCGAGGATGCCGAAGCACACGACGTCTTGCTGGCGATCGGCACCGGCAAGGACCTCGACGATCCGAAGCGGTTCCGCTTCAAGGGCGAGGAAAGTTATGTGAAGTCCGAGGAGGAGATGTGCGCGCTTTTCCCGGATCACCTGGAGACCATCGGGGAGACGCAGCGGGTAGCCGACCTGTGCGAGTTGAACTTCAAAAAGCAATATTATTTGCCTGAGTTTCCCCGTCCCAAAGCCTACGCGACCGACAACGATCTCCTGGTCGAGCTGGCCACCCGCGGGGTGGAGCGCAGGTACGGAACGCCGCTGCCCAGCGAAGTCAAAGAACGTCTGGATTACGAGCTAGGCGTCATCACGAAAACCGGGTACGCCGGTTATTTCCTCATCGTTCAAGATTTCATAAAGGCGGCGAAAGATCGGGGAATCCCCGTCGGACCGGGTCGCGGTTCGGCTGCCGGTTCGATAGTGGCCTACGGACTCGGAGTGACGAAAGTCGATCCACTCAAGTTCGACCTGCTCTTCGAGCGTTTCTTGAATCCCGAGCGGATTTCCATGCCGGACATCGACGTCGATTTCTGCTTTGAGCGGCGCGGTGAAGTGATCGAATACGTGCGGGAGCGGTACGGGCGAAAGAGCGTGGGTCAGATCATCACTTTCGGAACGCTCAAAGCCCGGGCGGCGGTGCGTGACGTTGCGCGGGTGCTGCGTGTGCCTCTGAGTGATGCGGATCAGATCGCCAAGCTCATCCCCTCGGGTTCCGCGTACTCCCTGTCGGTGGCGGAGGCGGTCGCCAAGGTTCCCGAGCTGGCGGAGTTGCAGCGGTCGAACGAGAACGTCGCCCGCCTAATCGACCTGAGCCAACGCATCGAAGGTTTATCGCGCCATGCGTCGGTGCACGCCGCCGGCGTGGTGATCGCACCGGGGCCCCTGGACGAGTATGTGCCCATATGCACGGCGCCGCAGCAGCGGGGTGGGGCCAACGGGAAAAACGATCCTACCATCATCACGCAATACGACATGGTCGCGCTCGAGCACGCGGGCATGTTGAAGATGGACTTTCTCGGGCTGAAGACCCTGACGGTCATCCACGACGCCTGCGAGATGATTCAACAGCGGCACGGTGTGGCGATCGATATCGACGCTCTGGACCTGGATGATCCTCAGGTTTACCAGATGCTCCGTGACGGCCGGACGGCAGGCATATTCCAGTTTGAATCGCCGCTCGGAACGGACATGCTGCGCCAACTCGCCGCCGACCGTTTCGACGACCTCGTCGCAACCAACGCTTTGGTACGCCCCGGACCGCTCGACTCCGGCATGCACAACGTCTACATCAGACGCAAGAGGGGCATTGAGCCGGTCACATACCCGCATCCTGATCTCGAAAGCGTGCTCGAGCCGACCTACGGTGTCATTGTTTATCAAGAGCAGCTGATGCGCATTGCCAATGTCATGGCCGGCTACTCGCTTGCCGAGGCGGATGTTCTCCGCAAGGCGGTGGGGAAGAAGGATGCCAAGCTGATCAGGAAAGAGCTGAAGAGATTCATCGACCGCTGCGTGAATCGAGGCTACGACAACAAAGTCGTTGAGGACATTTCCGATCAGATTGAGACCTTCGGGCGCTACGGTTTCAACAAGTCGCACAGTGTAGCGTACAGTGTCATTTCGTTCCAGACGGCATGGCTCAAATCGTACTACCCGTCTGAGTTCATGGCTGCCTTGTTGTCTTCAGAAATCGGCACCACGGACAAGGTCGTGCGCTACATTAGTGAGGCACGGGAACTCGGCATCGAGGTATTGCCGCCCTCCGTCAACGAATCCGGAAGGAAGTTCACGGTCACCGCCGACAAGCAAATACGGTTCGGCCTCGGTGCGGTGAAGAACGTGGGCCGCGGTGCGATCGAGTCGATAATCGCCGCTCGAGAGACGGGCGGGCCGTACAAATCCTTGTACGAATGCTGCGAGCGCGTAGACTTGCGGTTGTGCAATAAGCGGGTGTTCGAGGCCCTCATTGCGGCTGGTGCGTTGGACCAGCTCGATGGCCATCGATCGCAGCTCCTCGCAGGTCTAGAGACTGCATTGCAGGAAGGTCAGCTACGCCAGGCAGAACGCGATGCGGGGCAAACCTCGCTATTCGGCGACGCAGGAGCGGAGCAGGATGTCGAACGCCCAAAGTTGCCGGACGTTCCCGTCTGGTCGGAAGCGGAGCGGCTGGCGAAGGAAAAGAGCGTCGTTGGCTTCTTTATCTCAGGCCACCCGCTCGGCAAGTTCCGCGAGGAGGTTTCGCTGTTCAGCACGCGAACTACGGCGACACTCGGAACCTGGAGTGAACACACCGTCTCTATCGGTGCGGTGGTTACCGCACTCAGCCGTAAGATCAGCAGGAAAACTGGAGCGGAGTACGCCCGGCTCACCCTGGAAGACTTTCACGGCACTGCCGAGGCGATCGTGTTTCCCGAGGCCTGGAGCAAGTTGTCATCAGCGATCGTGACGGACGCGGCCTTGCTGCTTTCCGGGGGGTACAGTGCCCGCGACCGCGGCGAGGACCGAGCGCCGTTCATTGTCGAGGAAGCCACGTTGTTGGCTAATTTGCGGCAGAGCGGCGCGGTGGGTGTCGCCCTCCGTTGGGAATCGGGCAACGGGCCGGATCCCAAGGTGGCACAGGCTATTGCCGCGCTATGTGCCTCCTATCCAGGGCCGGCAGCCGTCACGGTGGAATGGCGCGACGGGAACGGCACCACGGCTCGCATGCAGTCGCGTCGACTGCGCGTCGAACTCGACGAAGAATTCCTCTTCGCCCTCCGTGACTTGGTGGGCCAAGACCGGGTCGCACTGGTGAGAGTGAGGTAGGGCTGTGGCATTCGTCTTGGACTTTGAGAAACCTCTCGTCGAACTCGAGCGTCAGATCGGCCACCTCCGGCGGCTCACGAGAGAGCGCGATCTCGAAGTCGACAGTGAGATCGGTCCGCTGGAGAAAAAGCTCGACGACCTAAGGCGGGAGATCTACGAAGAGCTGACGCCGATGCAACGGGTGCAAGTGGCACGTCACCCGCGGAGGCCGTACATACTCGACTACGTCGCGGCACTCTTCACCGATTTCATAGAGTTGAAGGGAGATCGTCTATTCCGCGACGATCCAGCCATCGTGGGAGGCTGGGCTCGTCTCGAGGGCCGGCCAGTCATGGTGATAGGTCATCAAAAGGGTAGAGATACGAAGGAGAACCTGCGACGCAACTTCGGGATGCCGCACCCCGAGGGCTACCGCAAGGCATTGCGACTCATGGAGATGGCCGCGCGGTTCAACGCTCCGATCATCACACTGATAGACACTCCTGGAGCCTACCCCGGCCTCGGCGCCGAGGAACGTGGACAGGCCGCCGCCATAGCCCGAAACCTCGAAGTGATGGCGGGGCTCGAAACGCCCATATTGGCCGCGGTCGTCGGCGAAGGAGGGTCCGGAGGCGCGCTGGCGCTCGGCTTGGCGGACCGTGTTATTATGCTCTCCAATGCCGTGTACTCGGTCATCTCGCCCGAAGGGTGTGCGGCGATATTGTGGAATGACGCAAGCCAAAAAGAACGTGCTGCCGAGGCGCTGAAGTTGACGGCGCCAGATCTCTTGGAACTAGGACTGGTAGATGAAGTGATTCCTGAGCCGCCGGGAGGTGCACACTCCGATCCCGAGAGGACGATTGCAGCCTTGGGTGAAGCTGTGCGGCGCCACGTTGAGGAGCTCGCGAAGATCGGGTCGAAAAGACTGATCAAGCCGCGGGCCAAGAAATACATGGAAATGGGGCGTTTCGCTGAGCGTTGATAGCCAAGAACTCGTCGAGGTCCGGTTCAAGGGCAATCGAAGAGAGTTCTTTACTTGGGACAGCTCGGCTTCGCTGACCGTCGGTGACTCCGTCGTCGTGGAAGTGGAGCGCGGGCAGGACCTCGGCTGCGTTTCCGCTGTCGGTGACGCCGCGTTGGCGAAGTGCGGCGTCGGGTGCGATGGATGCAGCGCGGGTTCTCCGCCCGAAGCCAAAGGTCGAGTGCTGCGTCGCGCGTCGGGCCAGGAGTCGCATGTCATCGACGAGCTGCGCAAGGCCGAAGAAGACGTGCGTCGGAAAGTCCGCGAGCGCGTCGCGAAGCACAGCCTCCCGATGAAAGTGTCCGACGCCGAGTGGCAGTGGGATCGAAAGAAACTCACGATCTACTTTACCGCCGACAACCGCGTCGATTTTCGACAATTGGTTCGAGATCTGGCCTCGCTGTTTCGCACGAGAATCGAGCTGCGCCAGATCGGCGCAAGGGATGAGGCGAAACGGCTGTCGGGAGTGGGGCGCTGCGGCCGGGAATATTGTTGTTCCTCATGGCTGCCGGAGTTGCGTCCCGTGAGCCTCAGTCTCGCGAAAGACCAACACCTCTCACTCAATCCCTCACAGATCTCCGGCGGGTGCGGCAGACTGCTGTGTTGTCTGCGCTACGAACACGACTTCTACATCGCAAGCCGCAAGCGCTTTCCGAAAGAGGGGAGAACGATTCTCACCGCCGTCGGTCGCGAGCGGGTGCAGGCAGTGGACATCTTCCGCGAACGCATCCTACTCCGGTCGGAAGACAACACGCTGCGCACCCTGATTTTGTCCGAATTGAAGCTGGAGGTAGCCCAACATCGTCAGCCGGCAACAGCGGAGCCCGAGAAGCCCAGGGTGCCGGCGGGGCTCGCTACCTTCGACGAAGGACCCACCAGGGTGACCGAGGAAGACGCCGCCGCCGCGGTCACTCCCCCACAGCGTCCGCGGCGACGCAAGCGGCGACGGGGACGAGCACGCCGGGACAGAAAAGCAACCCAGGACGAAGAGACATCCACCGGATCCGAGGGTGACGAAGGTGGCAAATGAGTTCTACATCACCACCGCCATCGATTACTCCAACGGCGAGCCCCACCTCGGTCATGCGTATGAGAAAATCGGCGCCGACTGCATCGCTCGGTACCGCCGCCTGCGGGGAGAAAAAGTCCGCTTCCTCATGGGAATGGACGAGCACGGCCAAAAGGTCGCCCAGTCGGCGGAATCAGCCGGGATGGCCCCCCAGGATTGGGCAGACCAGATAGCGGCCGCCTTCCAAACAGCCTGGCAAGAACTCAACATCAGCAACACCGACTTCATCCGCACCACCGAGGCCCGACACCGGGCAGCCGTGGAAGAGATGCTGCGCCGCATTCAGAACAAAGGCCACTTCTTCGAGGGAACGTACAGCGGGTACTACTGCGTCGGCTGCGAAGCCTTCAAGCTCGAGAAGGACCTCGTTGACGGCCGTTGCCCCGAACACCCATCCCGCGAGATCAAATGGGTGGACGAACCGAATTTCTTCTTCCGCCAATCGACCTTCGCCCCATGGCTACTAGAGCATTACGAACGACATCCCGATTTCGTCCGACCGCCGTCGAAAATGAACGAGATCCGAAACGTGGTGACCAGCGGCCTTCAGGACATCTCGGTCAGCCGCGCCCGGCTTCCCTGGGGCATCCCGTGGCCCGACGATCCCTCACACAGCGTCTACGTGTGGTTCGACGCCGTCATCAATTACCTCTCGGCCACCGGCTTTCCAAGCCCGGGGTTCGAGGAGGCGTGGCCGCCAGACCTTCACGTGATCGGCCCCGACATACTCCGATTCCACGCCGCGCTGTGGCCCGCCATGCTCAACGCTGCGGACCTGCCCGCCCCCAAAGGGATCTGGGTGCACGGGTGGATGACGTACGCCGGCGCCCGCTTCTCCAAGAGCGCCGGCGTGAGCGTAACTCTCCGCGAGGCCATCGATCGCCACGGCGTCGACGCCCTGCGATACTTCCTGCTGCGTGAGATTCCGTGGGACGCCAACGGTAACTTCAGCTGGGAACGGTTCGACAGCAGATACGAATCGGAGCTCGCCGACGGCTACGGCAACTTGACCAGTCGGGTCCTCGCCATGATCGTACGCTACGTGGACGGCATCGTGCCTCGAGGCGGGGAAACCCTGAGCATCGACACGGAAGGCGAAACGATCATCGAGAGCTACCGCTCAGCCATGGACCGGCACCTCTTGCATGTCGGCGGACAGGAAGCCTGGAACCTCGTAGCTCGGGCCAATCGATTCGTGGAAGAATCGGCGCCCTGGACGCTCCACAAAACCGGCAACTCCGAACGCCTCGGGGCAGTACTGGCGTCCCTGGCCCGCGCCGTCGCCCGGATCACGATCATGGCCAGCCCGTTTCTGCCAGACAAAGCTCAGGAGGTCTGGGAGGCGTTGGGCCTCGCTGGACGAGTCGAAGAGGCCGGCTGGGGGTTCATTCAACGGCCGGAAATGGGAGGCTCGAGAGTCATCCAGCCGCCCCCGCTATTCCCCAAATTTGAGTCGGGCTCGTAAGTCAAACAATGAAGCGCACTTAACGCTTCTTTCTCGATCGTGATTGAGGTCACGGCGCCGGGGCGTATTCTGGGGCATAATCCTGGTTGACGGGTCAGGGGAATTGCCAGTATGTTTTGCGACGCTGGCCCCGTTCAAGCGAATGCTGCTTCAGTCCGATTATTGGGATATCTAGGGAAACCGAGACCGAGGACAAGTTCATGGCTACGCGCCGCTGGACAATACTCGTAGTGCCCCAAGGTGCTGGGACGACCAGCGAAGTGCAGCTGTCCGCCCGGCTCCTAAAGTTCTTCATAGGGACAGCAGCGGTCTTCACAGCCGCCATGCTGGGCCTCACCTTCACGGCCGTATCGAAAGGCGTAGCCCTGTCCCGCTTGGACCGCCTGGAACGGCGGAACGAGATTCTTGCCAGCGAGTTGACCAAGATGAGCAGCATAGTGGCCCTGCTCGCCGACACGGTCGATGTGCTCACCGACCGCGACCGCAACGTAAGGTTGTTGGCGGGTCTCGAACCCAGCAACCCGGATGTTCTGCAGGCCGGCGTGGGCGGTCCTCTACCGGCTCCCACAGCGGCAGACCGCTTGCTCGCCGAGACGGCGCTGGGGCAGCAAACCCTCGAGACCCGGTTCAGCCTCGAGAGCCTCAACCGCCGGGCTCTGATGCTGGCCGCGTCCTACCAGCAGGCGGTAGATACGCTGTACGCGTTCACGGATCTTCTCAAACGCACACCATCTATCCTACCGGTCGACGGCTTCGTATCGAGCGGGTTTAGCTCCAGCCGGAAGCACCCCATCTTCCACGACAACCGACCCCACGAGGGGACCGACGTGGTGGCCCCGAAGGGAGCAACCATCATGGCGGCAGCCGCCGGGCGGGTGGTAGACGTGGGTGTCAAAATCGGATACGGCTTGACGGTCACACTGGATCACGGCGACGGTATCCGCACTCGCTACGCCCATTGCTCCAAAGTCTTGGTGCGACCAGGACAGAGCGTCGAACGCGGAGAGAAGATTGCGGAAGTGGGAAATTCGGGCTGGGCGACTAATCATCATGTGCATTACGAGGTGCTGAAGAACGGCAAGCCGGTCGACCCAGCCACCTTTATCTTCAACGGACGGATCGTCGACTGAAGACTGCGACGTTGGTTCACAGACAGCAGACCCACATTGCAGTACGACATCGTTCAGCCCGCCGACTTCCGCCGGCGGGTTTTCTCGTGGTTCTCTCACTTCTGGCAGGGTGCGGTGGTGAGGGTACGTTGGAGTTTACGGCGAGCTTGGACGACATGCCCATCGCCGGCCTCGAGATTGTAGCCCTGCCTTACGACGCCAGTGGGCTGCTGGATTCCCTCGAGGGGGCGGCGGCCGCAGTATTCTCAGAACTCGAGACGGAGTTGCGGGCATACCGGCGCAAAGACACCGATTCAGTGACCGCGCTCAGCTCGGAGTGGGCAGAGACCCGCCAGGCGGTTGCCGATCTCGCCGACTCGGTACGCGCCATGGAGCGTGGTACAGCGGCCTACGCGAGGGCGTACGCCCGTCTCAGGGCCGCCTACGGGGCCCTTGGCCGGGAAGAGGCGGTGCTCGAAGGGCGCATGCGCCGAGAGCTGGGTAGCGACCGTGAGCTGGCCCTCAGGGCGGGAGCCGCGGCCGATTCCTTGCGCCGTTGGGAAGCGGAGGCGTACAGGGCTTGGCGGAGTCTGGTGGCCGAATACGATGAGATCAGGATCACCACCGACAGCCTGGGACGCGCCCAAGTGTACCTCGAGGCAGGTACGTGGTGGCTGGTGGCACGGCATACCGATCCGGAAAACCCGTTCATGGAGTTCGCCTGGCACGTACCGGTGGTCGTGAGTTCGATCGTTCCGGTTGCTACACACCTCTCCGACCACAATGTTACCTTGCGATGGCGCCGCTGAACTGAGGATCTGAGGCGGTGGGCAATAATGTCGCACGCAAAGGACGCCTGACGTGAACCGAGCCAAGACGTATGGAGCAGCTACCGCCACCCTGGTGTTGGCGGGCCTCGCTATCGCGGCGTGGGTGCGCACGCCTGATGCGGGAGCGAGCGCGGCAGCCCTGCGAACCGTATCTGCTCGACCGCAGGCCGACCCCATGCTGGCGGCTCGGACAAAGGGATCACCCGACGCTCCCATCACGGTATATGAGCTGAGCGACTTTCAGTGCCCGTTCTGCCTTACCTTCTTCAAAGATTTCTGGCCAGCAATACAGGAAGAGTATGTCGAGACGGGCAAAGTGAAGTTCACTTTCCTGAACCTCCCGCTCATTTCCCTTCACTCCCATGCCGCGGAAGCCCACGAATACGCGATGTGCGCGGCGGCCCAGGATCGGTTTTGGCCCATGCACGACCGGCTGTTTGAGACCCAAGAGACCTGGAGCCGGATGGAAGCCGCCACGCCCTACTTTGTGACGCTCGCCGAACAGTTGGGTCTGGATCGGACCGCCTTCAAGCAGTGCATCGAAAGCGGCTCCGTGCGCTCCATCGTCGCAAGTGACGTCCAAATGGCCTTTCAGAGCGGACTCACCAGCACACCCACATTCATCATCGAAGGAGGGGCCGTGCAAGGCATCCTGCCGCTCGATGATTGGCGGACGATTCTCGACTCGATTTACGCTGCGAAGACGGGAACGGATTGAACACCCTGTAGGGGGGATGGTACGCCTAGCCCCATCCCCGCAACATCTACCCCAACATCGCGATACCCAGATCGTACAGGGCGTGGCTCCACGCCACGATCCCAAAGCCACGAGCCACGTACAGGCCACTCAAGACCAACCCTGCCACAGCCCGAAACGTGAACGAAGCTACCGTCAACGTGTCTCCGAACGGCCCCACGTAATGGAACCCGCTGAAGATGACTGCACTGCCCAACACGGCCACCCCCACCGCCACAGGGCGGCGCCAACCCAACCGGAGACCGAGCGCAACCATGCCTGACACGAGCAGGACGCGAAACAACAGCTCCTCGTAGATGCCTGCGCCGAGCGACACCATGAGTTGGGTCCCGAAAGTGAGCTGGCTGAAGCTGCCGTTCTGAACGATGGCCAGCTGGCCTGAAAGGAGAAGCGAAGCCAGCGTAGAGACCACCGTGCCCAGCACGGCCGCGTAGACGACGCTCTCGGCAAACATCAAAGCGATGTATGACATCTCCAGGCGGCCGGGGGTTTTCCTGTAGTCCCGCCATACCAGCCACAATCCCACTCCCAAGAGCAGCACCCCAAACAGCGTCACGCCGTTTCTCCCGCCCAGCGCCATGAATACCGTCTTGAGGAGCACATCCGCACCGTTGCGAACGCTCGCCGCGTCCGACTGGGACATGGCAGCAGCCAACCCCTCATACAAGAGCAGCAGCGGAAGCGCGAACGTCAGACTGTATCGCGCCTGTCTTGTCGTCCTGAGATAGTCGGTCAGTACCATAGCAAGCAGGCTGTAGGTTGTAGGTTATGGGTGCTAAGGCGTGCGGGACCTAAAACCTAACACCCACCGCCCTGATCCTATGAACGCTGCCTACCGGCTTGCTGCCAAACTGTTTCACCTACTTCCTCTCCCCAGTGGCAAGCTGGCAGAAAGCCGCAGGGGCCGGCTGGCGGCAGGCAAGCGATGGGTCGATTGGGCCCGCGATTCGCGTACCGAATGCCCGCTGGTGTGGTTCCACGCGGCATCCGTTGGCGAGTCGCAAGTCATCGCCCCCATCGCGGCACGCCTCCGGGAACGTCACCGGTCGTTGCAGACCGTCTTGACCTTTTCGTCCCCCTCAATGGCCGCCTGGCCCGGCCCACCCGGCGTGGACCGGATCGACTACGCGCCGGCCGACCTCCCATCGGCGGTGGCGGCCGTCTTCAACTCCCTACGTCCGTCCATCATCGTTGTTTCTCGGGGCGACCTCTGGCCCGAAATGGTCCACGGCGCCTTGGCGAGACACGTGCCGGTGGCGGTCGTAGGTGGGGCAGTCGGCCGCGGCAGCAACCGCCTTCGGTGGCCCGTTCGGCAACTCCTGGCCACCGTCCACAGGCATCTCGCGTTCGTCGGCGCCCGGTCCGCCGAGGACGCATCTCGCTGGATCCGGTTGGGGGCACGGCAAGAAGTCGTGCACGTCACAGGTGATCCACGCAACGACTACATCCTGGACCGGGTCCCTGGGAAATCCGTGCCGCAACCCTTGGCGGCATGGGGCTCGGCAGGTCACGTCCTAGTGGCCGGGAGCACCCACCCTCAGGACGAGGAGCTGTTGATCGACGCCTTCGCCGCGATAGCTTCGCGTGACAAGGCGGCGCGCCTCCTGGTCGTGCCCCACGAACCGGGCCCGGCTTCCGTACGCCGCATCGTTAGCCGAGCCCGACGACTACGCCTCGAGGCCGCGCTGTGGAACGGGTCTCCCGCCGAAATCCGGGCTCCGATCGTCGTCGTCGATCAGGCTGGGCTTCTGGGAGACCTCTATGCCGTGGGAGCGTTGGCATACGTGGGGGGAGGATTTGGCACATCCGGAGTGCATTCCCTGGCCGAGCCAGCGGCGTGGGGCGTCCCCGTTCTGGCCGGGCCGGGCGTGTTCCAGGATGCCGCAGCCCAACCTCTGCTCGAGTCAGGTGGAGTGACAGCGATCAGCGGACCAGATCCGCTGCCCGAGCTGGTCGAGAAGTGGACGCGGTGGCTCGGCGATCCGGATGCCCGGAGCGCTGCCGGCCGGGCGGCGCGGGCTCAAATTCGCTGCGGCGCCGCCGATGAATCGGTGCAGGCCTTGGAGCGATTGCTGGGTATCGTAGCGGGGAAGGATTGACGGATTACGGAACCGAGCCGCTGTCGGCCGGCACCATCCACCCGTGGAACGTAACCGATCTCGGAACGACCAAACCCGCCGTCAGTATCGTAACGAAAATGTCGATGAAGCGACTCCGTACTTTGATCTGCAAGTTGCGGACTTCACCGGCGTCCAGAAGTTGCCCTGCCAGCACGCTTTCGAGACTGGGGTTCGAAACACGCCGCAAGCCGAACAGAAGGAACACCGCCTTCTTAGTTATTGTGAACTCGGTTCCCTCGGGCTGCTGGCCCGCCGGCTCGGCCATGCTGACCTTCACGCCGAGTGTACCGGCGTCAAACGACACCGCACATCCACCCAGCGTTCCCACCATGCCTACGACCACAACAAGTCGATTGAATCGCCTCAAGCTCAAGTCCCCGTCCCCGTGGAGTTTACCCTCACCAAAAGCGCCCGGGCCCGGGCGCCCCGTAAGCTAGTGTTGCCTCTTCTCCCTGACCACCCTCCACTACTCCACCACCGCGCTACCCCAGAGGCAGCCCCATCCATCCAGAGAAGGCAGAGAACTCTACCCCACCCAATGGTCATGTTCCGATCCATGAGGCGAACGCTTGCACAAAGGGCGCCACCACCTCTGGCGACGCCCTCAGTTATCCTCTGGACTGCTGCCCCTCCTGTCCTCCCCTGCGGGGGAGAGGGGGGGTTGAAGGGCCTAGATTCCCGGCACCATGGGCACGCCCGGCAATCCCGGCATCCGGAACGTGTAGTTCAGACCGATGCCGAGCACGAACGGCTTGGTTTTCGGGATGCTGAGCGTTCCCGTTCCCGACGTGACGAGTTCGGCCGGGTTTCTTTGCCAGTCACCTGCTACGTGGAATCCGAGTCCCATGAGGAAGTTGAAATTCAAGCCCCCCGAAATACCGAACGAGTTCTGATTGGCTGTCAACAATGCCACTTCATTGCGCACGAACGTATATCGCCCGGCGATCCAGGGATCGAAACTGAACCCCGGCGTAGGTATGCTGAACCCGATTCCCAAACCAACGGGTACGGTGACGATCTTGGTGTTGATATCACTGATATCGAGAACGCCGACGCCGCCTTGGAGGCTTATCGACACCGGCAACAACCCGCCGCCGAACACACGCATCGCGAAGTTGCCCATGTACTGGGTCTGGGACTTTCGACCGACCGTACCGCCTTGGTCGGGATTGACTATCCCGACGCCGCCGCCGATGGTCACCGGGCCAATGCCCAGTGCGGTGCGAAATGCCGCCGCCGTGTTCTTGCCAGATTCGTCGTTGATCCCTCTGCCTAGGTCGATCGCCACCATCAGGCCGGTACCGCCCTTGGGGTTGAAGTACACCGGGATGCTGTTCATCTGCGCCACAGCCGGGCGCACGATGAGAGCCATTCCCCAAAGGAGTGCTGCACCGAACATCGCAAAGCGTTTCATCGAAGTCCTCCTGAGAGTTCGTAACACGGGCCGGCGCCCGTGGTGTTGCTCTTACCTGATCCAGACGGCCCCAACACTCAGTCCGTCGATGTCGCCAACGCCAACGCTCACTCGCAAGTCGAACCGTGGTGAGAGTCGGAAGTCCGCACCCAGCCCCAGGCTGAATAGTACGTCATCTGTGTCACCGATGAACCACCACAGATTTGGCTGCACGTAGGGAATGATGCTGATGTCGGAATCCTCGATGTTTACGCGGCGCCCGAACGACACGCCGATCGACGAGATGAAATTGTCAATCGCTCCAACCTGTATTCCGGCGCCGATGATCAGCGCGCCGTCGGCTGGGAAGTCGTCCGAGTGCGTCAGGATGCGCTGGCGCGCCTCGACTCCGAGCGCCACGATCTCGTCGCTGCCCGCGGCATTGTCGATGAACCAAACGCCGCCCCGGAACCCAATGTCGAACTTGCCTCGACCAAATCGGTAGAGACCTTCGACTGCTACATCATCCAAACCGGGGAACGATACCGCGAATCCGGCCTCATGATCACTGAACGCCCGATACGGGGCATTAAAGGAGGGAAACCCAGTGGCCTGTGCGGCCGCACCCGATACGGAAACTACGGAGGCGATTATGATTGCAACCGCTGTGCGCATGTCTTGTCACTCCTCGGCCCTCGCATGTTCGGCGACGACCCTGACGTTGTCCCTTACGACTTGCAAAAAGCCGCCACGCACATAGAATGCGTGGCTCGTCTCGCCATGCCTAACGGTGAGGAGTCCATCGCCCAACAGCGTCATGAACGGAGCGTGGCGCGGCAAGATGCCGACCTCTCCGTCGAACGCCGGCGCAATCAGGGAATCCGCGGCCCCCTCAAATACTGCACTCTCAGGCGCAATGACAGTGACGTGCATCACGAACCCACTTCTAGCTGTTTGGCGCGTTCCACGACGTCATCGATACCCCCGACCATGTAGAACGCCTGCTCGGGCAGGTCGTCGAACTCACCCGACACTACCCTGCCGAAACTCTCGACCGTGTCCTCGAGCTTCACGTAACGTCCTGCCGTTCCGGTGAAAGCCTCGGCGACGTGGAACGGCTGCGAGAGGAACTTTTGGATCCGGCGCGCGCGCGCGACCAGTGCCTTGTCTTCCTCGGACAACTCGTCCATCCCGAGGATGGCGATGATGTCCTGCAGGTCCTTGTACCGTTGCAAGATTCGTTGTACCTCGACCGCCACCTCGTAGTGCTTGTCACCCAGGTATTGCGCGCCGAGAATCCGGCTGGACGAATCCAACGGATCCACCGCGGGATAGATGCCAATCGAGGTCAACGCGCGGCTCAACACGACCGTAGCGTCGAGGTGGCTGAAGGCGGCCGCCGGTGCGGGGTCGGTCAGGTCGTCGGCCGGAACGTAGATCGCCTGCACCGATGTGATGGAGCCATTCTTCGTGGAAGTAATGCGCTCTTGCAGATCACCCATTTCCGTAGCCAGCGTCGGTTGGTATCCCACCGCGCTCGGCATCCGTCCGAGCAGTGCCGACACCTCCGACCCCGCCTGAGTGAATCGGAAGATGTTGTCGATGAACACCAACACGTCCTGGTTCTCGCGGTCGCGGAAGTACTCGGCTACCGTGAGGCCCGTCAGTCCGACGCGCAGCCGCGCACCAGGAGGCTCGTTCATCTGCCCGTAGATCAGCGCGGTGGTCGCCAACACTCCACTCTCTTTCATTTCGAGATAGAGGTCGTTCCCCTCACGCGTGCGCTCGCCCACGCCGCAAAACACCGACCGGCCTCCGTGACCCATCGCAACGTTGTTGATCAACTCCATGATGATCACGGTCTTTCCCACGCCCGCTCCACCGAAGAGACCGATCTTTCCGCCCTTCACGAACGGGGCCAAGAGATCAACGACCTTGATACCCGTCTCGAACACGTCGGTCTTTGGCTCGAGGTCCTTGAACAGCGGTGGCTTGCGGTGAATGGGCCATCGCTCCACGTCATCCGGAATCGGCTCGCCGTCGTCTACCGGTTCGCCGATCACGTTGAGAATTCGCCCCAGCGGGGCGTCACCGACTGGAACGGTGATCGGCCCATCAGTGTCCACCACCTCCATTCCCCGAACCACGCCATCTGTGGTGCTCATCGCTACTGCACGAACCTGGTTCCGGCCGATGTGCTGCTGAACTTCGACAACGAGCTTGATGGGATCGCCGCCGTCCACGCCCTCGCTCTCTACCGTGAGCGCGTTGTAAAGCTCGGGCAGTGCTCCGGGCTCGAACTCTACATCGAGCACCGGTCCAATCACCTGAACTACCTTACCAATGTTGGTCTTGGCTGCCATTAGTTCCCCTTATCCTTGCTGCGCCGCTGCGCCGCCGACAATCTCTGATATCTCTTGCGTAATCTGTCCCTGGCGCGCCCGGTTGTAGACGCGGCGCAACTTATCGATCATTTCACCCGCATTGTCAGTCGCGCTCTTCATCGCCGTCCGCCGGGCACCCTGTTCCGATGCGGCGGTCTCGACCAAGGCCCGGTACATCGTGTTCCGCACGTAGAGTGGGAGTACGGCGCCCACTATCTCATGGGCCGAAGGCCGCAATATGTAGTTCGCAACCGCGCCGCCCTCTTGGCGATCCCCGGCTGTCTCCACGTCGACCGGTAATACGCGTATCACCGTCGGCGGCGTCGAAATCGCACTCACGGATTTTGCAAAAACGATCTCTACGGCGTCGAGGTCCCCAGCTTCAAAACGCTCCATCAACGGATCAATCACACGCTTGGCATCGTCCATAGTCGGCCGGTCGGTAATGTCCTGATACTCGGCTCCCATTCGCCGGCCGATGTACCTGAAGTAACCCACACCCTTGCGACCGATCATCTGGAGCTCTACCTCCGCGCCCTCCTGCTCCAACGCCGCCACACGCGCACGAGTCTTCTTGATGAGATTGTTGTTGAACCCACCACATAGGCCGCGGTTACTGGTGATGCCCACCACCACGGCTCGTCGGATGCCTCCCCCTCCCCCTTCTCGGGGCCTCCGCAACAAGGGGAATCGCTCGACCAGTCCGGGATCATGCAGCTCGGCGATGATCTCGGACAGCGCCGCGGCGTACGGGCGTGCGGCGACCACACGATCCTGTGCGCGCTTCATCTTCGACGTGGCCACCATCTCCATGGTCTTCGTAATCTTGCGCGTATTCTCGACCGATTTGATCCGGCGGCGTAGTTCTCGAGGCTGAGCCATTTACTGAAGCGCCTTGAACTCTTCGATCGCCTTCTTGAGATCTGCCTCCAATTCGTCGCTCAGCGTCTTCTCCGTGCTGATGCGTTGCAGCACTTCCGGGTGGCGCGCCTCCACGAAGGAGAGGAACTCATCCTCCCATTTCCTGACGTCGTTGACCTCAACATCATCTAGATATCCGTTGTTCACGGCAAATATTACCGCGACCTGCTTCTCTATCGGCATCGGATCGTACTGGGGCTGCTTGAGCACTTCCACAACCCGCGCGCCGCGGGCCAGCTGACGCTGGGTTGCCTGATCCAGCTCCGACGCAAACTGGGCAAAGGCCTCCAGCTCGCGGTATTGGGAGTAGTCCAGGCGTAGCTTGCCCGCCACCTGCTTCATCGCCTTGATCTGCGCGTTACCGCCTACACGCGACACCGAGATACCCGGATTGATGGCAGGACGCACGTTCGAGTAGAACAGATCCGACTCGAGATAGATCTGCCCGTCGGTAATCGAAATCACGTTCGTGGGGATGTACGCCGATACGTCGCCTGCTTGCGTCTCGACCACCGGAAGCGCCGTCAACGACCCCCCACCGCGGGCGTCGGACAGCCTTGCGGCACGTTCCAGCAACCGCGAGTGGAGATAGAAGACGTCGCCGGGGTACGCCTCACGGCCGGGTGGACGGCGCAATATGAGTGACATCTGGCGATAGGCGGCGGCCTGCTTGGATAAGTCGTCGTACACGCACAGCGTCGCCTTGTTTTCTTCGTACATGAAGTATTCGGCCATCGCGCAACCGGCATACGGCGCGATGTACAACAGTGGCGCCGGATCGGCCGCCCCCGCATTCACGACAATTGTAAATTCCATCGCCCCGTGCTCTTTGAGACGCTCCACCACCGCCACCACGGTGGAATTCTTCTGGCCGATGGCAACGTAGACGCAGATGACGCCAGTGCCCTTCTGATTGATGATCGTGTCGATGGCGATGGCCGTCTTGCCCGTGCCCCGATCGCCGATGATCAACTCGCGCTGCCCGCGGCCAATGGGGATCATCGAATCGATCGCCTTGATGCCCGTCTGGAGCGGCTCGTTCACCGGCTGCCGCGCTATGATACCCGGCGCGATGGACTCGACCTTCCGCGTGGAATGCGTCTTGATGGGACCCAGACCGTCTAGCGGCTGGCCCAGCGGGTTCACCACGCGCCCGACCATCTCCGGCCCGACGGGAACTTCCAGCACCCGGGCCGTGCGCCGAACTTCGTCGCCCTCCTTGAGCTGGAGGTAATCACCCAGCACCACCGCACCCAAGTTGTCCTCTTCGAGATTGAGCGCCAAGCCGACGACGATCTCGCCAGTTTCGGACGAGGTAAACTCCAGCATCTCGCCCGACATCGCCGACATGAGTCCGTACACGCGGACCACCCCGTCCTTTACCTCCAAAACCGTCCCAACTTCCTGCACGTCGAGCGCCGAGAGGTCGGCCGCTTCAATCTCCTTCAGGAGCACATCCTTGAGCTCTCCCGGTCGGAGGATCGTTTGGTTGCTCATGACGCGGTATTCACTTCCCTTTGTAGGTGACCCGAATCGGTCGTCGGTTCGACGTTTCCCCCGATTGAGAGCGAGCGTTTCGAGGTGGTGGAGAATACGCTCGCACGCAGCTTACCCACTCACCAGAGTCTCGCATAGCCCGAAAGAGGCTTGTGAAAAATATCACAAACGTCGCCACCTGCAAGCGCGAATCCACATCTCATAGACGGCTGCGGGTTCGGTCGCCGAGGAACCGATTCAGCACGCCCCGGGTCCCCAGTTCGGCCAGCCCCAGGGCACTCACGCCGGCGATTCGGCGGGCACAGCTCGCTAGATGACTCGACGAAGAGTAGCCAAGAATGCGGGCCACCGTGGCTACGCTGTAACCGGGGTTGGCCATCAGGTGGGCAGCGCAAGCGATTCTCACAAGATCGATGACCCGCTTCAAGTTCGGAGCGCCTCCGGAGGCGAACTCCCTCGAGACGTGCTCTCGAGCCAGGCCCAGAGCATGTGCCACGTCCGAGGTGCTCGTAGGGGTGCCCACTCGGATCAACACCTCGTGCCAGGCACGGAGCTGAACGGGTTCCGAGAGGCGCAGCCGGCGCGGCGCGTCGGCCAGTAACGACCGCCGCTCACCAGCGGTAGACCGCGAGGCAATCACTTCTCCCGCTATCGGGTCGTCGATGCCGTCCACCAGGATACCTCGCAAGCCGCCCGCGGAGCACGCAGCCAGGAGCCGGCCGTCCTCCGGTCGAAACGCGCTGTACGCGAAGACCGGCACCCGAGGGTAGCGCTCGATCAAATGGAAGGTGGCCTCGATCGCACCGGCACGGATGTCCACCACTACCGCGTTCACCAGATTTTCCTGCAGCACCTGCTCTACATGATCCATCGAGCGACATCTGACGACCAGCGTACGGGCGGACCGGAGCCCTCGCCGCAGTGCCCCTCGCACATCCGGGTCGGCATGATACACGGGTACGACTTCCATCCTACCGGTGGTCGGAGGCGGCGCGCGGACTCAGACGATCAACGACGGCGGCCGCCTTTTCCAACAGCTCGCTGATGTTGGGAAAAGTGAGTTTTTGTGTGGCGTCCTGGTGGGAGAACCACACGCACCTTGTGATTCCTTCATCCACCTGGGGACGGGTTTCCCCCACGGCACACTCGAAGAGAAAGAAGTTGCAGCGCTTGTGCACCAGGGTCCTACCCGAGCTGAAGGTCCACTCTAGTGCGGGAAGAGCGGCGTGCAGTGTGAGCGCGGTGAGTCCCGTCTCCTCCTGAATCTCACGGCGGGCGGTTTGCTCCGCTGACTCCCCACTTTCCTCGTGCCCCTTGGGAAATCCCCAATTTCCATGGCCGTCGAGAATGACGAGGTATTTGGGCCCATCGGCAAAGCGTCTGAACACGACCCCACCGCAACTGACCTCCTGCCGATCTCTGAGGGGCGGGGGTGGGGGCGGGGGCGGGGGCGGGGGCACGGCTAGAAAACTGAGAATTTGAAGTACTTGCGGGGGTTTTCCTTGATGTCGGCGAGGAGCGCGCGAAGCTCCTGAATCGCCAAGCTCATTTCCACGTAGAGAGTGGAGTCTGAAACCAACCGGGCGACGGTGCCCGTCCCCTCGGTCAACCGAGAAAATACCGTATCCACACCCGCGATGATCCGGTCGAAGCTGGCTGCGTTCTCGTTCACCATCGCAACGAAGTCGCGGAATTCCGCCATGGCCAACCGTAAATCGGCGGAGATCTGTGAGGCGTTCCCGACGATTGAATCGAG
The DNA here is from genome assembly GCA_022566515.1 of Gemmatimonadota bacterium. Classification (GTDB taxonomy): domain Bacteria; phylum Gemmatimonadota; class Gemmatimonadetes; order Gemmatimonadales; family GWC2-71-9; genus B3T1B10. The sequence goes on from JADFIT010000025.1 coordinate 22,463, forward strand.
TTCACCTTCGGCGGTCGCCGTGTCGAGCCGAGACATGATGCGCTGCAACACCTCCGCGGTTGACGTGACGACATTGCTGGTCACGCGCACGTTGTCGGCTACATCGCCCAGAATGCTCGTTTGCTGGTCCGCGAACTTGTTGATCCGCTCGGCGACTTGTCCGAAGTCGCGTATGGAACTCTGCAGATGCACCACCGCCTCATCGTTAAACGCGGTTTGGATGCGGTTGGAGAACGCGCCGATGTCGGAGGCAATGCGACCTGCTTGGGCCGTGAGCTGGCCGATGTCGGGAAGCGTGGCGCCCGGCCAGGCGTCGTCGCCTTGAGCCGCCGCCAGCTCCAGATCGCGCAACACGTTGGGGTCGCTGATATCGGGACTGTCACGGCTTACGATGCTGGCTTGCCATTCGCCGAAGAGTGATGCCGATGCCGCGATGACCGCCGGCGACCCCTGTATCACGACGTCGGGGTATACCGAGAGCACGGCCTCGACCCAATTTCCCTCCGCCAGTCGAATCTCCTGAACGCGCCCCACTTGCACGCCTCGGAGCACAACCGGGCTGCCGGCGCTCAGGCCGCCCACCGTATTGAAGCGAGCCACGTACTCCCGCCCGCTCTGCCCCAGTTGCCGCTCAGACAGCCAGAGCGCCCCGCCCAGGACCACTGCCATGGCGAAGAGGATGGTGAATCCTACGAGCAGCTCGTCGCGACGCTTCATCGAAAGGCTCTGAACATTCCGCTGTCGGCCTCGGCGGCGGCCTCGGGCCGCCCGTCAAGAAATTGGCGTACTACCGGATCGTGGGTTCGGCGAATCTCCTCCACTGGCCCCACTTGCCGAATCCGGCCATGGTAGAGCATGGCGATGCGATCGCCCACCATGTACGCGCTCTCCAGATCGTGTGTCACTACGATCCCGGTCACACCAAGCTTCTCGCGTGTACGAATCATGAGCTGGTTGATCACCGCCGAAGTTACGGGGTCCAAACCCGTCGTAGGTTCATCGTATAGAATGTACCTGGGATGGAGGGCGATCGCTCGGGCGATCCCCACCCGCTTCCGCATCCCGCCCGACAGCTCCGCGGGGAACCTGTCTTCGGTCCCTTCCATGTCAACCAAGGCCAACGACGCCGCCACCCGGTCTCGAATCTCCGCGTCCGACAAGCGTTGCCGTTTCAGCCCCAGCTTCAGGTTCTCAGTTACGGTCATGGAATCGAAGAGCGCTGAGGATTGGAAGACGTATCCGACGTTGGACCGGAGTTGGGTCAACCCGTCCCGGTCCAACATGTGCACGATCTGCTCGTCCACTTCGACCTGTCCGGAGTCGGGCTCCAACAACCCCACGATGTGCTTCAGCGCCACGCTCTTTCCGGTGCCCGAGTATCCCAGAATGACCATGGTCTCTCCATCGTGCACGTCGAGGGAGAAACCATCGAGCACAACGTTTGAGTCGAAGCGCTTCTTGACGTCCTTGAACGAGATCATGTGGCGCCGCTCATAACACCGTCACGGCCCATACGGCATCCAGCACCAAGATCATGGCGGATCCGTAGACAACGGCCTTCGTTGTCGCCCGACCCACGCCCTCTGCACCGCCACGAACGCTCAAGCCCATGCCGCACCCAACCAGAGCTATGACGAAACCGAACGAGATGGACTTGACCAGTCCGTACCAGATGTCCTTGTCCTGGTAGAACATCTTGATCCCCTTGAAGAACTCGAAGGTGGAAAGCTCCAGCATGTTGACGGCAGTCAACCATCCGGTCACGATACCCAGGGCCGAGGCCATGGCCACGACTATGGGAAACATCACAGACGCCGCGATGACACGTGGAACGACCAGGTAGGAGTGGGGATCGTAGGCCAGCGTCTCCAGAGCATCCACTTGCTCGGTCACCTTCATCGTCCCCAACTCTGCGGCGATGTTGGCGCCGACCCGGCCGGCCAAGACCAGACCCGTCAACACCGGACCGAGTTCCAACAACAGGCCCTTTCCCACCGCGGTTCCGACGAAGTACAGGGGAACAGCCCCGGTGAGCGTGTAGGATGCCTGCATAGACAATACGATGCCGGTGAATGCCGAGATGAACAGCGCGATGGGAACTGAGTCGACGCCGATCCGACGCATCTGTTCGACAGTGAGGCCAGTCCAGATGCGAACATCCCGCAGGCTCCGCGCCACATCCGACAAAAAGTGGCCCACCGACCCGAGGGTCGAGAGCCAGTTGGCCACGGTGAGACTCAGCGCCTTATACACGACGCGAATCTATTGGGGCCAACGCAACGAGGCCAGGGGAAATCCCCCGGCCCCGCTATTTTGCAAATCCAACGACGATCGTCGCTTATGCCGCGAAACTGGCCAGCGCCTTGCCCACGTCACCCTCGCGCAACCGTTTCAGCGCGCGGTCGCGCAGCTGGCGAATTCGCTCTCTCGTGACGCCCAGCATTCCGCCGATTTCCTCCAGCGTATGCTCGCGACCGCCGTTGAGACCGAAGTAGAGTTTCAAAACCCTGGCATCGCGCGGGGGCAGCGTGCCGAGAGCTTCCTCGATCTCATCACTCAGGAAACGGTCCATCGAGGTCTCTTCCGTGTCCGGCAGATCCTCGGCGATGAAGCGTTCGATCAACGACCGGTCACCGTCCGGCTCCAACGGTGCGTCGAGGCGCACCTCGCCGGTATTGAGAGCCGCCAGCGACTGTACCACCTCGAGAGAGAGACCAGTCGCAGAGGAGATCTCCTCAGGCGTCGGCTCGCGACGAAGTTCCTGGCGGAGCGCTTCGGCCGTCCGGACGATCTTGGACAGATCGGCAGTGCGGTTCAACGGGACGCGTACCGTCCTGCCCTGACGCGCCAGAGAGGCAAGAATCGCCTGCCGAATCCACCATACCGCGTACGAGATGAACTTGACGCCCTGATCCGGGTCGAATTTCCTTGCCGCGGTCAAGAGTCCGACGTTGCCCTCCCCAATGAGGTCGGTCAGCGGCAACCCACGGTTCTGGTATTTCTTCGCCACCGAGATGACAAACCGCAGGTTGCGCTTGGCAAGCTCCTGCATCGCCTCCTGGTCGCCGTCCCGGACTTTCTTCGCCAGTGCGATCTCCTCCGGAGGCTTGAGCAAGGGCGTCTGGCTCACCTCAAAGAGGTATTGATCCAGCAAGTCGCGGTCGGCCTCGTCGACCGCGATCGCCGGCGCCGCCCGGCGAGCACGTTTCCTGCGGAGCGTCGGCTTCCTCGTAACCTTCGCCTTCTTGACCTTTTCTGTCATGGCTATCCTTGGTATCCCTGCACCGCGAATGCCGCTTCCCAGCCGCTGCGGTTTGTCTGTTTTCTGAGTCTCTCGCCTCGGCCCGAAACCCTACCCACACTACACCCAACCCGATCCCATTGTTGCGAACCGGGAACGGGAGTCGCTTGACACCCTCTGAGACCTCGGCTAGCTTGCCGTGTTTCCAACCGGATTTCTGCCAGCGTCCAATATAACGGGGGCGTAGCTCAGTTGGGAGAGCGCGTGAATGGCATTCACGAGGTCAGGGGTTCGATTCCCCTCGCCTCCATTATGTGATAAGTTGTTGCAGCAGCAACACCTGCGTGTGTTGACTCGGCAAACCGGCGGGAATAGCTCAGTTGGTAGAGCACAACCTTGCCAAGGTTGGGGTCGCGGGTTCGAGTCCCGTTTCCCGCTCTCGGACGGCGGAAGGACGGAAAGACGGAAGGACGGAAAGGACGGAATACCCTTGTCGATCGTCTACGCCGAGAAACTCCTGTTAAGCAAGCCATATGATCATTGACTCAGCGGACCGGATGTCGGAGTTGCTAACGGACCAAACTGTCCGTCCTTCCGTCCTTCCGACCTAATTCGACGCGGGGTGGAGCAGTCTCGGAAGCAGGCGGCCAAGGCCGCCTAACACATAAGCGACGCGGGGTGGAGCAGTCTGGTAGCTCGCCGGGCTCATAACCCGGAGGTCGCGGGTTCAAATCCCGCCCCCGCTACTCCCAAGCGCCGTGACGATCACGCCCGTTGCGGCGTTTTCCTTTCAGTGGCCCCCACCATTTGGGGTATTATTCGCGCTGGTTCTCCTCTTCCAAAAACCACGGCAGCGATCGTGACATTGCACCCTTCCGTCCATCCGTCCTCGCCGTCCGATCGTCACACCATCGGCGTGCTGGTCATGGCCTACGGGGGCCCCGACTCCCTGGACGACATCGAGCCTTACCTGCTCGATGTGCGAGGCGGCCGTGCCACCAGCGCCGAGATGGTGAGGGAAATGCGGGAGCGATATCGGCTCATCGGCGGGCGCTCCCCGATTCTCGAATGCACAGTTGCCCAGGCCCACCGCCTGCAGCAGACACTCAATGGGTCCACGGACGGACCTGTGTACCGATGCACGGTCGGCATGCGACACTGGACCCCACGAATCGACGCCGCTCTCTCCCAAATGCAACGAGACGGAATCTCCCAAGCGGTGGGCCTGGTGATGGCACCGCATTACTCGCGCATGAGCATCGGAGCCTACTTCAAGAAAGTAGACGAAGCAGACTCGCAGGTGGAAGTTGCGCCCATCGAGCGTTGGCACCTCTTACCGGAATTGCTGGACACTCTTGCCGCGCGCGTCACGACCGCGTTGAAGGCGTTCCCCGGTAACATGCGTGACCAAGTATCAATCATCTTCACCGCACACAGCCTGCCCGAGCGCATCCTCGAATGGAACGATCCTTATCCCGACGAGTTGCACGCCACGGTGGAAGGGGTCGTGCAGCAACTGCGGCGGGCCGGTGTCGCAAACCCGCACGAGTTCGCCTATCAATCGGCGGCGAACACACCCGATCCCTGGCTGGGTCCCGACGCGGGAGACGTGATCGAGCGGCTGCAAGGCAACGGCATACCCGGAGCCTTGATCGTTCCCATAGGTTTCACGAGCGACCACGTGGAGATTCTCTACGACATCGACATCGAACTGGCCCAACGCGCCGAACACTTGGGATTCGTCCTCGAGCGTATTCCCATGCTCAATGACGATCCAGCCACCATGTTCGGTATCGCGCGTCTCGTGCGACAGACCGCCGCCGAAAGAGGGTGGTTGTGAACGATGCGGCTCCCCGTCGTGTCGTGGTGGTGGGAGGAGGAATCACCGGACTCACAGCCGCGTACCGCCTCGCCGAGGCTGCCAAGAAGGACGCCACTCTCGTAGTGGACCTCATCGAGAGCAACGACCGTCTCGGCGGGAAGATCGTCACGCACCGAGTTGGCGGCTTCCTCGTAGAGGGCGGACCCGACACGTGGCTGGCGCGCAAGCCTGAGGCGGCGGCGTTGTGCAAAGAACTGGGATTGGGAGAGCAGCTCATTCCCACCAACCCCGCCCGGCGGCGAGCCTTCGTCTCGCGACGGGGCAAACTCCACCAACTGCCGGAGGGAATGAGCGGCCTCGTCCCGTCGCGAATCGGACCGCTGTTCTTCAGCGGCGTGCTATCGCCGCTGGGGAGACTGCGTGCCGCGTGGGAACCCTTCGTGCGGGGCAGCACCAACGACGCCGAAGAGTCCGTAGCGAGCTTTGTGACGAGGAGGATGGGGCGCGAGACGTACGACTATCTCGTCGAGCCGTTGGTCTGCGGCCTCTCTGGGGGCGACGGCGAGAAGCTGAGTCTCGACGCCAACCTGCCGGATCTCAAAGAACTGGAACGAGAACACGGCAGTGTGCTCCGGGGCATGCGCCGCGCACGCCGCGCGTCTAAAGGTGAGGTCGGCGAGTATCCCACACCGTTCATCTCTCTCAAGGGCGGATTGCAGGAACTGGTAGACGCTCTCGAGCAGCCGGTGAGCGAGCGGATTAACGTGTTGACCTACACAGACGTGGTCACCGCGCGCCGAGTGGACCGCACGCTGCTTCTGGACCTAAGCAACGGGGAAACCATCACGGCCACGGCGGTCATCTTGGCGACTCCGTCATATGCGGCGGCGGATCTGCTCGAGGAGATCAACCCCGACTTGGCAGAGTCGCTGCGCACTATCCCCTTCGTGTCGAACGCCGCCGTGTCGCTGGGGTTCCGGGAAGCCGACGTGCCGCGCCGCTTGAACGGTTACGGATACGTGGTCCCCCGGAAAGAAGGGCGTCTGGCGCTGGCGTGTTCATGGGCGACGTCCAAGCTCCCCGAACGGGCGCCCGAGGGGTGCGTGCTGTTGAGGGTGTTCCTCGGCCGGACGGGTCAAGAGATCGATGACGCCACGGCAGACAACGACCTGTTGGACTGGGCACTGGAGGAGATCGAATCCGTTCTGGGAGTGTCCGAGAGACCGATGTTCGCCCGGGTCTTCCGTTATCCAAGGTCGATGCCACAATACACCCTGGGCCACTTGGATCGAGTCGACGGAATCGAAAGGCTGGCCGGGCAAACACCCGGTGTCTTTCTCGCCGGCAACTCGTACCGTGGCGTTGGGATCTCCGACTGCATTCGCTCCGGGCAGAAGGCCGCCTTCGCAGCGCTGCGGTATCTGGAGGAGATCGCTTGCTAGCGGGAGGGTCGGGCGGCAGGGGAGGTACCGCCCGGCGACGGTGGTGGATAGATTTTGACCCCGCCTCATGACTCACCAGCCGTGGGGTGGTGTTCGGTGGCGGGGGCGGTTAGCTCAGCTGGTTAGAGCGCTACGTTGACATCGTAGAGGTCACAAGTTCGAATCTTGTACCGCCCATGAAGGACGGAAGGACGGAAGGACGGAAAGACGGAAGGACGGAAGGGCGTACCGCCTTACCGACGTACCGCGCTACCGTCTGTCACGCGCCCATAGCTCAACTGGATAGAGCGTTTGGCTACGGACCAAGAGGTTGGGGGTTCGAGTCCCTCTGGGCGTACTTGAGGCGGGAAGGCGGTAGGGCGGAAGGGCGGTAGGCATTTTTTCTACCGCCCTACCGTCCTACCGCCCTACCGCCCTAAGCGGGGCGTAGCGCAGCCCGGTAGCGCGCCTGCTTCGGGAGCAGGAGGTCGCCGGTTCGAGTCCGGCCGCCCCGATTTGTCGGACGGAAAGACGGAAGGATGGAAAGACCGAATGTCCTTCGTGGTGCGTTGGAAGCACCTTCCGTCATTCCGCCGTTCCGTCCTTCCGTCTTATGCGCGCCAGTAGCTCAGCTGGATAGAGCGTTGGCCTCCGGAGCCAAAGGTCGCAGGTTCGAATCCTGTCTGGCGCATTGGGAAGTGAAAACCGGACGGTGACTTACGCGTTGCGAAAGTGCGCTGTTCGAAGGACGTTCTGAGTGTGTAACAAAAAACGTCGCAAAAAACCTAGCGGCTAAGATCTTTTCAGTTTCGCTCCGGCCTCAACTTCTCCGGATCGAACACCCAACCGCCTTTGATCACGCGCCAGATCGTCTGCGTGTTCTTGATGTCGTCTAACGGATTCGCATCGAGCAGCACGATGTCGGCGAGCTTGCCGACTTCCAGCGTGCCGAGGTCGTCGCCCGCGCCGACGGCGGCAGCGGCCTCTTGCGTGGCGATGCGCAACACTTCGAGCGGCGGGATGCCGGCTTGAACGAAAAATTCCAGCTCCCAATGAAGTAACAACCCATCGAAGCACAGCCACTCCCCACCCCGGACATCGGTGCCCGCCTGAAGCTTGATGCCACGACGATGCGCTGCGCGAATACTCGTCAGCAGTTTTACCCAAAAACCCCGCAGCACTTCGGTGTCCATGGCCTCCAGAACTCTTGCCGTCTGGACTGCACGGATGCACGGCTCCGAGGTGAAAGCACGAAGCTTCGGGTCTGCTACGCGTTCAGGTTCTTGCCGCAACAAGAGGACGCTGCCCACGATTGTGAGGGTTGGGTCCCAACGAGTGCCCGCCGCTGCCAGCAACTGGAGCACGTCGTCGTAGACGCGATCGCGCCCACTGATATGTTCCAGGACTGCATATCCCAGGGTCACACTCCTGGTGATTTCTTGGACGTTGGTCCCGTGTCCTACCACGGGTAGCTTCTGTCGGCGGGCTTCTTCGGCCACTGCGCGCTGCAACGGCCACGAGAGTGTGTTGTAGACCTTGATGAAGTGAACACCGCGCCGTTTCCACCGGTGCACGTAGGTGCGGGCCTCATCCTCGGTGGCAATGCGCCCTCTCCCGTAGATTCTGCCCTGAAACGTGTCGCCCGAGTGGAAGTACCGGGGTATGGGGTCGTCGGTGACCTCGCCGCGGTCCACGAGTTCGTTCAGCCTTCTGAGCGGGCCGCCCATGTTCCGCACAGAAGTGACCCCGTAGGCGAGGAACGCGGCCTGATTGAACCGCTCGGGGGGATCGAAGTCCAGGTGGGAGATCGGCGGCGGCATGCGTCTTCCAGGGGCGCCTTGAGTCGTGCGATGTATCCTACATCCCCGGCCAGGCATCCCCGGTCGTGCGGGATCCGATCGGGCCGAGGAGCGAGTCATGGAGCAGCCCGGAGCAGGAGCATCGACCAACGACGTGCGGATGGCCGTGCGGGAGGTGTGCTCGAAGTACGCCGACGAGTACTGGCGCCGGATGGACGCGGAGGGCGCCTACCCCGAAGCGTTCGTGGAGGAGATGACGCGGCTCGGATGGCTGGCGGCGCTCATCCCCGAGGAGTACGGCGGCGGCGGGATGAGCGTGACCGAGGCAAGCGTCATCCTCGAAGAGGTCAATCGCTCCGGGGGGCACGCGGCCGCCTGCCACGGGCAGAT
>JADFIT010000147.1 GCA_022566515.1 Gemmatimonadota bacterium
AGATCGTGCCGTGTCTTCTCGTGCTGCTTAGGACTCAGCTTCCCCGCCACGAATAGTAGCCTCGCGATTGTCACACTAGCAACCATACCGTCCACGATGACCAGGTCGTCGTAGGTGAGTTCCGGTACGAGCGCCGGCAGCACGAACTTGAGACTGAAGCTGCCCCGAAAATCCGGGTGATACACGTTATTCCGAATCACAGGCAGCAGATCGATGAGCTTGGACTCCAGCTCTGCGTGATCTTGCGTCTTCTGGCTGGGGTTATCGACGGCTCACCGATGGTTTTCGGCCCCGCGTGATTTTGCCATATTGCGCATTTCTTGGGTGATCGGTTTTCTGCGCGTGACTGCATCCATGGTGCGTGTCGCGGCGGGTTGTCTTCAGAGTCCATGCCCTTCCACGCATGTTCGAACGGGAGATCGGTGTGTCCGACGTCATGGATATCCTGGAAACCGGCGATATTATCGCGCGCTACGACCGCGATCGCCCGTACCCCAGCCGGCTGGTCCTGGGATGGTCCGGTGGGCGACCCCTCCACGTAGTGGCGGCAGACGATCCCGAGAGCGACGTTACCGTTGTGATCACGGTGTACCGCCCCGATCCGGATATGTGGACCCGGGACTTCCGGAGACGTCGATGACCTGTACCATCTGTGGGCAAGCCGAACCCCAACCGGGCACTGCCACGATGACGTTGGAGCGCGAGGACGCGACCTTCGTCATGAAAGGCGTCCCAGCCCTCGTGTGTCCGAACTGCGGGGAAGAGTACGTGAGCCCGGAGGTATCCGCCCGAGTGCTCGAGTTCGCCGAGCAGGCGTTTCGTAAGGGCGTGACCCTGGACGTGCGACACTACGCCGGCGCCGCTTAGGCAATCTCCCCTGCGTCAGACCGTCCTGGCCTAGCGGCGACGGTAACCGTACCTCCCCGGGGAATCGGTCCCGGGCCATCTCTCCCACCTGCCAGCCCCTGCGACGGGTGGGACGGGTGTGAACCCGGCGTCTTTGCAAGACGCGTCCGCGGGCCCGATAGGGCCGCGGGCCGAGCCCGCGCTTTAGCGCACCGGGCAACGGCGGTGGCGCAAATTTCTCGTGGCTGATCACCGCGGCGGGGATGGGTGGGTGTGGTCATTTGAGAGGTTAGACGTTTTGAGGTTGGTCTGATGGTCATCAGAGGATAAGGTGAGGTTGGAGAGATGTGAACCCGGCGTCTTTTAAAGACGCGTCCGCGGGCCCGATAGGGCCACGGGATAGGGGTAGGGAGAACCGATTGGTTTCGGTCCCCCCTCCCTCCGAACCGGACGTGCGGATCTCCCGCATCCGGCTCTCCAGTTGGTGGTGTCACCTCTAAGAGGATTGACGGACCAAGCCATGGGCTGTAACTAGGGAAAACAGCCCACGCTCGGCAAAGAAGGTGTTCGGCCACAGTCTGTTATCCACGCAGCCGTAACCTCGACCGGTACGACCAGCACGACGACGCAGGATCGAACGCAAGCGCATGCGGGTCCAGCCGTCCAGATTCTTGAAGCTGGTCCAGTGGCTGTATTGGAAGTATCCAAACCAGCCACGCAGCGTGCGGTTTACATCCGCTATGATGTAACTCAAGCTGTGACCGTTGGTCCGACGGGTTTTGGCCCGAATGGCGTCTTTGAGCTTCGCGACGCTCGATGTTCGAGGCCAGCGGGTGTTCCCGCAGAAATGATACCCGAGGAACTCCACACCATCGGTTGTCACATCGACGATATCTGTCTTGTCTGGATGAAGACTGAGGCCGGCTTCCACCGTCCATGCCTCCACCAGTGACAACGCAGCTTCCGCGTCCTGGCGTGTTCGACACATGACTACGAAATCATCCGCATAGCGTACCATGTGAAAACCTCGCTCGGCCATGAGATGGTCGAGCGGGTCGAGATATACGTTCGACAGCAGCGGCGAGATAACGGCACCTTGAGGACTCCCTTGTTCCGGTGTCCATTCCTTGATGCCATCCATTACCCCTTGCTTGAGAAACATCTCAATCAGTTCCAGCACGCGGCCGTCACTGATTTTCTCCTGGATACGCGCCATCAATCGGTCATGCGGAATTGTGTCGAAATAGCTTTTGAGATCGGCATCCACAACGTAGCGATACCCCTCCTTTACTAGCGTATCGACGCGCCGTAGCGCGTCCCTACAACCACGCCCGGGACGGAAACCGTAGCTGTGCTCGGCAAAGTCCCGCTCGAAGATGGGTTCCATTACGTGGCGGAGTGCGGTCTGCACCACCCTCTCCCGTACCGTGGGAATGCCGAGCGGTCGCTTGACCTTCCGGCCCGGTTTGGGAATCCATACCCGACGGATGGCCTGCGGGCGATACTTCCGCTGTCGCAGTGATTCGCCCAATCGCGCCAGATTGTCGTCCAGGTGGCGTCCAAAAGCCTTGATCGTCACGTGATCTACACCGGCCGCTCCTTTGTTTGCGGCTACCCTGCGGTACCCCGCAAGCAGATTGGCGGCAGCATAGACCTTGTCAATCAGTCGAGACCATTTCCCTCCTTGCACACCGTGTTCCAGTGCCGTCAACATGCGATCTGTCCAGATCGTCGGTTCAGTCCACGCCCAGCGGCGGCGGACCTCTCCGTCGGGTCGAGTCCGGGGACGGCGAGGCCGTCGCCTAGACACTGCGCCCGGTTGCGATTCCGATGGTCTGGTCATCTCTCATCCACCTTCCTGCGTCCCTTCGCTCCACCGGCATTACCCGGCTTCCATGCTACTATGGACGCTCTGACTCCTGAGTGGCCGGCTCTTCGGCGGGCCTCAACCGGCGCAGCGGCGCCGGCAGCGGCACACGCATGAACACCACCCCCATTGCCACTCAGGTCTCCCTGCTTCACGTGTCTGGCCTTCTGAGCATTCCGTCTCCAACCACCTGACCGACCCTGCCGTCGCTTTCACACACAACCCCTCAGCGCGACAGGCTTTCTGGGCTTCGCCTTGCTCGGGCAGGCTCGCCGAACGGCCCGGCCGAATCGAGTTCGTCATCCTACGGACTGCCCTTTCGTCTCCAGTTGCTCTCCACCTCCTCTCACGAGAACGCAGTTACTGTCGACTACAGGCCGGAGTGTGCATGCCTGAGGAGGACTCTCACCTCCCAGACCAAACACGCTCACAGGCGCACCCGAGCCCGGGCTCGTTAGCCCGGGACTCCCAACGCAAAAACGCTTGCCCCGGAATTCCCGGATGAAGCGTTTTTTATGGGGGGTGTTAGGTTTCGCCCTTCACACGTGACACTGCAACCCCGGTATAACCATGACTGACCTACAGGCCGCCATCGAGACCGACAAGGGAACAATCAATCTGACATTGTTCGCCGATCGCGTCCCGTTCACGGTGGCGAATTTCGTGAACCTCGCCCAGAAGGGCTTTTACGACGGGCTCAAGTTCCACCGGGTCCTTGACAACTTCATGGTCCAGGGCGGTTGCCCGCAGGGAACGGGCACCGGCGGTCCGGGCTACAAGTTCGAGGACGAGTTCGACGCCGAGTTGCGCCACGACCGGCCCGGCATCCTTTCCATGGCAAACTCCGGTCCGAACACGAACGGGAGCCAGTTCTTCATCACCCACGTACCCACAGACTGGCTCAACGGAAAGCACTCGGTGTTCGGCGCCGTCGTGAGTGACGACGATCAAACAGTGGTGAACAGCATCGCAGGTGGCGATCAGATCAAGTCGATCACCATTGGTGGTGATACGTCGGACCTCAGGGCCAAGACGCAGGCCAAGGTCGACGAGTGGAACAAGGCATTGGACGGTTAGGCCCGGTCAATAGTTTTCCAAAACCGGTGAAACGGATGATCCCTGTCATGGCCTAGCTTCGTCCGACTCGCACGATAATGGCGCCGCCACTCGTGTCCATGGTCCATTCCTCCACCGACCCAGCCAGTGGGCCGTCGAGCAAGCGGCGGACGTGGCCTCGCAGGACCGGGTCGCCGGGTGAGCCGCTGCCCTTACCCGTAATGATGAGCAGGACAGCCCCGGGCTGGCGACGGCACCATCGTTCGACAAAGAAGGTCACCTTCTTCTCCGCCGTTCTCGCGGTTTCTCCGTGTAGATCGAGCTTGTCGTCGAGCGCGGCGCCATGGAGAGTGGCGATAGGACCCGATGGCTTTGGCTTGGCATACCGCCGCCTACCCATGCCGGGACCTCATTCGCGAACGATTCTTGTCTTCTACCATGCATCACCCATCTTCGTGGCACGGATGAGGGACCTTGGCGGCGTCCAGGCTTAGGACCCGCTCGATCGATCTGGAATCAGGCGGAAATCGTACTCCAGCCGAATCGTATCCGCCACGCTCAACAGCATCGCCATACGTGGCTGGGTCATTTCGAACGCATCGAATGTGAAACTAGTCGTAGCCGTTCCGTAAAACCCGCCGTCCTTTGCTTCAGCAGTTACTTGCCAGCCAATCTGCCTGGTTACTCCGTGGAGCGTCATGTCCCCAACCAGCTCGAACGAAAAGGCCCCTGATTCGGGCAGTGGGAACGGCAGCCCAGGGAGTTCTGTGAGAACCAGCTCGATTGTGGGATACAGCTCCGTCTCGAGGGTGCGGCGCTGTAAGTAGCGGTCCCGCCGGTCCCGACCACTCTTGAGCGTCCTGAGATCCACCACGAATTTCGATTCGGCGGCGACAACTTTGCCGGTTTCATCCAACACCATGGTACCCGTCAGGTCGTTGGTGGCCCCTACCGCATCGCTGGGAAATTCGAAGCGGGCGATTCGTTCTCGGACACGGTATCGCGCTTCGTTACCCTCCGGAGCCAGCACCAACCTAACTGAATCCGTATCGGCAGGCGCTGGGGTTGAAAGGATTTGTCCGTGGCGTGACGAGGTTCCAGCCCCCTCGGCACCGAAGGCTACTACTGTGATCGCCGCAAGTGTCGCTGCTATTCTGATGTCAATCATTGGTTCCACTCCGGGGAAATTGGTACCGACGCCGCCATGTCATGCGGCCCAGCTGTTTACGCGCAGACCAAGCACGACGTTGGTCCAACACCTGCCCATTGCGAACGAACCTACACTCCGTCAAACTAATGATGTTCGAGCTTAACGCACCCGTCTGGGCGTCGTCTATACCAGAAGCCCTGGAGTCTGACTTATGTCTCGAATCTTGAATCTCGAATCTTCCGTGTCCTGTTCTATAGCCGCCGCGCTATTCCTGACTGCCAGCCTGCCGCTGGTCGGGAACGCCCAGGCCGATTCCGTCCCGCGCGTCCCTGGTTTCGACGTCAACCGCGCTATGCTCCGGGACGGATCCCGCTTTACACCGTTCCTCGTCGAAGAAACACAGCTACTGCGCGAGGCGCTCGACCAAGGAGTTGTCGACGATGACACGCCCATTCTCGTGCTGGAGCGGGGAGGCCGACGGCTCGCGCTGATCACGCGCGAAATGATGTTCCACCATGTCGCACAAGGCGAAATGGCGGGCGAGCCATGGATGGTGTCGTTCTGAGCGGCGTGCAATACGGGAGTCGGTCTGACTCCCCTCGTGGACGGCCAACTGCACCATTTTCAAGCCCGCGGCCTGTACGACGGTCTCTTCCTCATGTGGGATAGGGAGTCGGGCACATTCTGGAACCACATAACCGGCGAAGCGTTGTACGGACCGCTCGCCGGTACGAAGCTCCAAACCGACAACGTGCTTCACACTACGGCGGAGCAAGCGCTGGCGGAAGACGAGAAGACGCGCATCGCGGTATCGGGCCAATCGCCCCGCCGGCGCCGTGGCGGGCGATCGTTGTTGGATCGCGTGCCGGTCCTGCGAGGCATGTTCCGATCCACGATTGACGAAGAGGATACTCGACGCCCCACGATGGACATCGGGCTCGGTGTTTGGAACGATGGCGCCGCGCGGTACTACCCGCTTGATGTCGTTCTGGAGCGCGATAAGGTCGTGATCGACGCATTGGCAGGTCGCCGGTTGCTCGTGTTTGTCGAGCCGACAGCGAACGTTCTCTGGGGCCAATACACCACAGCCGACAGCGCCTGGTGGGATGGGAAAGACCTACGGTTGTCGAGCGGGGAACTGATACGCCAGGGCGTGACATACGATAGTGAGGGCAACCGTGTGGTGGCCGAGCGCCCGCTTCAGGTGTTCACACGATGGTATGGGTTTGCGCTGACATTTCCCCACACAGAGATCTACGAGAACAGCCGATAGCTGCTAGCCTGCCGCTGGTCCAGCGTTTTCCCTATTCGGCCCGCATCGCCACCGTGGGATCCACCCGCGTAGCGCGCAGCGCAGGCAGGAACGAAGCAACCATCCCGGTTACGGTCAACACCGCCACGATCCCAACGAACACGGTTGGATCGGCGGCACCCACTTCGAACAACAGCAACGAGAGCATTCGCGCAAGCCCAAACGCCATGACGACACCAATCGCTATCCCCACCGCCAACTGGTTCATCCCCTGTCGCATCACCAACCGCAAGACGCGGGCGGGCGTTGCGCCCAATGCGACGCGGAGACCCACTTCGCGAGTGCGTTGGTTGACCTGGAACGAGAGCACTCCGTAGAGACCGATAGTTGCGAGGAACAGGGCCACGCCACCAAAAATCGTGAACATCACGCCGAAAATGGTGAAGAACGACTGGGCCTGGCGGATGGCGTCGCCGAGGGACGTCGGCAGTGAGAGCGGCAGGTTTGCGTCGAGTGAAGCCACAACCCGCTGTGCGGAGGCGGTAAATTCGAGTGGATCACCCTGGGTCCGTACGACGATGTTGACCGCCGACGTCGTGCGTTGCGCGAGCGGAATGTAGATCGCGTTTTGCGTCAACACGAACGCGTCGGTGTCCAGATAGAGATCGGGCACCACACCCACGACGGTGAACCATTGCACATTCCTCGCTCGTGTTACGCCCTGTTGAATCGTGCCCTGGAATTGTATCCGTTTTCCAAGGGCCGACTCGTTGCCGTAATGACGTGCCTGGAAGGACTCATTGACTATGGCAACGGAAAGCGCCGTCGCGTCGTCCGCGTCGGTGAAATCTCGACCAGAGATCACGCTCGTCTCGATCGAAGCGAAGTGTCCCGGTGAGATGGAACCGATCCTCGTGCTCGGGTAATCTCGATCTCCCAGATACGTTTCCCCCTCGAGGGCGAAACGCCCGTTGCCAAACCCGATGATCGGGAGGTCTGTAGTGACCGATGCGCTCAACACGCCCGGTTCCGCTTCCAAGCGCTCCACGAGTTGCCTAAAGAACTGCAATCGTCTCTCATCGTCCGGGTAGTCAATATCCGGCAAGGCGACGCCGGCGGTGAAGACATCGTCGGTGGCGAAGTGGTAATCGATATTTGACAGGTTCCTCACGCTTTTAATCATGAGCCCGGCGACGACGAGCAACGCACACGAGAACGCAACTTCCATGACGACCAGCAAGCGGCTCAAACGGCCGATACGCAAACTGGAACTGCCGCGCGAATCGTCCTTCAAGACCGCGTTGACATCCGTCCCCGACGCCCGCACCGCAGGCAGCACACCCGAGAGCAAGCTCGCCAGCACCGTGAGGATCAACACAAAGACCAGCACTTGCGGATCGATCCGAATGGCAAACCAAAAGGGCAGGGCCGCCGGGAATGTCTGCAATACGGCATTGAACATCCCGATGCCGTACTGCGCGAGGCCAATCCCTACCACCGCCCCAGCCACCGCAATGACCGTGGACTCGGAGAGAAGCTGGACGACCAGACGACGTCTACTCGCCCCCAATGCCGCGCGGACCGCCACTTCCTTACTGCGGAGACTTGCCCGGGCCAACAAGAGATTGGCCACGTTGGCACAGGCTATCAGTAGCACCAACCCCACGGCGCCAAGCATGGTGAACAGCAGTGACGTGATCTGCGTACCCATGATGACGCGAGCGTAGGGACCCACGTGCACGCTCATCCCCTCGTTCGTTCGCGGATACTCCTGGCCGAGCTGCGTCATGATCCGGGCCAGGTCGGCTTGCCCCTGCGCCACCGAGACGCCGTCCTTCAATCGGCCCAGCAGCGGAAATATCGGAGGGCCTTCACCCCGCTCGAAGCTCAGGTAATCCACCTGCAACGGCTGCCAGATTTGTTGGTTGATCGGAAACTCAAATTTTTCCGGCATCACGCCAACGATAGTTGTTGGTCGGCCACCGATGCGTATGACTGTGCCCAACGCCGCGGGGTCTCCGTCCAGCCGGTCCTGCCAGAACCTGTACCCGATCACGGCCACCGCCGGCGCCCCCACCACCTCATCTTCAGACGTGAGTCCACGGCCCCATAGCGGCGGCGTACCGATCAGGCTGAACAAGTTCGCCGAGACCAGTGCCCCCTGGACGATTTCCGGATCGCTGTCGCTGGGGCTGATATTCACAGGGACCATGGAGACGGCCGCAAGGTCCTCGAACGTCGTCTGACGCTCGCGCAGATCCCTGAAGTCGTGAATCCTGCTGATGAGACGGTTCACGCCCTCCGCCGGATTGATTCTGTGGATCGCCATCACCTCGTGTGGCTCCTCGACCGGCAACCCGCGAAGCACCACACCATTGACGATGCTGAACATCGCCGTGGTCAAACCGATGCCGAGGCCCAGAGCCGTCACCGCCGTGAT
>JADFIT010000026.1 GCA_022566515.1 Gemmatimonadota bacterium
CGGCAAGGTCGCGGGGGACATCGTACGCGGCGGTCCGAACGCGGGCGGATAACCGCTGCCCGCCCGACAGCACGACCACGATCGAATCGGCTCCGCGGATCGCCCGGTAGGTGGTGAGCAAGAGATTCGTCGCCACGAAGCCACCCACGCGGCACGGCTGGGCGAACCCGAAGTTGTGCGGTTCAATACGAGCCACGAGACCGAGACTGGCAGTGGATATGTCCGCTGGGAGAACTGAGTCCGGAGTCACGGCCGGCCGGGCCTGCGGTTGCTCGATTTCCGGGGCCTGGACGGAGATCACTATCGTGGAGCGAATGTTGCCGGATATGGCCTCGATCTGCGCGATCCCCGGCGACACTGCGGTGACCGTGGCAAAACCAGGTGCGGCGGCGTTGAAAGAAACCGTGGCAACGGCCAGGTTGGTCGAGACCCAGGTGAGCTGTACGGCCGCGATGATCGGATTACCCCGCTGGTCGAACAGAGTGGCTACCACGGTTGCCTGTTCACCAACGGTGAGGCTGAGATCCGGTGGCAGAACCTGGATCTCCGCCACCTGGGCGGCGGCCGGCCGGGCCACGCCTCCCAATGCCACCAACAAACACGGCACAATCCAGCGTCTACGGAGCATGAACTTTTCCCCTAAGTCAGAATGGGACTGGAGTTTAGGCTAACATGCAGACGAGTACACGGCTCTGCAAGGAGGGGTTCGGAGCCCAGTAAGACCGGTGGTTGAGGTGACTAGGGTCTCTGAGTCACCGGGCTCCGGAACAGCCCTCGCACCCATTGTAGCGGGCCTCTCGAGCCGGCCCGACGGGCGGCCCGAAGGGCCTCGAGATATGCCGCGGCCGAGGGAAACCGGTCGTCCGGGTCCCGGGCCGCACCCCGATGGAGCACCTCGAGGATTCCCTCGGGGATGTCCTCTCTGAAGCGGTGCACGTCAGGGAGGTCACCGGCCGCCTTTCGTGCCAAGACCGCCTCGATGCTGCCCTCCGAGAATGGGGTTCGGCCCGTGAGAGCTTGGAATCCGACTACGGAAAGGGCGTAGAGATCTGCCCGACGGTCCACTGGCTCTCCGAACATCTGCTCGGGGGCGGCGTACTCTGGTGTGCCGGAGTGAGAGTGCCTGCTGCGGGCGTGCTCACCGTGCAGAGCCAGGGCCAGGCCGAAGTCCGTGATCTGCACTCCGCCGTCACGTCCGTCGATGACGATGTTCTCGGGTTTGAGATCGCGGTGAACCAGGCCCTGTGCGTGGGCATGTTGTAGTGCACCCAACGCTTGCTCCATCATCGTGGTCCAGCGATCGAGTGGCATGGGGCCCTCGATCTCGAGCAGTTGAGCGAGGTTGGGGCCGGCTATGTACTCCATCGTGTACCACAACAGGCCGGCGCGGCTTCCGATCCCGTAGATGCTCACGATGTTGGGGTGATCGAGCTTGGCCGCGAGTTGAGCTTCAGTGCGAAACCGTTCCACCACTTCAGGGTTCGTCGTCAGGTAGGGATGGAGGACCTTGAGCGCCACCTCTCTCTCCAAGCTCAAGTCTCGCACGCGGTAGACGCTCCCAAAGCCTCCGACGCCGAGTTCATCGAGCAACTCGTACTGGTCCCCGAGGGCTCGACGCAGTTGCCCCTCCCACGCTTCTGGATCTTGCTTGGCCGTGCTCGCCGGAGGGACTCCGACGGGTGTCTCGAACTCCCCCATCACCGACGCCAGGTGCTCCGCCATCTCTGCCGCGCTGAAGTATCGATCGCGGGGGTCGTGTGCCAGGGCACGCAGCAGCAGGCGATCGAGGATCTGGGGTGTGGTGCTGCGAAGCTCGCTGGGTGGCCGGATCTTTCTTGGGTCGGACGCCGGCGGCTGGCCGGTGATGGCGAAATACAGCAACGCGCCCACGCTGTAGATGTCGCTCGCAGGTTCACCGTAATGACCGTGCCAGGTTTCCGGGGCCAGAAACGAGACTGCGGATTCTTCCTGATCGGGCTCCGCCAACTTGAGGCAACGGTTGGCGTATCTGAGATCGGTAACGACCGCCCGCTGTGTCCGGTCCATCAACACGGTGGTCGGAATGATCCTGCGTAGAATGATCTGTTCGGAGTGAGCGTATTCCAGCGCCGAGAAGAGATCTCGGGCGAGATGCAGGACAAACGGAATCGAGCGGGGCCCACGGGCAACCGCGTGTGCCAGACTCTCGCCTTCGATCCACTGCGATACCCGGTAGGCCCAATCGCCCTCGTAACCGGCGGCATATACGCTCCGAAGGGAGGGGTGATCCAGCGCGGCCATCAGCTCGGTCTCCGCCTCAAACCATCGGCGGTTTTGACCGCCGGGAACGAGATGGAGGCGCAGCCCGGCACGGCGTTTCAGCACCAGATCGCGTGCCACAAAGAGTACCCGGGTCGGCGAGCCTGACACGACGCGCTCCAACTCGAACCGTCCCTCGAAGACGCGCTCCGCATGGGAGAAGAGTTGCGCCAGGTCGACCGGCGAGAGGACCAGCGTCTCGGTTGTGATTTCTCGAGTCTCCAATTATTCGCACCCGCCAGTTTGACGCTGGGAAGATAGCGCGGTTGGGAACCGGTGGCATGAAGGTCGTGGTCCGTCTTCCCTGCCACGGGATGGGACCCTAATTTCCCGCCTATGCCGTATCTCAGGCTGAAAAATATCCGCTCGGGTGAAAAGATCGAGTTCGAGCAGACGGTGGTTCGCGTTGGGAGAGCCCCCGACCTGGAAATGACCCTGGCAGGTGAAGCCAGCGAGGTCGTTTCGGGGAACCATGCGCGGCTCTCGTTTCAGGGAGGCGCTTGGGCGCTCGAGGACGGCGGCAGCACCAACGGCACTTTCCTCGATGAGCGCCGGCTCACCCCGGGTCAACGGGTGCCGATTGAAGTCGGGAACCTCATCGGCTTTGGGCAGGCGGGACCGCGGTTTCTGGTTGAAATGGCCGCTGAGCGCAAGCTGGCGCCCACGCTTGCGGAAGGACAGCCCGCCGTTTCTCCCAACGACGAGACGGTTCCAATGGAGGGGTTGCCGGCCTTGCCCGGCAGTACCCCGGCTCCCCTTCCGCTCCCTTCCGAACGCAAAATCAGGATCCTCTTGCGCGAAGACCGTACGGGAGCCGAGGTGCAAGCGGAAGGTGTCCGGCTCCGAATCGGGCGGGGACGCGAATGCGAACTCCGGCCGGTCCAAGAGGGCGACGTCACGGTTTCCAGGGTCCACGCCGAAATTGTGCTCAAGCCGGACGGGGCGGTGGTCTTGCGCGACGCCCATTCGAGGAACGGTACGTTCGTCAACGGCGAAGCCCTGAAAGCCGAGTACGAGATCCAGGAGGGAGATTACATCGTTCTCGGCAACGAGGGACCACGGCTCGTGGTCGCCGAGCTTGCCGGCGGCCGCAAGACGAAGCCCAGAGCGGAATCGCCTGCTCCGTCTCCCTCCACCGACGAGGCGGCGGGAGAGATGGTTTCCGCGGCGGGTCCCGAAAAGCCGCGTCGGAGTTTTGGTGGGAAGGGACGGACGGTGTTCGTACGGGAACTCGTGGAAGAAACCTCGAAGAAGAGTTCGGCCACGCTTCGCAAGGTGGTTTGGGGGTTCACGTCTCTGCTGGTGATTGGCGTGGGAGGCGCGTACTGGTACACCGACCAGCGGGCGCGGGAGACTGAGGCAGCCCTCGAGGTGACGGCCGTGGAACTCGAGCGGCAGCGCCAGGCCCTGGCGGCCCAGCAGGCCATTGCCGACTCGGTACAATTGGCGGCGACGGGGGAGTACGAACGTCTGCGGGAGGATCTCGATCAAGCCCGATTGAGTTCGGCACCGGCGGCGGTTGTCGACAGCCTGCGCCAAGCCCTGATCGAGGCGCAGAGGCGCACTGAGGCCCTCGCGCGATCGCTGCGCCGGGCCCAAACAGAGCTACAAGGTCAGTTGGCCCAAGCGGATTCGATGCGACAAACACGAGCGGTCGAACTCGAGCGCCTGCGCACGGAGATGGCGGCGGCGACGCGCAACGCCGTTTCACGTGATCTGCTCGATAGCCTGCGACAGGCGGTGCAGGCCGCGGAGCAGCAAGTGTCCGTAATCGAAGAAAGAGTGCGTGCCGTACGCGGCGTGGATCTCGCGTCGGTGGCCCAGACGAATCAGGGAGCAGTGGGCTTGGTCTCGGTGTTCGCTCAAGGGAAGATCTATGACGGGTCGGGCTTCGCCATAACCGCGTCCGGTTTCTTTCTCACCAACCGGCACGTGGTGCTTGTGAACGGGAGGCGGGCCGATTCGGTGTTTGTAACAATGGCCGACCAGCGCCGTATGACCCGGGCGGACATCATCAATATCGCCCCGTTGAATGGGCCCGACATTGCCGTGCTCCAGATTCGTAACTACGCGGGTCCGCACGTTCCACGACTCGACTGGAAGGGCACGAAGGCGAGGCAGGGAGAGCCGGCGGCACTCATCGGATTCCCGGCCGGATTGGCCGCGGCCCTCGATCGCACCCAAACCATTCGCACCTCGATGGCTGGAGGCATTTTCAGTCAGGTGACACCCGACGAGATCCGATTTGACGGTTTCACGGTGGGTGGTTCTTCGGGCAGTCCTATTCTCAATGCCGCCGGAGAGGTGGTGGCGATCCACCGCGCCGGACTCGTCGAGGCCGCAGGGCTCGCCTTCGCCGTTCCGGTGCGGCTCGCGATACCGCTACTCCCGCCGGCTGCCCTCGCCGAGGCAGGGATTAGATAGTTCCGGCCGGGCGAGGAAAAACAATCACCGCGGAGACCGCCGAGACCGCAGAGATGATTGGGGTGAATGACCACCCAGAACAGTCTCTGCGTTCTTGTGGCTATCTCGATGGTGCGATGGTGGACTGGGTTTCGCCACGCTCCCGGGTGGTGGGGTCCAGAGCATCCCGCATGCTGTCGCCGATGAGGTTCGTTGCCACCACGGCGAGGACGATGGCGATTCCCGGAAACGTTGCGATCCACGGAGCGTGAACGAGCGCGTCACGGCCGGTGGCGATCATGCTGCCCCACGATGGGGCAGGGGGCGGGATGCCGATTCCGAGAAACGAGAGTCCCGACTCCAAAGTGATGGCGTTCCCGACCGCCAAGGCAGCCGCGACGATTACGGGTGTCATCGTGTTGGGAAGTATGTGACGCCAAAGCAGGCGTGGCCCTGAGATACCGAGTGCTTTGGCCGCGTCGAGGTACGGTCGGGCGAGAATACTCTTTACTTCGGCCCGCGCGAGGCGCGCGATTCCCATCCAGCCAGTCAATCCCAACACCAGGAGCACCAGCAGCACGCTCGGTTCCCACAACGCCACCAGGGTGAGGAGCACCACAATGCGCGGCATCGCCAAGACGGTGTCGGTCGCCGCCATCAACACGCGTTCCACCCACCCACCTGCGACGGCCGCGGAAATGCCGACGGTACAACCCACGATGACAGAGACCACAACCGAAAGAACTCCGACCGTGAGTGAAATCCGCGCGCCGTAAATGAGTCGTGAGAGTATGTCTCGTCCGAATCGATCGGTCCCGAGCCAGTACGTAGTTCCGTCGGGACCGGAACTCATCGGCGCCAGGAATCGCGTGCCGAGGATATCGGGCTGAGCGTTGGGGTCCGCCGGCGCAAGCAGAGGCGCCAGTATCGCCACGAGCGCAAACGTTCCAATAATGGCCAGTCCGATGACCGCCCGGCGGTCGTGCAAGAGTGCCTTTCCTGTCGTCACCGTTGACCCTCACGAATCCGCGGATCGGCTACGGCATAGAGCGAGTCGGCCAGGAGATTGCCTACCACTACCAGAACTGCGAAAATTGCAGTGGTCGCCATCACCACCGGATAGTCCCTGGCGCCGACGGCCGTTACGATCTCACGGCCCATTCCCGGCCAGGCGAAGATGACCTCGACGAAAACCGTACCCGAAAAGAGTGCAGGGAGGGAGAGCCCCAGAAGCGTGATGATGGGCATCAAGGCGTTCCGTATCACATAGCGACCTTCGATCGTCAGCGGTGGCAATCCCCTCGCACGCGCTGCGGCTACAAACGACTGACCCCGCACTTCGAGAACGGCCCCTCGCACAAAGCGAGACGTACCGGCGATCCCGATCAAACTCAGCGTGACGAGAGGAAGTGTTAGATGTCTGAGTCGATCTACGAGACGTCCCCAGGGGGTGAGAAAGTCTGCGTCGAGAGAGGCGACACCCATAGCCGGGAATTGAATCCAGGAGGGCCAACCGTAGCGTGAGGCGGCGTAGGCAAATGTGAGAACCAGCATGATGGCCAGCCAGTACGCCGGCATGCCGAATACCACCAAGTTGCCGATCGTGAGTGTCGTATCCCAGGGCGTACGTCTCTTCGCTGCCTGAAACGCTCCCACGAGGACGCCGATCGCGTAGGTTAGAAAGAGGGAACAGCCTGAGAGCAATAGCGTATGGGGAAGTGCGTCGAGGATTATTCTGGCCACGGGTCGCTGTTGCGCGATGCTCGTGCCCCAGTTTCCCCGGACGAAGTCAACGAGCCAGGCCACGTACCGCACGGGGAGCGGTTGGTCCAATCCCAGGAGCCGGCGCGCTGCCGCAAGATCCGCCTCGCTGGCGTTGGGTGCAACCCAGAGCCGTGCGGGATCGCCGGGAGCCAGGTTTATCAAGAGGAAAGTGATCGTTACGACGGCGAAAACCAGACCGATACCTATTGCCAACCGGCGCAGTGCCTTGCGTAGCATGAAGAACACTTGGTGGGATAGGGCGATGCCGTCAAGTCTTGGCGGCATCGCCAATCTGTGCGTGGGTGTGGTCGGACTGGCCGCCTGCGTTTCTCAGCCGCGGCCACCGGAAGCCACGATCTTCTTCGCGTCAGGAGCGGATCTGCAGTCCATCAATCCTCTCGTCGCCGTACACCCGTTGGCCAAACAGGTTCAGAAGCACGTTCTCTTCATGACACTGGCGACGTATGACAGTGCTATTAGGCCGGTGCCCCGTTTGGCGACGTGGCGCTGGAACGCCAGGCGAACCGTCTTGACTTTTTACTTGCGGGATGATGTCACGTGGCACGACGGAGTGCCCACGACAGCGGCCGACGTAGTGTGGACCTTGGAGCGAGCCCGCGACCCGGCGGTGGCGTACCCACGGGCGCGGGACCTCTCGGCAGTCGCCGACGTGGTCATGATCGATTCGCTCACCGTAGAGCTTAGGTTCGAGCGGGTGCAGCCGGTGTTCCCGGACGTGCTCACCGACCTGGCCATCTTGCCGAGACATCACTTCGTCGGGACAACCGGAGCCGGTATCCGTACCGCCCCATTCAACACACATCCGGTGGGCAACGGCCCGTTCGAGTTTGTGGAGTATCGACCGAATCAACGCTGGGTGTTTCGCCGGGCCGAAGGGTTTCCGGAATCTCTTGGCCGCCCGCGTATCGATCGTCTGGTGGTGGTCGTCGTAGACGAAGCCACTACCAAGCTTGCCGCCCTTACGTCCGGAGAGCTGGATTTTGCGGGGATCAATCCCGCCCACGCAGCGTTTGTCAGGCAAGATCCTCATCTCGTGGTGCTAGACTACCCGGTCCAATTGGGCAACGCCCTGTTGTGGAATCTCAGGCGCGAACCGTTCAACGACTATTCTATGCGACGCGCCCTCACACTGGCGCTGAATAGAGAACTGTTGGTCGAGGCCTATCTCTACGGCTTTGGCACGCCGGCGGACGGCCCCGTTTCTCCGGATCATCCGTGGTTTGAGGAGCCGGGCCGGGTGGACTATGATCTCGAGGAGGCCGGACGTCTTTTGGACGAGATAGGTTGGGTTCGTCAGGGCGACGGGATTAGAGTGCGCAACGGCCGCAGCTTGTCGTTCACGTTGTTGACGGTGGGGAGTGCCGACAATGCGCTCGAACAGATGATCCAGGCACAACTCCGGATCGTGGGGGTCCGGGTCGCGATCCGTCAGTTGGAGTTGACGAGCTTCTTGGCGTTGGCCCAGGGGCCGGACCGCGACTTTGATGTATTGGTTACCGGCATCCCCGGAGACCTATCGCTGGGACATGTGGCCGCACTGTTCGGTGGCGACAATCCGGGTCCTCTGGCCTATTCCGGATATCACAACGCCGGTTTCGACCGCGCGATGCAGCGCGCACGGCAAGCGGACTCGGCGACAGAGTTGGAGAGCGCCTGGAGGGAGGCACAACGGATTCTGTCGCGTGACCTGCCTGTAACTTGGCTGTACCATGCTCGGGGCGTTCAAGGTGTGAGTGCGAGGGTGCGCGGGATCAATCTGGATGCACGTGGCGAACTAGCCGGAGTGACGAATTGGTGGATCGTTGATCAGGAGGGTGGGGAGTGATTTTCCATACAATGGCACCCGTGCGGATCGATTTTGCAGGCGGTTGGTCGGATGTTCCCGATTTCGCCAACGCCGAAGGAGAGGGAGTGGGGGGCGCCGTTGCCAACGCTGCGATCACGCTCTATGCACGTGTCGAGTGCCGCGTTGGCGGAGGCAGCTACCGGTTACATGCGGAAGACCTTGGCGAGCGTGTCTTGTTACGGACTCCAGCGGAGATGATCTACGACGGCAAGCTCGATCTGCACAAAGCGGCTTTGAACATGCTGCCCGTTCTTGGCGGGGTCGAACTCATAACTTCGTCGGATGTGCCTGCGGGCTCGGGGCTGGGGGCGTCAGGCTCGTTGGATGTCGCCCTCTTGCAGGCCTTGCTGCTGTGCAGAGGAGAGGAATACGACGCTGCGGAAATAGCGGAGCTGGGTTATCTACTGGAAACCGGAGAACTCAAGTTGGCCGGAGGCCGTCAGGATCAATATGCGGCGGCGCTGGGTGGCTTCCATGAGTTCCTATTCGGAGGCGGGAGCGGTGTCGAGGCGCGCCCAATTGACGTAACTGAGGAGGCGGCAGCCGACCTCGCCAATCACCTGATCGTCGCCTACACGGGACAGTCACACTTCTCGTCGCAAACCCATGATCGAGTGTGGAAGGCTTATCACGAAGGCGGCAATGAGATAGCAGACGCCATCCGCACGATGCGAGACCTGGTCGCCCCGGTGCGCGCTGCTCTCGAATCGGGTGATTGGCACGGTTTGGCGAAGTTGATTGACGAGAACTGGACGCAACAGCAGCGCCTCGACGCGACTATCTCGACAGAGGCGACTCGAACCATCGAGACGGCAGTTCGTGATGCGGGAGCATGGGGCGTCAAGGCGACCGGGGCGGGTGCCGGCGGGTGCCTGATCGTCGCGGGGCCTGCCGAGCGCCGGGCGGAACTCGAGGCGGCGGCGCAGGCCG
The DNA here is from genome assembly GCA_022566515.1 of Gemmatimonadota bacterium. Lineage (GTDB taxonomy): Bacteria > Gemmatimonadota > Gemmatimonadetes > Gemmatimonadales > GWC2-71-9 > B3T1B10. The sequence continues at coordinate 9,263 of JADFIT010000026.1, forward strand.
CAGGCGGCCGGTTGCTGGAATGGTCGTTTGATTTCCGAGGTGTGACCGGCTGGCAGGTCGAGGACGATGCCCGTAGCCACGGCGAATGAAATCGGACGTCGGCGCCAAATCCTCGACGGCGCGACCGACGTTGCCGAGCTGGCGGAGCGTCTGGCGCGTCTGGCTGCGGGTGTCGTCCAGCGCCCTCTCTACATTCCCAGTCAAAAGGCGTTGCTGTCAAAGGACGGAGGAGTTTGTCCGCACGACGGTTCGCGTTTGACCTTCGACCCGTTCAGCCCCGATCGACATGAGTGCCCGGCATGCGGCGCGGTTCAGGAAGGCGAGCGACACCACAGAGCGTGGATTTGGCGCTACCACATTTGGCTCACCGAGCGTGCGATCCACTTAGCGCTACTCGATTCGCTGGGCGCAGCAGTGGGTGGCGGTGCCGGGAGGGCTCGGGAGATCGTTGTCTCATACGCCCGGAGATATCGGGACTATCCCAACATCGACAACGTGTTGGGGCCCACACGTCTCTTCTTTTCGACGTACCTCGAGTCCATTTGGCTGATCCAGCTGGTCATCACTGCCTCATTATTGGAATGGCGTGATGAAGACGCGGGTCTCGACGATTTGAGGGCCGTAGTCGAAGAGTCGGCAGCACTCATAGGGTCATTCGACGAAGGTTGGTCGAACCGGCAAGTATGGAACAGCACAGCGCTGATTGCCGCGGGCCGCTGGCTGGGGGACGAGACACTCTTGGAGCGGGGGCTGGAGGGACCGCACGGGATTACGGCGTTGCTGATGAGTGCGGTTTCGGAAGATGGCCGCTGGCACGAAGGTGAGAACTACCATTTCTTTGCGCTGCGCGGGTTTCTGCTCGCCGCCGAACTGCTCAGGCCTGCTGGGATAGACGTATACCATGAGGATCCGTGGAAGCAACGCATGCGCGAGATGTATGCAGCGCCGCTGGTGAGCGTGATGCCGGATCTCTCGATCCCCGCTCGTGGCGATTCGCCCTTCGGTGTTACGCTCCTCCAAGAGCGCTTCGCCGAACTCTGGGAAATCGGCTGGTCCCGCACAGGCGATCCGCGGCTCGCCGGTGTACTGGCGGCCATGTATCAGGCAGACCTGCCGACCGGTGAGGAACACGGTCTGGCCGAAATAGCGGAAGTCGAACAGAACCGTCAGCCCCAGCGACCGTCCAGAACCCGTCTCGGTTGGAAGGCGCTCCTGTGGATGCGCGAAGAGGCGCCGTCCGGCAACACAGATGCCTGGCATGCGGGTTCGGTGCTGGTTGAGCCGGCGGGACCTGCGATTCTGCGCCCTACGGCAAACCGGTACGTGGCGCTCGAATGTGCCGGCACCGGAGGCGGTCACGGTCATCCGGATCAACTACATCTCACAGTCTATTGGGACCATGCATGGCTGATGGACTTCGGGACGGGATCCTACGTCGCCGAGTCGTTGCATTGGTACCGGTCCACACTCGCTCACAACGCCGCCGGTCTTTCAGGTGCCGGGCAACTTGGTGGCCGGGGCTGGTGTACGGCGTTTGACGAGAGGGGTGAGTGGGGTTGGTGCCGTGGAGTGTCGCAGGACTCCCTCGGACCGCAGACGTGTGTCACTCGTACAGTCGTTGCCGGTCCCGACTACGTCGTGGATACGGTCGAGATCTCCGCACCCGAGCGCTGTGTCGTCGATCTTCCATTCCACTTCCTCGGCAAATTACAGGTTTCGGATCTCTCAACCGATGAGATGTCAGCCGAATCCCGACAGGTGCTCGGAGCGGAGGCGGGACACGAGAGCGGATACGATGCGGTGGACGAGGTGCATGTTTTCACCGTGCCGCCCGAACGCGTGCGATGTGTCGCTGGGTTGCGGGAGCTGGACGTGCTCCTTGCGCCGAGGCCGAATGAATCCTGTCTTCTGATGCGGGCTCCTGGCCCGCCGAGCCTTGCCCTCGCCGACACGGAGCGGCGAGAGTTTCTCGTCAGGCGTTCGGCCGGATCGGGGAAATGGGTGCAAGTGTATGCTCCTACGTCCATCGGGCTAGCTCGTGTCACCATTGATGCGAACGACATTGTCATCGAACGGGACGATGGAAGAGTCGACACCGTTACACTTGCTGACGACGGAGTTCGGATCGTTGACGGCAGCCGGAGGGTGACCCGGCTCCGCGGGATATTGCAACCACTTCCTCCCGCTTCCCCTTCCTCGAGCCGGGAGCCTCGGCCGCCAGGCGTTCGATGCCAGTTGCTCGACCGGGTCCCTGGGCTGGACGGTTACTTTGATGCGGTTGCTCCAGACACAGTGGTATCGTTGGGCCGCGCACATTACCGGCGCTCGGAGTCCGACTATCCGGGAGAAGACGCTTTCAGGGCACGGGTTGCGATTTCCGCCTACGCCCACCGGCTGTATGTGGGAGTGGAAGTCCGCAAGCCGAGGGTGTTGTTCCGAGCGGCCGATGCTCACGACCCGCAGCTCGATAATGAGACGCCCGACATCCACTCGGATGGCGTTCAGTTTTACGTGGATCGGGGTGGTTGGTGCGGGTTCCTCGCGATACCGGAGGAGGGTGGGGAACGGGTGCGTGTGAGGCCCGTGGCGGGTACGATGGCCGTGGCGGGCCAGCTCACAGGAACGTGGCGGCGGACGGCGGATGGCTATGTGATGTTGCTGCAGTTCGATGCGAGGGCTGCGTTTATTGCGGGGGAGCAGGTGTTGGTGCAAGTGGTGGTCAACGAAATGCAGCCAGGCCGGTGGCGACGGGCCGGCCAGCTTGCGTTGGTCGGTGGTGGCGGATGGATCTATCTACGAGGTGACCGGGAGTCGCCGGCCGCGGCGGCGATGGCGGAGGTACGGTGAGAATCACAGTCGTGCTGCACAGTCCGCAAAATCTCATCAACATCGCCGTAGTGATACGGGCGATGAAGAACTTCGGCTTTCGGGACCTGCGGCTGGTATCTCCCGGCGAGTTCGATATTCGACGGATCGAGGGCATCGCCCACAAGACCGGGGATATAGTTGAACGGGTGAAAGTCTTCGACGACTTTGACAGCGCCGTTGCCGATTTCACGATGGTGGTGGGCCTGACTGCTCGGGGTAGAACGGTCAGGCGCAACGTGCAGTTCGTGGAAGAGGCAGCCAAGGAGCTAGTAGCTCTCGGCGAGTCGGAGAAAGTGGCCGTTGTTTTCGGCAGGGAAGACGATGGTTTGGCCAATCGAGACCTCGATCGCTGTCATCGGATCGTCACGATTCCGACGACCCAAGATCATAGCTCGATGAATTTGGCCCAGGCGGCGACCGTCACCCTCTACGAGTTGTTCAAGGCCGGGCATGTGTTGCCCGAAATGAAGCGGCCTCGTCGCGATGCACCGCCGGCCACCCGCGAGCAACTCGAGCTTCTCTTCCGTGACGCCGAAGCTGCGCTGCGGGCGGTGGAATTCTTCAAGAGTCGCAACGAGGAGGCCATCATGCGAACGGTGCGTGAGGTGGCGCACCGTGGACCGATCGACGAGCGGGAGGCAAGATTGCTGAGGGCAATGTCGCTCGAGGTGATCCACTTTCTCGAGCGCAAGGGGTTGCGTTCGTGATTCCCGGATTCACGTCTACGGGAAGCAAGCGACCGGAAGCGCTGTTCGGCGACCAGCGACAAGTGCCGCAAAGAATGCTGCGGGCCAAGGGGTGCCGCGTGTGGGACAGCGACGGTCGTGAGCACTTGGACGTGACCATGGCACTCGGCGCCGTGTCACTGGGGTATGGGCATCCGGCCGTACAGCAGGCTGTCGAGAAGGCCCTGGCCGATGGCGTCGTGGGCCCGCTATCTCCGGTGCTGGAGCTACAGGTGGCGGAGCGACTGTGCGTATCGATTCCAGGCGTTGAGGGAGTGCGATTCTTCAAGACCGGAGCTGAGGCCGTGGCCGCCGCCGTGCGGATCGCGCGGGTGCACACCGGTCGCGAGATGATTGTTACGTGCGGGTACCAGGGCTGGCACGACATGTTTTCCAATTCAGCCGGAGTGCCGGCAGTCGTGCAACGGGGCCGGTGCGAAATCCCGTTCAATGACGTTGGTGCTCTCCGGGAGGCAGTTCCCAACGACGGGTCGGTGGCGGCAATCGTGATAGAGCCAGTGGTCGACGGTCCGCCGTCTCGTGAATGGGTAGATGCGGTCAACGAGACACGGGCGCGTTCGGGGGCTGTTCTCGTCATCGATGAGATCAAGACCGGACTGCGGCTCGGATGGGAAGGAGCCAGCGGACGATATGGGTTTCACAGGGATTTGATCGTGCTGGGGAAGGCGTTGGGGAATGGATTCCCGATCGCTGTGGTAGGTGGCGATCGCGCAATCATGCAGGCGGTTACCCGCACATGGATATCCTCGACGCTGGCAACCGAGTTCGTCAGCCTGGCCGCAGCCGACGCCGTGCTGCAGGTCTACGAGCGGGAAAATGTAGCCGGACACTTGGCGGTGGTGGGACGACGGCTGTACGAAGGTCTCGATCGAATCGCGTCTACGTATCATGCGGTCACAAGAGCGGTGAAGGGTATTCCCGAGTTCTGTTACCTGGATTGCGTGGATGATGCGACGTCAGTGCGACTCGCCGGTGGATGCGCTGCGCAAGGCCTCATCTTCAAGCGCGATGCCTACAACTTCGTTTCCCTCGCTCACACTGCCACGGTGGTAGACGACATCTTGCAGCGCGTCGGCGATGTAGTCGACAGCCTGGCGTCGCGGCCGGCATGAGTCACGCCGAATTGATTGACGCTCATGCCCACTTCTATACAGAGGAGTCGGGACGCACGGACTGGCAAGCGGTAAACGATGCGCGTCTGGAGGCGGGAACCCTGATGGGCGTAACGGCTCACGTTGCTTCCATTCTCGGAACGTGGGGGAACAGCTCGCCCACTTACTTTCCGTCGCCGGACGATATCACACACGGTAACGAGGCCATGCTGGGGCTTGCCCGCGCGCACCCCGGGCTAATCTTCGGTTACTGTGTCGTGAATCCCAATTATCCGGATCATGCGCTGAAGGAACTCGAGCGGCGGTTCGAAGCAGGGATGGTCGGAATAAAACTCGCGGCGAGTCGACGGGCGAATGACGCGTTGGTGGACCCGATCGCTGCCTTCGCCGCGGAGCACGGCCTGCCGATCCTGCATCACGTCTGGCAACACCGCCGCCGGGAGTGGCCAGGCCAGGAAGCGTCGGACGCGATCGAACTGGTTGAGCTGGCGCAGCGCCATCCCGACACCAAATTCCTGCTGGCGCACATCGCCGGCGGTGGGGATTGGGCGCACTCGCTCCGCGCGGTGTGCAACATCCCCAACGTATGGATCGATCTGTCGGGGAGCGGCGTGGACAGCGGCATGTTGGAGGCCGTCCTCGAAGCCGTAGGCCCGCGCCGCATGGTTTGGGCCTGCGACGTCACGATGGATACCGGCCTCGCCAAGCTGAGATACCTGGAATCACTGGAACTCGACTCGACGGATTTGGATCGTATCAGGAGTGGTAACGCCAAGGATCTGTTTCCGGCGGGGGTGTTCGAGCCGTGATAGTCGACGTTGCAGCGTTCATCGGTGCCTATCCGTACACGCACCTTCCCGAGTCCTCGCCGGAGTACCTGCTGGCACAGATGGACCGGATGGGAATCGGGGAGGCCTGGGTGGGACACCTTCCCTCTTTCCTTTATAGGGACCCTGCTCCAGGAACAGCCCACCTGCTGGAGAGCCTGGAGCCGGCCGGCGACAGGCTGCGTCCGGTTCCGACGATTCACCCGGGCCTGCCGGGATGGCGGCGTGATATGGAGAAGGCCAAGGATGCCGCGGCGCCGGCTATCCGGATTTACCCCATGCATCAGGAATTGAGCCCCGACGGCGAGGCAGTGAAGGAATCTGCGATTGCGGCCGGTGCGCTGGGACTCGCGGTGGTGCTCACAGTCCGCTTCGAGGACGTTCGGCAGCGTCATCCCCTCGATGCGGCGCCGGATCTCCCGCCGTCTGCAGTGCGCGCTCTCGCACGGGCCGATCAGCGGGTGAGGATTCTCGTCACGCACGCCGGCCGCGCGTTTGTCGAGGAGGTGCACTTCGGATTGACTGCGCAGGAAGCCCGCCGCGTGCTGTGGGACGTCAGCTGGCTCTGGGGGCCGCCGGAAAACGAGCTGCGGAAGCTGGTGACCACGATTGGGGCGGAACGTTTCGCATTTGGGACCGGAATGCCGCTGCGAATTCCCGATGCGGTGCCGGCGAAGCTCGACTTGGCGGGACTCTCGAGGGGAGATCGTGCCGCCATCGAATCCGAAAACGTCAACCGATGGCTCCAATGGTAGGGCAGGCGGTCTCCGACCTGATATGTGATCGCGTGGTGCCGGCGGTGCCCGTTCCTTTCGGGGGCGACGGCGAGATCGATACCCAGTTGCAGGACAGCTACGTGGCATGGATGGCGGAGCAGCCAATTGGTGGTGTTGCAATCTGGGCGCATACGGGGCGGGGCATGAAGCTTACCGACGACCAGCGCGAGAGTGTGATGCGGGCCTGGCGGTCGGGACTTGCGGGCAAACCCCTCGTCTGCGGGGTGGGCGTGCCGGAATCGATCGCCCTGCCGTCGGCGGCTTCGTCGCTCACCGACGTGGTCCTCCGTGCCGTTACCGACGTGGCTGAAGGCGCCGTGCGGAACGGCGCGGATGCCGTCCTCGCTCACCCTCCCAAAGCGTTGGCCGCGCTCCCGGACGCTGAGGAACGCATGCTCGACTACCATCGCGCGATCTGCTCCAGCGGGGTTCCGGTGATCGCCTTCTTTCTCTACGAGGCCGCGGGCGGGGTGTCTTACTCGCCGCGGCTCATCGAGCGCATCGTGGAACTCGATGGCGTGATCGGTATCAAGGTGGCTACGCTGGACAGCATCATGACGTATCAAGACATCATCGCAGTGGTAGAGGGTATTCCGGGAGTGCTTCTCATCACCGGAGAAGATCGTTTCCTGGGCTACTCGCTCACCGTGGGGTCAGGCGCGGGGACGGGGGCGGGGGCCCGATCGGCCCTGATAGGTCTCGGAGCGGCACTCACCGACTGCCCGGCGGCGCTGCTGGAAGCTCGGGCGTGCGCCGCGTGGGACCGCTTCCAGGAGTTGACGTCCGTGCTGGACGAATTTGCACGAGCCACGTTCCGGGCGCCGATGGAGGGCTACGTGCAGCGGATGCTGTGGGCCCTGGAGGCGGACGGCGTCTTTCCCCGGGAGGCCTTCGATCCGTGGTGTCCCAGCTTGGCTTCCGACGAGCGCGACCGGGTTTTTGCCGCCGTTCGGGCGTTGCGTTCCAGGTGACGCTTCCCGACACTCCCACCGTACCCTCCGAACGGCGTGTCAGGCTGGAAGCCGTGTTCGAGCGGACGCGCACCCATCCCCCATCCGACCTCGCCGCGATCATCAAGCAAGATCTTCGCATCGACTTGACCACTCGGTACGGGGGCGTGCCGATCGCACATCCGTTCGGCAAGGCCTCGGGCCAACTCTCGTGTACGCTTGCACAGGTTGAGGACGACATTCAGGCGGGGCTGGCATTCGTTGTGCTCAAGACGGTCGTCGCCGAAGATTCGACCGGCGGCAGATCGATGGGGGCGTGGAGCGTGCGCGACACGAAGATGCAGGTGGAAACGCGTATCAGTGCAACCGGACGAGAGGGCTGGACGGTGACGTGGACCGGTCGCGGGTGGCACGGTACGCTCGCCGACTACCTGGAGTTCTTCGAGCAAGCGCTGGTGCTCGCCGGCGACTCGAACACGCCCATCGTTCCCTCGGTGAAATATCACTTGCCGGTTCGAGGTGAGCCGTTTCGCGAGGCGGAGTACGAGCACACCACGACGCAATTGATTGAGGTCTGGAATCGCGCCGGGAGTGGCGGCGACTTGATTCTCGAAAAGGACTTCAGTCCTACGCTGGCCGGCGACCAACGGTCGGGCGATCCGTCGACGGTGTTGCGTTGGCTGGAACGCGTTCCCGGCTTGATCGTTTCCGCGGGTCGAGGGTGCGTCCGGCTCGGCGTGAAAGTGATGAACGGGATAGCGGGTGATGAATTTCAAATTGCCATGCTGAAAACACTCATGGAGGCCGAACCGGCGCCTGCCTTCCTGATCGTTTTCAATCGACTGTTCGACACCGCAAAGGGGGTGGCGTTCGGAGGCTGGGACTTGAGCGACCGCAACCTGCGCGTTCTCGATATGGCGCATCAACGGGGCTTGCGGCTCCCGCCCCCGCCTTCGCCCCCGCCCCCGCCACTGTCGGCCACCGGCAACATTTGTTCGGGGCGCATGATGTTGGAGTATGCCCTTCGCGGGTGCGAGAATGGCCAGGTTCACACCTTCTTTCAGCTGCCCAGAAGTGAGTACACGGCTACAGAGGGGAATCGTAGCGCGGCAGCCCTTCACACGCTCCTCTTGCATCCATCCGAGGGGCTGGTGCCCTGGCTCTGGCATCTGCATGAGAGCGGTTCACTGGAAGAGGTTGACGGATTGCTGCGATTCCACGACGTGATTGGACTTGGCCATGCATGAAGTCGTGATCGAGCGTGTTCGAGTGTACGAGGTGGCGTTGCCGCTTCGCGTTGCGTTTACCATCTCCGGTGGGTCGATGTCGGTACGCAGGTCCCTCATCATCGAGTTGGTAGACCGGTCCGGCGTGTGCGGCTATGGAGAATCGGCGCCGTTCGAGTTCCCGTTCTATTCCGCTGAAACCATCTCCTCCGTCAAGGCGTGTCTTCGCGAGACGTTATTGCCCCGGGTCGTCGGTCGAGAGATCAAGAGGCCGGAGGCCCTCCTGGAGTTGTTGGCCGACGGCGTTCGAGGTAATCGGATGGCGCGTGCCGGGGTGGATACAGCGTGGTGGGACCTGGTGGCACGCATGAGGGGAGAGTCCCTCGTCAGGCTGGTCAACCGGCGATTGGGCGAATTGGGGGTGGCGGGCGAACATCTCCGGCCATCGGACTCTGTTGCTTGCGGCGTGGCCATCGGAATTCCAGCTGACGAAGATCTGGAGGTTCTCGAGAACGAGGTGCGAACCGCCGTCCGCCGTGGGTACCAAAGAGTGAAGCTCAAGATCCGTCCGGGGTGGGATCGTGATCCGGTGCTCGCAGCCCGCAGGGTGTTGCAGTCCGAAGGCACAAAGGTGCCGATGTGGGTCGACGCAAACGGCGCCTATGACCGAGCGGGCCACAAGGAAGACCTCGCGGCACTCGACGACCTCGGCCTCTTGTTCATCGAGCAGCCGTTTCCGGAGGAGGCTCTCTGGGACGCTACGGTGCAGAACCACGAGTCGCCCACTCCCGTCTGTCTCGACGAGTCTCTGGTTTCAGACGATGTTGCCAGGCAGGTGGTGGAGATGGACGGGCCCCTGATCTGGAATCTCAAGGTCCAGCGTTTGGGTGGCTTGGAGGAGACCTGCCGAGTGTACGCCCGTGGCGTAGCCGCCGGCGCAAAGCTGTGGGTGGGAACCATGCCCGAAACAGGCATTGGTGCGCAAGCGGCTCTCGCGGTGGCCGCACACCCAGGGTGCGTGTATCCCACGGATTTGGAGCCTTCGGACAGGTGGTACGACCCCGGAACGGATCTCGTGAACCTCACGATGAGCGGATCAGGAAGAATGTGCGTCCCTGACGCCGTGCCGGAATTCAAACCCGGCGACAGCATGGGGCTCTTGTTCGAGTTCGACTGACGCCGGCCTCTCACCTCTCAGTTCTTGATTTCCGCCGCGGAACAGGCTAATCACGATCGAGCCATCGGTCGGTGGCCAGGACCGTCACGAGCGGGAGGCCGCCGCCTCCTGACCAGCCCGAAAGAAGCCGGAGAGAATGCCCGGTAAGATCTGCCACGAATGCGGCAAGAACGCTCCGGTGGGTGCATTCCGCTGCCCGGAATGTCGTGCAATGCTCGCCAGCGACGGTAGCGACCGGATCGCGGCCCTGGCTGAGCAAGTGGGCTTGGCGCTGGGTGACCACTACAGAGTGGAGGAATTGATCGGCAAGGGCGGTGCGGCCATCGTCTTTCGCATTCACGATGAGCGACTCCACCGAAGCCTCGCGGTCAAGGTGCTCAACCCAGATCTGATGGCGAGCACGGAACTGGCACAGCGGTTCCGGCGCGAAGCCCAGACGGCGGCTGCCCTGAACCATCCCAACATCGTGCCCATCTTCTTCGTTGGCGGTGAAGCACACGTGCCGTGTTACGTCATGCCCCTGGTTGAAGGAGAGCCTCTCGGTGCGCGCATCCGACGCGAAGGGCAGTTGCCGATGGATGTGGCATTGGGGATCGCAAAAGACATCGCGGCCGCGTTGGATTTTGCTCATGGAGCCGGTGTGATTCATCGCGATGTAAAACCCGACAACATTCTGCTGGACTCTGTGACCGGCCGAAGCCTCCTGATGGACTTCGGAATTGCGAAGGCGTTACAGGAAAGTGATGTCGAATTGACGCAGTCCGGTGTCGTGATCGGGACGCCGCATTATCTATCACCCGAGCAGGCATCCGGCGAGAAGAGCATAGACGGGCGGGCGGACGTGTACAGCCTGGGCTTGGTGGTGTACGAAATGCTGGCCGGGCGTCCGCCGTTCACCGGCGGCACACCACAAGCTATTTTTGCGCAGCACGTGTCTGCGGAGCTGCCGGCGCTGGAAGGACTCCGCCCAGGGTTGCCACGGGCGATCCAGGATGTGCTGGCGAAAGCGGCCGCCAAGGCTCCGGGTGATCGCTTCGATCGGGCAGGTGAATTCGTCCGGTTCCTCGAGCGGGCGTATGGCAGGCGCAGTCTGCGCACTTCGGGCGCCACGGTGGTGGGGACGCACAGTCCTTCCGACATGAATCTCTTCCAGTCGCTCGAGGTCAAGGCCGATGAGCCGTCGCTGCAGGCGCTCATCGAGGCCAAGAGCTTTACGGATGTCGCCGAGGCGGCGGAGAGCGTCGGGCAGTACCTGGGAGACGCGGCATTGCAAGGCAACTGGCAGGGTGTGACCGAAGGTATCCGCGTGCTGCGGCGACGTGCTCAGGATAGCCGGCCTGCCTTTCGGGATCCGGCGGCGCGCGCGTTGGAGCGCATCAGCGAAAACGCGGCCGTTGTCGAGGCCCTCGCCACCGGCTGGAAAAACGGCGATGAGCAGACTCAGGCGCACCTCGAAGAGGCCCTAACTGCCTCACCGGGTCTCTCCGGGCATCTCTTGGACCTGGCCATCCGGGAGCGTAGCCCGGTGCTGATGCTATTGGCCGATCGCGTCGGGGCGATGACGGAAGGGAGAGTGGACGCCCTGGCTCGCGACAACAGGATGGGAGTCGTGCAGGCGTTCGTCACGGCCCTGCGCGAAAGCCTTCGACCTACTCACCTGGTAGAGCGATGGCTGGCGTTGGTATTGCAACACCCGAAGCTCGAAGTGCGTGGGCTGGCTGTGGAGTCCGCCGGGATTCGGGGGGGAGTCTTGGCGGAGCGCTTGGGGCGACTCGCTTTGGGTGATGCTGCGCCAGAGGTGCGGATCGCGGCGCTGCGTGCACTCGGCCGGTCACGCCGCAAGGAGGCACTACCAGACTTGGCGCAGTTTCTGGAGCACGGAGCCAAGGCCGAGCAGATTGCGGCGGCTGAGGCGCTGGCAGATCTTGGATCGGCCCGTGCGGCTCAGGTGTTGAGCCGCGTGTTCGAGCGGAAACGGCTGTTTCGCAAGGAGCGCGGCCCGTTGCAGGAGGCCGCGGCGACTGCGCTCGCCCGACTTCCCCTGGAGGTGTCCAAGGACACACTCAGACTCCTCGTGGCAGATCGGAATCGACGGATTGCACGCATTGCAACCACGGCGATGGAGGCTGGGGGGGCCGACGCGGTACCATCTGGTGACTCTTCGACAGGGGATTGATCGAGCGCGCAATCCGAGCAAAACGGCGCTTGTGTTACGGAAACATTAGAGTAATTTTTGTCAGGCGGTCGCATGTGAAGTTTTTCACTAAGTCCTTCGCGACCGCATTCGTGGCTCGAAATTCTGTATTGATGTAGCTGTCGCACCAGAGGTGGCAGCAGAGAAGCTGACTTGCCGCCCCACAAGGGAAGCGATGATAGGAAAAGTGTTGCCGGTGGCCAGGGGTATCGCGGTGCTCGCCTTGGTTGGAGTGGCGTTCTACGCGGCCTTTCACGCAGTCCAAGCACAACAGAGCGATCAGCCACCAGAGCGATTCATCGCCCCGGTGGATGTTGATACGGCCGGTTTACCGGGCCCGGTTCAACCCATTTTCTACAGGCATGATGTTCACGCGGGGCAATACGAGATGGACTGTCTGTATTGCCATTACGCGGCGGAGGTGAGTTCGAGTCCTGGGCTCCCGAGTCTCGACGCGTGCATGGGGTGTCACCTGCTCGTGGGCGGCGGCAACCCCGAGGTTGCGAAGCTCCGACAAGCTGCTACCGAGCGACGACCCATCGAGTGGGTTGAGGTACACAAGCTTCCTTCGTTTGTACGCTTCCCGCATATGCGGCATGTCATGTCTGACGCCGATATCAAATGCCAGGACTGCCATGGTGAGGTGGAGCGCATGCCGCAGGTATATCAGTTCTCGTCGCTGAAGATGGGGTGGTGCCTCGAGTGTCATAAGAAGGAAGAGGTCACCACGGATTGCACCGTCTGTCACTATTAGGTGATCGCGAATGGCCAAGCAAATGGACCGTAGACGGTTTCTGAAGGTTGTCGGCGTAACGAGCGGAGGCGCAGTGGCGGTGGGGTGCTCCACGGACGCCCCCGAAAAGCTCATTCCCTACCTCGTGCCACCCGAGAACCAGATCCCCGGCATAGCTACGTATTACGCGACTACGTGTCGCGAATGCCCGGCAGGTTGTGGTATGCACGTCCGTGTTCGCGAAGGCCGTGCGGTGAAGGTCGAGGGGAACCCCGACAGTCCTTTCAACGCCGGCCGGTTGTGTGCTCGGGGACAGGCCTCGCTCCAGGGGCTCTACAACCCGGATCGTGTCCGCGGTCCGATGGAGCGGGGGGCGGACGGCGACTTCCAGCCGATTTCGTGGGAGGATGCCTACGCGCGGGTGGCGGAGCGTCTGGGACAGGTTTCCGGTGACCGCATCGCGTTCGTGACTGGCAACGAATCAGGCTCCTTCGATCGGCTGGTCAACGAGTGGTTGTCGGCCCTCGGCTCGCAGGGCCGGTTGGTGTTCGAGCCGTTTGGCTATGAGGCGTTGAGATACGCCAACCAGCAGGTGTTCGGCGTGAACGCGTTGCCATCGTATCGGTTTGCGGAGGCGCGCCACGTCTTGTCCTTCGGGACGGACTTCCTCGAGACGTGGATGAATCCGGTTCAGAACACCCGGGAGTTTGCGGCGGGACACGGCCTGAACGAAGACGGGATGGGCCGCTACGTCCACATCGAGCCGCGCATGAGCATGAGCGGCATCAACGCCGACGAGTGGATTGCCCCCAACCCGGGTACCGAGGCTATCCTGGCACTGGCAATCGCCAACGTGGTTCTGACCGACCACGGTGACAATGCACCGTCGGATGTGTTTCGTGTGCGCCAGTTGCTGGGCGGGTACGATCCGGAAGGTGCGTCGGGTGTGTGTGGAGTGCCGGCGGAGACGATCCGACGGCTGGCGGCGGAGTTCGCCGAGGGGCCGAGTCTTGCCGTTGCCGGCGGCATGGGCAACCAGCACGATCAGGCGCATGCAACGGCGGCAGCCGTCAACATCCTGAACTACGTCGCCGGAAACATCGGGCGCACGGTGGCGTTCGGTTCGAACCCCGATCCGTCTGCCGGCTCTACCTATCGCGGTTTGGCCGACCTCACGCAGCGCATGCGTGACGGTGCCGTAGATGTGCTCTTCGTCCACGGCGCAAATCCGGCATACAGCGCTCCTACCGGGCTGGGTTTCGTCGAGGCGCTGGGCCAGGTTGGCTTCAAGGTGAGCTTCGCGCGCGTGATCGACGAGACGGCCGCGCAGGCAGACTTGATACTTCCCGATCACGATCCGCTGGAGCAGTGGAATGATTTCGAGCCGCGCGCGGGGACGTATCTCTTGCAACAGCCGGTCATGCAGCCGGTGTTCGACACCCGTCAAACCGGCGATGTATTGCTGGCCGTGGCGAGCCAGATGGGTGGGGGCGTGGCACGCAGATTTTCCACGCAGGTATATAAGGACTACCTCCAAAACGTGTGGCGCGCGCGTCAGAACCAGCTCGGTGGTAGCGGGATGCCGTTCGACGATTTTTGGGCCGCTTCCCTCCAGGCGGGTGGTGTCTATCAGCCGGAGCCGAGTCGGGCGCCGCGGCTGGACCGCAACGTAGGCCAGCTGAGCTTCGTCCCATGGTCCGGCGTCGAGGAGACGGGGTCGGGCGATCTGACACTCATTGCCTATCCATCTCCGGTTTTCTTTGACGGCCGGGGGGCAAGCCGGCCATGGCTGCAGGAGCTGCCCGACCCGGTTTCCAAGATCACATGGGGTTCGTGGGTGGAAATCCATCCCGCGACGGCTGCGGAATACGGGATTGTCGAGGGTGATTTCGTTGAGGTAACGTCCGCTGCTGGAACGGCGGTGGCTCCCGCCTTTCTCTATCCGGGAGTGCGCCGGGACGTAGTGGCCATGGCGCTCGGGCAGGGCCATTCCGAGTTGGGTAGATACGCTCAAGGTCGCGGTGCCAACGTCTACAACCTGTTGAGCAGCGAGCCCACCGAGTTCGGCGGCTTGTCCCACTATCAAAAGGTGTCGATTCGGCCCACGGGCGAGCATGAGGTGCTTGCGTCGCCGGCCGGCAAGAAGCGGCAGATGGGCAGGGGGATCGCCCAGAGCACCACCTTCGAGGAGGTCCGGGCTGGGGAGGGTCATCCCTTCCACGTCGAGCACGCAGCCGAGGTGCCTGAGAAGATCGAGCGCGTGCTGGAGGAATGGCAGGCCGCTCAGGATAGGGAGCGCACCCGCGGCAACTACGCCGGCGAGCACCCGCGCTGGGGACTGGCGATAGACCTCACCCGTTGCACCGGATGCAGCGCGTGTGTGACGGCGTGTTACGCCGAGAACAACATTCCCGTCGTGGGCAAGCTGGCTGTCCAGCGCGGCCGTGAGATGTCGTGGCTGCGGATCGAACGCTACTGGGAAGGTGGCGAGGATGACGAGCCGTTCACGGTCGAAATCCTCCCGATGATGTGCCAGCAGTGTGGTCGTGCGCCGTGCGAGCCGGTGTGTCCGGTGTTCGCCGCGTATCGCACGCCGGACGGACTCAACGCGCAGATATACAACCGCTGTATCGGTACGAGGTACTGCAGCAATAACTGTCCCTACAAGGTCCGGTATTTCAACTGGTTTGACCACAGCGCCGAGAACGATCCAGCCTTTGCATTTCCCGAGCCGCTTCGGCTCCAGCTCAACCCGGACGTCACGGTGCGCACCAAGGGTGTCATGGAGAAGTGCACCTTCTGCGTACAGCGGATTCGTGACAAGCAGAATCAGGCGGCACTTGCAGATCGGGAGTTGGTGGATGGAGAGATCTTGACGGCCTGTCAGCAGTCCTGTCCGGCAGAGGCCATTACGTTTGGCGACTTGAACGATCCCAACTCGGCGGTTTCTCGTTCACGCCGCAACCAGTTGAACTACAGGGTTCTGGAGGGTCTGAACACAGACCCGGGAGTTGGGTATCTGATGCGGGTACGAAACACGGTGGAGGCGTAACCGGTATGGCGACTACGGCACCGCCGGACAGCATGCCTGCGAGCCAGCCCACTTATGCGGATGTCACCCGCGACGTTGCGGCGACGCTGGGTAATCCAACCAAGGGCTACTACGGCCTGCTCGCGTTCGTCATAACGATCCTGCTGATCGGGGTCGGCGCTCTTCTCTACCAGATCAGGATGGGGCTGGGCGTGGCGGGCTACACTCCCCCCGTAATGTGGGGTGTGTACATCACCACATTCGTGTTCTGGGTGGGCATAGCTCACTCCGGCACGCTGATCTCGGCGATCCTGTTCCTGTTTCGCTCTGCATGGCGCACCGCTGTCTATCGCACCGCCGAAGCGATGACGGTGTTTGCCGTGATGACGGCCGGACTCTTCCCGTTGATCCACGTCGGACGTCTGTGGTATGCCTACTGGTTGATTCCCTATCCGAACCAGCGGGGGCTGTGGGTGAATTTCAAGTCGCCTCTGGTATGGGACATGTTCGCCATCGGTACGTACTTCATTGTGAGCACGTGCTTCCTGATCCTGGGGCTCATTCCCGACATCGCAGCCATTCGCGACAAGGCGACGGGATGGCGCAAGAAGCTTTACACCATCACGGCGTTGAACTGGCGAGGCACCGACCAGCAGTGGCGCCACTACACGCGAGCCTACCTGTATCTTGCCGCGCTGGCGACGCCGTTGGTGCTCTCCGTGCACAGCGTGGTGTCGTGGGACTTTGCCGTGTCAATCGTGCCGGGTTGGCACGCCACGATCTTCGCGCCGTATTTCGTGGCGGGGGCCATTTATTCCGGCGTTGCGTTGGTGATCACGCTGCTCATTCCGCTGCGGATCGTGTTCAGGATGGAGCGGTACATCACGACAGATCACTTCGAGAACCTTTCCAAGCTTCTGCTTTTGACGGGTATGATCGTAGGTTACGCATACGTCGTCGAATACTTCATGGCGTGGTACAGCGGAAACACCTTCGAGAGGGCGTCGTTCTGGAACCGTGCGTTCGGTGACTACTGGTGGGCGACCTGGACCATGATCATCTGCAACGGGTTCTTGCCGTTTTTGCTGTGGTTCAAGAAAATCCGCCGCTGTATTCCGGCGCTGTTGGTCATTTCATTATTCGTCAACCTCGGAATGTGGTTTGAACGCTTCGTCATCATCGTGGTGTCGCTGTCCTTCGAGTACGAACCATATGCGATGGGCCACTACACCCCGACGTGGGTGGAGTGGGCTATCCTTTCAGGTAGCTTCGCGTGGTTCTTCATGTGGTTCCTGCTGTTCGCGAAGAACTTTCCCACCGTGTCCATTACCGAGGTGAAGGAGATCATTCCCATGCCCAGGAAAAGGGCGTCATGAAAGCCAGTCCTGGAGGCATCCTCGCTGCCTACCGGCATATCGACTCCGCCACGGAGGCGATTGGAGCCCTGAAAAAAAGCGGGTACGACGATTTCACCGTGTACTCGCCTACACCCAACGAGGAACTCTTGGAGGCGGTGGCCCATCGTGTGAGCCCGGTACGGCTGTGGACGCTGTTCGGCGGGCTCACAGGCCTCGTCACCGGATTCGCCATGACGATGTGGATGTCGTACGACTATGCTATAGTAGTCGGCGGCAAGCCGATCGGCTCGGTCATTCCGTACATCATCATCATGTTCGAGCTGACGATTCTGTTCGGAGCGCTGTCGACGCTTGTCGGATTGGCGTTCCATGCATGGCGTACCAATCAACGCGGGCCTTTTGACGGGCGGTTCAGTGACGATCACATCGGCATCTTCGTGCCATGCCCGGTGGAGCGACGGCCGGCGGTCGAACAGCTACTCACAGCAGCAGGAGCGACGGAGGTGAAGGTTGAGATCGGTTAACGCGTCTCTCCTGGCTTCCTGCCTGCTCCTGGCGGGTTGTTCCGTCGAAGACTGGCGCCGGGCGCCCGGACCGGACGACATAGTGGCATCGGTGCCGTGGTTTACCGGCATGTACGATCACGTCGCCATCCCGCCGCTCAAGTCGTGGTGCGCCGAAGACCGCCCCGATTGCCGGCAACCGGTTGAGGGAACCGTGCCGGTGACCGGTGGGGATCCGTTGGTGCCGCCTATACAGCTCGCACCAACAGCCGCAAACATTCTAGCCATGGGACGGCGTTTTCAAAATCCAGTCCTCCAAACCGCCGAGTCGCTGGAGAGAGGCCGTGACCGGTACGACATCTTCTGTGCGCTGTGCCACGGATTTCAGGGCGGCGGTGATGGGCCCATCGACAGCGTCATGGGCGGATTCCTCCCGTCCCTCGTGACGGAACAAGTACGGCGTTACACGGATGGATACATCTTCGCGGTCATCGTGAACGGAAGAGGACTGATGGGCCGATATCGCCACCGTGTCCGCGGCGACGACCGATGGCACATCGTGAATTACATCCGTGTCTTGCAGGGGACCGCCCAATGAGCGACGAGAACCACCAGGAGCTGTTCCGCAGAGGCACCCAAGCACCGGCCGGCCCCATGCTCGCGGCAGGGCTCATCCTGGCGATCGTGGGCGTGACCATCTTCGTGCTGCAGGTCACGGGCGATGACCCCGCCCGCGGTTGGCGCATCTTCCTCGTGAACTTCCTGTTTTTCACCGGCATCGCGGTGGGGGCGAACATCTTCGCCGCAATCCAAAAAGTGGTGAAGAGTAGGTGGAGTGGCGCAATCATCCGCTTTGCGGAGGCGACGGTGTCCTTCCTGCCCGTATCGTTGATCTGCTTTTTCATCCTCTTCCTCGGACGTAACGAGCTGTTCCCGTGGATCGAGCATCCGACGCCTGCTCGGGGCCTATGGCTTACGGTGCCGTGGGTGTTTACCAGGGACTTGATCTCCTTGCTGGTTGTGTTCGGCCTGACGATCGCTTTGGTGTATCACGACATCAAACCCGACGTCGCTGAGTTGGTGCACCATGTGTCCGGCTGGCGCCGGCGTCTGTATGAGAGGATCGCCGGCGACTTCACGGGTACGCCCGAACAGGTGGCCAGGAACGACGCCCGCATCGGGCGCATCGCACCGATGCTGATCCTGGCCTATGCCTATCTGTTCACGATCATCGCGTTTGACCTCATCATGTCGCTGGCGCCGTACTGGCTCAGCAACCTGTTTGGGGCGTTCTTCTTCATGGGAGCGTTCCTGACCGGGCTGACCGTGATCGGGTTGATGACGGTCTATTGGCGGAAGAAGATGGGCTTGCACGCCATCATCCACCATCACCAGTTCCACGACCTCGGCAAGCTGGTATTCGGCTTCTCGATCTTCTGGGCCTATCTGATGTACAGCCAACTCCTGGTCATCTGGTACGGGAACCTGAAGGAGGAGACGAGTTTCGTGTTCTGGCGGTTGTGGGGCGACTGGCAGCCGCTCGCTATCACGGTGGGAATCCTGGTGTTCTTCATCCCCTTCTGGGGATTGATCTGGGTAAAGTCGAAAACCACGATTTTCACGTTCACCACCTTTCTGACGGTTAGCCTCGTCGGCTTCTGGTTCGAGCGCTACTTGTTGGTCCAACCGTCGCTGATCGACAGTCCCATGATAGGATTACCGGAGATCGGTGTGTCGGTCGGTTTCTTGGGATTGTTTCTCACTACCTACGCTCTGTTCGCCTGGTCGCTCCCCATGATCAGTCCCCGGCTCACCATGCGTGCCGAGGAGAAGCTTCATCGCTAGTTCTCCGGGCCCGAATTGCGGTGACGTATTCACCGCCGAGCACGCGGAGATCGCAGAGTTTTTTTGGACAGGATAGACGGGATATTGTCATGTGAATTAGGCATTCCCGTCGTCCTTCCGTCCTTCCGTCCTTTTAGGCCGCTATCGATACAAGAAGGCGGGAAGGTATGTATTAGTGTAAATTGAGATGTGGAAGGTATTGCTATGGACGCAGCGATTCTCTGGCAAAGAGCCGTGGCCCGGCTCGAAGATTTACCAGCGGCGTGAGGGGAAACGCCGAACTCTGGGCTGAAGCCGCACGACTCGCCAGGAGCGCTACTCCGGCGGCCGTGGCAACGGTGGCGCGGCAGCGTGGCTCGCTTCCCATGGCCTCAGACGCGAAGATGCTCGTCACCGCCGAGGGACGGCGCTGCGGCACAGTCGGCGGCGGATGCGTAGAGGCGGACGTCGTGAGGCAGGCGCTCGAGACGTTGGAGCAGGGGACCCCGGGCTTCGCCCGTCATACTCTCAATGCAGACGCAGCCGGCGACATCGGCCTCTCTTGCGGAGGTACGGTGGACCTGTTCTTGGAGCCGGTATTTCCCTCGACCGAGATGGCACGGCTGTTCGACGCGGTAGCTACCGGTATCGCCGCACGGTCAACGGTGACGGTTCTCACCGGATTGAAATGGAACGGTGGGCCCGAGAAAGTAGCGCTGGTCGACCGGCGTCGTGTGGTGGTGGGAGCCGGCGAGCGCATGGTGGCACTGGCCGGGACATCCGAAGGACGGCCGGGTGGTGTGCTGGTGGATGAGGAGCACTCGGTTTTCGTAGAATGGATACCCCGCATGCCGAGGGTGATCATCTTCGGTGCAGGTCACGTCGGGGCGGCGATTGCGCGGGTCGCGGCGGATGCGGGATTCCATGTGGTGATCACGGACGATAGAGAAGACTTTGCCAACAAAGACAAGGTGCCTGAAGCCCACGAGATCATAGTAGGCGATTTCAACTCCGTGCTGGACGACCTCACCATCGACGAAGACGACTACATCCTGGCAACGACCAGAGGACACAGCTACGACGCCAACATCATCCAGCGTACTGCCGGATCGCGTGCCCGCTATGTCGGCATGTTGGGCAGCAAGCGCAAGCGGGCCGTGATTTGGAAGGTTCTCGCAGGCGCCGGAGTGGCGACGGAAGCGCTGGAGCGCGTCCACTGTCCCATCGGCCTGGAGATAGGAGCCGATACGCCCGGCGAAATCGCCGTGTCGGTGATGGCCGACCTAATTCGAACGCGCCGTCTAGCGGAGTCGGGAGAGTAATACCCTTAGAGAATCGATGGAAATCCTTCCGCGCATTTCCACGACCACATCCCCACGAATGACGCTCACGGAAGAGATCTCACTTTCGTTTGCCGCCGCCTCCTGCTCGTCCCTGGCGTCCTGAAGTCGAGACTCCAGCCCGCCAGCCACTCGGTCCACTTCCGGGGTCGTCGGCTGCTGCACGATTTCCAGTGAGTCTCCCGAGGGCAGTAGCTGGATGACGCGCACGCTCGCTCTCGGTTCGGTTGCCGCGATCGATATTTCCACGACGTCCAACCCGTCAACCAGCAGCAACTTCCTTGCGATGCTCCGTTCCGCTTCGTCCCGCGACACGGCGATCCACAGGAGGTCGTCTGTTGGGGCCGGAGCTTCCACCTCGGCGAAGAGGCCTGATTCTGCCAATTCGCGAGCGCGTTTCAGTGCGGCCGGCGCATCTCGGCTGACACGGAGTGCTGCGGTCGGCACCTCGGCCCGTACGCTGTCCACCAGAGTTCGTGCCACAGCTTTGGCGCTGAGTTCGCCGGCTACAAGCCGTTGTCTTTCAGCCGGCAGGGCAACGCGGTTCTCCTCTTCCGTTGCTGCCGCGACTGCTGGGGCGCCCTCGGCGCGCCGGCCGGCCGCTTGCTGTAAGGCCGGCGCAACCAGAACGCGTGCGGCCTCGGGTGCCGCAAGTGTGGGTGCGGCTGGTTGTCCACCGGCCAGGTCCGCCGCCGCCGCCCCGGCCCCAGCCACGCCTTCCAACTCCTCACCCTGATCCTCAGCCAGCGCGACCCCAGCTTCGTCGAGATCAAA